>NZ_UFWZ01000001.1:2445000-2776054 GCF_900461105.1 Clostridium putrefaciens | reverse complement strand
CAAACGCCATGTTTCAGGTAGAATTAGAAAGTGGGCATGTAATACTTGCTCATATATCAGGGAAATTAAGAATGAATTTCATACGAATTTTGCCAGGTGATAAAGTAACATTAGAACTTTCACCTTACGATTTAACTCGTGGAAGAATTACCTGGAGAGCAAAGTAATAAGGAGGATTAGCTATGAAAGTAAGACCGTCAGTTAAGCCTATTTGTGAAAAGTGTAAGATCATAAAAAGAAAAGGAAGAGTAATGGTAATCTGTGAAAATCCGAAGCACAAGCAAAAGCAAGGCTAATTTCATAAATAGTAATTAATAAAAAAGACAATCTGCTATTAAGTTTTAGGTAAGGCTGACAATAGAGGGAACGATATACTCTATTGACCTAGGATTTTAAATATATAAAAGCAAGTTTAAATACCAGGAGGTGTAAATTTTAATGGCAAGAATATCAGGTGTTGACCTACCAAAAGAGAAAAGAATAGAAATAGGTCTGACTTATATATATGGAATAGGAAATTCCATCGCTAAAAAACTGTTAAAAGAAACTGGCATTAATGGTGATACTAGGGTGAGAGATCTTAGTGAAGAAGAAGTTAATGTTATAAGAGATTATGTAAATAAGAACTTAAAGGTTGAGGGAGATCTTAGAAGAGAAGTTGCCCTTAACATAAAAAGATTAGTTGAAATTGGATGCTATAGAGGAATAAGACATAGAAAAGGTCTTCCAGTAAGAGGACAAAAAACAAAAACTAATGCTAGAACAAGAAAAGGTCCAAAGAGAACTATAGCTAACAGAAAGAAATAGTAAGGAGGTAGAGTAATGGCAGCACAAAAGGTTAAGAAAACAAGAAGAAGAAAAGAAAAAAAGAATATTGAACATGGAGCAGCACACATAAAGTCAACGTTCAATAATTCAATAGTTACTTTAACTGATACAGCTGGAAATGCTTTATCATGGTCTAGTGCAGGTGCTTTAGGATTCAGAGGATCAAGAAAGAGCACACCATATGCAGCACAAATGGCAGCAGAAACAGCTGCAAAAGTTGCAATGGAGCATGGCTTAAAGAGTGTTGAAGTTTATGTTAAAGGACCAGGATCAGGAAGAGAAGCAGCTATAAGATCATTACAAGCAGCTGGAATTGAAGTTACATTAATTAAAGATGTTACTCCAATACCACATAATGGTTGTAGACCACCAAAGAGAAGAAGAGTTTAGTATAAGTAACAGGAGGTGTAATTAATGGCAAGATATACTGAAGCTACCTGCAGATTATGCAGAAGAGAAGGTATGAAACTATTTCTTAAAGGAGATAGGTGCTATACAGATAAATGTGCGTTTGCGAGAAGAGCATATGCTCCAGGACAACACGGACAAAGTAGAAAGAAAGTATCCAACTACGGATTACAATTAAGAGAAAAGCAAAAAGCTAAGAGAATATATGGTGTGTTAGAAAAGCAATTTAGAACATATTATGAAAAAGCAGATAAGCAAAGAGGAATAACAGGTGAAAATCTATTAAGATTACTAGAGATGAGATTAGACAATGTAGCTTATAAGTTTGGATACGGGGCTTCAAGAACAGAAGCTAGACAATTAGTTACTCATGGACATTTCTTAGTAAACGGAAGTAAGGTAGATATTCCATCTTACCAAGTTTCAATAAATGATGTTGTATCTATCTGTGATAAAAGCAAGGCTACTGAAAAATTCAAGATATTTGCTGAAAATCCAAAGACTTTACCAAGTTGGTTAACAGCAAATCCAGAAAATTTTGAAGGAACAGTTATTGCTGAACCATCAAGACAAGATATAGACGCTCCTATAAACGAGACATTAATAGTTGAGTTATATAGTAAGTAATAGTCTAATAATCTATTAATCTGCTAAATATAGAAAAATCAATTTAGTAGGTATAGAATCAGTTGCCCTCATATAAGGTTGCCATTTAAAAAACAAGGAGGGTTTGCCAATGTTAGAAATCGAGAAGCCTAAAATTGAGTGTATAGAAATTAGCGAAGATGAAAGTTATGGTAAGTTTGTTGTAGAACCTCTAGAGAGAGGATACGGTATAACTCTTGGGAATGCTTTAAGAAGAATATTAATATCTTCACTACCTGGTGTTGCAGCTAGATATGTAAAGATAGATGGTGTACTTCATGAATTCTCAACAGTTCCAGGTGTTAAGGAAGACGTAACAGAATTAATATTAAACATTAAATCTCTTGCTCTTAAAATGACAGGTGAGGGCCCTAAGACTATATATATAGATGCAAAGGGACCTTGCGAAATAACAGCTGGAGATATAAAAACTGATAGCGATATAGAGGTTGTTAATAAAGATCTACATATAGCAACCCTGGATGATAACGCAAGATTATACATGGAGATTATAGTTGGAAGAGGAAGAGGTTATGTTTCACAAAATAAAAACAAAATCGAAGAACTTCCTATATCATCTATACCTATAGACTCCATATATACCCCAGTTAAAAGAGTTAATTTTACCGTTGATAACACAAGGGTTGGTCAAATCACAGATTATGATAAACTAACCTTAGAGATCTGGACAAATGGAACCATAAAAATCGAAGAAGCTTTAAGCTTATCAGCTAAAATTCTAATAGAACACTTTAAGTTATTCATGACTCTTACTGATCATGCAAATGATGTAGAGATTATGATTGAAAAAGAAGAAGATAAAAAGGAAAAGGTTCTTGAAATGACTATTGAGGAACTTGATTTATCAGTTAGAAGTTATAACTGTTTAAAAAGAGCTGGAATAAACACAGTTCAAGAACTTGCCCAAAGATCTATTGAAGATATGATGAAGGTTAGAAACCTAGGAAGAAAGTCCCTAGAAGAAGTAGAACGAAAACTTAAAGACTTAGGCTTGGGATTAAGATTAAACGACGAGTAAGGAGGTAAAGCTATGGCAGTGTACCGTAAATTAGGTCGTCCAACCGACCAAAGAAGAGCAATGTTAAGAGGTCTTGTTACTAGTTTCTTAAAGTATGGTAAGATAGAAACTACAGAAGCAAGAGCAAAAGAAACAAAGCGATTAGCTGAAAAAATGATCACTCTTGGAAAAAGAGGTGATCTTCATGCAAGAAGGCAAGTACTTGCTTTCGTAACTGAAGAAGAAGTAGTAAGAAATTTATTTGATAATATAGCTCCTAAGTACAGTGAAAGAAATGGTGGATATACTAGAATTTATAAAGTAGGTCCACGTAGAGGAGACGGAGCAGAAGTAGTTATATTAGAATTAGTATAACAATTAAGGGGATTAAGTGGCATTAGCTTAGTCCCCATTTTAATATATCTATTTATTTTTACCTTTTAATATTTTATTTTATTTTATAATACATGAACATTATTGATGTGTAAGTAATGGAAAATATATTTATAAAGTCTACTTTTCATTACTTATATGCATATTTTTATTTTGGAGGATTACTAAATGGAAAATACTATGATTAGATGCGAAAACCTTACATATAAATATATAAATTCAGAAGATAATTCAGAAAAGTATGCTGTGAATGGTGTTAACCTAGAAGTTGAAAAGGGAGAGTTCTTGGTAGTATTAGGACATAATGGTTCTGGAAAGTCAACTCTTGCAAAGCATTTAAATGCATTATTAATCCCATCAGAAGGCAAGGTTTATGTTGATAATATGGACACATCTGATGAAAATAACACATGGAATATTAGAAGTAAAGCAGGCATGGTTTTTCAAAATCCTGATAATCAAATAGTTGCAACAATTGTAGAAGAAGATGTGGCCTTTGGCCCAGAAAATCTTGGAGTAGAGCCTAGTGAAATAGTAAAAAGGGTAGAAGAAAGTTTAAAGACAGTAGGGATGTATGATTACAGGAAACATGCACCACACCTATTATCCGGTGGGCAAAAGCAAAGAGTAGCTATAGCAGGTATATTAGCTATGAGACCTAAGTGCATAGTATTTGATGAACCTACAGCTATGCTGGACCCGTCAGGGAGAAAAGAGGTAATCAACACTATAAAGAAACTTAATAAAGATTTTGGAATAACTATAGTACTTATTACTCATTACATGGAAGAGGCAGTAGAAGCAGATCGTATAGCTGTTATGGATGAAGGAAAGATAATAATAAAAGGCACACCAAGAGAAGTTTTTAAAAATGTGGAGTTAATGAAGAAAATAGGATTAGATGTTCCACAGGTTACCGAACTTGCTTATGAATTAAAAAAGAGTGGAATTGATATTAATACGGAAATATTAACTATAGATGAGATGGTGAATAAATTATGTCAATTAAAATAGAAAATTTAACTCATGTTTATATGAAAAATACACCTTTTGAAAAGAAGGCATTAGACGATATAAGTATAGAAATAAATGACGGTGAATTTGTTGCTCTTATTGGACATACAGGATCAGGAAAATCAACACTTATACAGCACTTAAATGGCTTATTAAAACCCACCAGTGGAAAAATAATAATTGATGGGCAAGATATACTTAAAAGAGGAGTAAAATTAAGTGATGTAAGAAAAAAGGTGGGCTTAGTATTTCAATATCCTGAATATCAATTGTTTGAAGAAACTATAGAAAAAGATATAGCTTTTGGTCCTAAAAATTTAGGACTAAAAGATGAGGAAATACTTAAAAGAGTTAAAAGAGCAATGGAAATGGTAGGAATAGATTACGAAGAGTATAAGGATAAATCACCCTTTGATTTAAGTGGAGGTCAAAAAAGACGTGTAGCTATTGCAGGTGTTGTAGCTATGGAACCTAAGATACTTATATTAGATGAACCTACAGCAGGACTTGACCCAAAGGGAAGAGACGATATATTATCTCAAATTAAAACCTTACATAAGGACTATAATATGACTATAATATTAGTTTCACATAGTATGGAAGACGTTGCGAAAGTATCGGATAGAATTATAGTAATGAATAAGGCAACTTGCATTTTAGATGGAAAGCCAAAAGAAATATTTCAAAATATAGATCAGTTAGAACAAGTTGGGCTAGCAGCTCCTCAAATTACCTACTTAGTTAGAGAATTAAGAGCTAGAGGCTTTGAAATAGAAAAAGATATATTTACAGTTGAACAAGCTAAAAGGGCCATTTTAAAATATTTAGATAATACCAAGAAAGCTAGCTTATAGGGGGAAGAACTTATGATAAAGGATATTACAATAGGACAGTATGTACCAGGGGAATCTTTTGTTCATAAATTAGACCCCAGGACTAAAATATTAATATCATTATTATTTATAATCCAATTATTTCTAATCAAAAGCTTTAGTGGATATATATTTGTAGTGGCATTCGTATTAGCTACAGTTTCAGTTGCAAAGTTATCACCAACGTATTTATACAAAGGCTTAAAACCTGTTTTTATACTTATAGTTATAACTGCTATTTTAAATTTATTTATGGTAGAGGGGACTAATATTATATTTCAATGGAAGTTTATAAAAATATATAAAGAAGGATTAAGTACAGCAGGCTTTATGGTACTAAGATTAATATTTTTGATACTTGGAACATCTTTGCTTACATTAACAACATCACCAATTGAGCTTACAGATGGAATTGAAAGACTTTTAAACCCTTTTAAAAAGATAGGTCTGCCAGCTCATGAACTAGCAATGATGATGACTATAGCATTAAGATTTATACCTACACTAATGGATGAAACTGATAAGATAATGAAGGCGCAGATGGCTAGAGGTGCTGATTTTGATAGCGGAAATATAATAAACAAAGCAAAAGGATTAATACCATTACTTGTTCCACTATTCATAAGTTCATTTAGAAGAGCAGATGAGCTTGCTATGGCTATGGAGTCAAGATGTTATAGAGGCGGAGAAGGTAGAACTAGAATGAAACAACTTAAAATGCAAAGTATAGATTTCGTTGCTAGTATAATATATTCTTCTTTAGCAACGTTATCCATAGCTATATATTATGTATAGGTGGATATTATAATGAAAAATATAAAATTAATAGTGGAGTACGATGGAACAAATTATAGTGGATGGCAAAGACAGAAAAATGCAATGACTATTCAACAAAGAATTGAAGAGGCTATATTTAAATCAACGGGGGAAAGCTTAGATGTAATAGGATGTAGTAGAACAGATGCAGGGGTACATGCAAAGGCTTTTGTATTAAACTTTCATACTAAATCAACAATACCATCAGATAAAATTAAAAATGTTATAAATCTAAACTTACCAGAAGATATCATTATATTAAGCTCGGAAGAAGTAGAAAAAGAGTTCCATGCTAGGTATAGCTGTGTAGCAAAAACCTACTCATATACTATATTTAATAGAGAAAGTGTACCAGCGTTATATAGAAATTATGTATATCATGTAAGGAAACCTTTAAATATGGATATAATGATAGAAGCCAGTAAATACTTTCTAGGTAAACAAGACTTTTCTGCATTTAAAAATATGGGAAGCTCCGTTAAAACTAGCATTAGAACTATTAAAGATATACAAATATACAAAGATAATAATTATATAAAAGTATATATAACCGCAGATGGATTTTTATATAATATGGTTAAAATAATAGTAGGCACTTTAGTTCAAATTGGAAAAGGTAAAATGCCACCAAGCCAGATAGTGGATATAATAGAATCAAAGAACAGATCTAAAGCAGGAAAAGCAGTTTTGTCATCAGGGCTTTGTTTAGAAAAAGTATTTTATTAATTTAATAAAATACATTGACACACCAGGAAGATTGTATTACAATGATAATGTTTGAAAAAACTATATTTACTAAGTGTATAAGAACTACGAAGGTTAGATCTTCACATAGAAATAGAAGAACTAGAAAAGTCTATATAAGAAGTTCAGGGAGGGAAAAAGATGAAATCATACATAGCTAAAACAGGAGAAGTTGATAGAAAATGGTATGTAGTTGACGCAGCAGGAAAACCATTAGGTAGAGTTGCCAGCCAAGTAGCATCTATATTAAGAGGAAAACACAAACCAACATTTACACCAAATGTTGACACAGGTGATTATGTAATAGTAATCAATGCTGAAAAGGTACTTTTAACTGGAAAGAAATTAGATCAAAAGATGTTAAGACATCACTCATTTTATCCAGGTGGATTAAAAGAAACACCTTACAGAGAAGTGCTAAAAAAGAAACCAGAATATGCATTTGAAGAAGCTGTAAGAAGAATGCTTCCAACAGGAGTACTTGGAAGACAAACATTAAGAAAGCTTAAAGTATACAGAGGTTCTGAGCATGATCAACAAGCACAGAAACCAGAAGTTTTAGAACTTAAATACTAATAGGACGCGAGAGGAGGAAATTTTAAATGGCTAAAGTTCAATATATGGCAACTGGTAGAAGAAAGAAAGCTGTAGCAAGAGTAAGACTTATACCGGGTGAAGGAAAAATAACTATAAATAACAGAGACATAGAAGAATTTTTTGGATTAGAAACTTTAAGAGTTATAACTAACCAACCATTAGTTTTAACTGAAACTAAAAGCAAATTTGATGTTTTAGTTAATGTACATGGTGGGGGATATACAGGTCAAGCCGGAGCTATAAGACACGGTATTACAAGAGCATTAGTTAAAGCTGATGAAACTTTAAGACCTGAACTTAAGAAGGCAGGATTCTTAACAAGAGACCCAAGAATGAAAGAAAGAAAGAAATACGGTCTTAAGAAAGCTAGAAGATCACCACAATTTTCAAAGAGATAGTATTAATAAAATCACGAAACCCGCAAACATTTATGTTTGGGGGTTTTATTTTTTTGCCTAAGTTATTTAAGTTTATAGAACTTACATTATATTAAGACCTAAATATTTTTAAGTGTTAACCTTATTACTTGTTGATATAAAGCCTTTTAAAATAATTAGTTGTGACTATATTAGCTTTATTAAATAAATATTTAAAAATGGTTTATAAAATAGTGGAATATAGTCAAAACTAATAATGTATAATTAATAGTAAGTTATTTTATTAAATAGATAATTAAATTACATAAAATGTATGTCTATATTAAGATTAGGTTAAAAGTTGTAAGATTCTATTAACATATACATAAATATATTGTATTATTTTGAAGGTAAAAGTAAATTATAATGGGGGAATATGGTTTGAATGCGATGACAATTATAATTGGATTAATAGGTGGTCTAGGTTTATTTTTGTATGGTATGAAACTTATGGGAGAAGGATTAGAAAATGCCGCTGGTGAAGGGCTAAAAAGTATACTAGAAAAAGCTACTTCTAATAAGTTTATGGGTGTATTAGTAGGTGCAATAATAACAGCTGTAGTTCAAAGCAGCAGTGCTACTACGGTAATGGTAGTAGGATTCGTTAATGCTGGGCTTATGAACTTATCACAGGCAGTAGGAGTTATAATGGGTGCTAATATAGGTACTACAATAACTGCTCAGTTAGTAGCATTTAAGTTAGATACAATAGCTCCTATATTTGTAGGTATAGGTGTAGCTATAGTAATGTTTTCGAAATCTACAAAAAGAAGAGAATTTGGTAACATAATATTAGGATTCGGAATGTTATTTATGGGTATGGCAATAATGGGAGATGCAATGAAACCAATCGCAGAGTCTCAACAGTTTAAAGATTTAATCATTGCAATAGGCGATAATTGGTCAATTGGTATTGTAGCAGGATTAGCTATGACAGCTGTAGTTCAAAGCTCTTCAGCAACCACAGCTATACTTATAGCTTTAGCAGGTACAGGTAGTATTGATATGTCTATAGCAATTCCTATAATTTTAGGATGCAATATAGGTACTTGTGTTACAGCCCTTTTATCTAGCATAGGAACATCTAAAACAGCTAGAAAAGCAGCTATTATACATTTGTGTTTTAATGTTATAGGTACGTTAATATTTATTCCACTAAGAGTACCTTTAGCGCAATTAGTTCAACAAGTTAGTCCATTAAATGTACAAAGACAAATTGCAAATGCTCATGCAGTTTTTAATATAACAAATACTATAATATTACTTCCTTTGAGCAATTATTTAATACTTATAGCAAACAAGGTTATAAAAGGAGACGACGAAATAGAAAAGGCTGGAGCTAAGTTTATAGATGACAGGCTTTTAGAAACACCAGTAATAGCACTAGGTCAGCTTATAAAAGAAGTTTTGAGAATGGCAAATAAGGCTAAACAAAATGTTGAAATTGCTATTAAAGCTTTTGAAAGTGATGATGAAAAATTAGTTGAAAAAGTTTATAAAAATGAAAAAATAATAAATGTTTTGGAACAAGAAATAACTACATATTTAGTGAAACTTTCAAAAACAGAAGTTTCAGATCAACAAAAAGGAATTATAGCCTCTACCTTTCATGTTGTAAATGATATAGAGCGTATAGGAGATCATGCAGAAAACATTGCAGATTTAACAAATGAAAAGATAATAAAAAGGTTAGAATATACTAGTGAAGCTTTAGAAGAACTTAAACAGATGTATGATTATACTATCTACTCATTACAACTTGCAATAGAAAGTTATGAAAATAATGATCCAAACAAAGTTGAAGAATTATTAAATGTGGAACAAAGAATAGATACATTAGAAAGAGAATTTAGATCATCTCATATAAGAAGATTAAATGAGGGTAAATGTACAGCAACTGCTGGGGCGGTGTATTTAGATATAATAAGTAATCTTGAAAGAATAGGCGACCATTCTACAAACATTGCTGAAAATATAAATGCAAGTGTGTCTAGATAATATATAGATATAAAATCAGTTACTTTTAATTTAAAAGATAACTGATTTTTTTTATTGTAGAAAATTATCTTGTTAGTTTAAAATAGATCCAACTTTTTAATTAAAATATATTATTATGGGAACAATATATTAAGACAATGCCTTTAATAATAATTTTAAAATAGATGGAGGTGAATATCTGTGAAATATATAAAACAAAAAGGTATTTACAAGTTAACTTTTAGTGTAATGTTTATTTTAACATTAATTATAGCTATAACACCTTTTAGCTATAAAGTAGAAGCTGTAGAAAGCAAAAATAAAATTATACTTATAGACCCAGGACATGGAGGAATAGATGGCGGGGCAGTGTCAAAAAGTGGAGTTTTAGAAAAGGATATTAATTTAAGTATAAGTAAGATGTTAAAAGAAAGTTTAGAAAAGGAAGGATACGAGGTTCATATTACAAGAGAAGAAGATAAAGGTTTGCATGAAGATAAAGGTACAATAAGAGAGAAAAAGAATCAAGATCTTAATAATAGGTGCCTAATGAAAGATAAGATAAAATGTGATATGTTCCTAAGTATACATTTAAATATGTTCCCTCAAATAAAGTATTCAGGTGCACAAGTATGGTATTCAGATTATGAAAAGAGCAAAGATTTTGCAAAGATACTTCAAGATACATTAAGGGAGGAATTAAATCCAAGTAACAATAGAAAGGAAAAGTCGGCAGGAGATACTTATAAAATATTACGAGATGGATACAAAGCTCCTTGTGTAATAATTGAATGTGGATTTTTATCAAATATAGAAGAAGAGGCTAAACTTAAAACAGTAGAATATCAAGATAGTATTGCTAAAGCAATAACAAAAGCTGTAAATAAATATTATGAAAATTAAGTATGATTAAAATTAAGTATGATTAAAATTAAGTATTTAATAAATTACAATTTAAATATATCAAAAAGAAGACCCATTCTTAATATTTTAAGTATGGGTTTTTTATTGTGGTTAATATTCTTATATTTATAGAATAAATGAAATCATTTATAGATTAAAGAATTATTTTTATCTATAATCACCCACCAAGTATTACCTCTAACTATGGAAAGGGGTACATCATTAGAATCATACATAGAAGTTTTATTGTTATCTTTACACCATCTCATATTTAACGCTTTGCCACTTGAAAATAACATTCCATATCCTGAATCATTTCTGTTAGAAATTCTAAAAGATGCTGGATCATCTACAAATTGAACCACCACATTAGTAGCTTTTATTATTTCCTTATCTAAGGCATCTATATGAGGAAGGCTTCCTAAAAAGTGTTCATATACGCCTTCTTTATATATAAAATTAGAACAGTAAAGATTATTAAGGTTAATAAACAAGTAATTAGCATCTACTAAATTAGAGTCTACATCAACTACCTCTTTAAAATTAAAACTTTGAATTGAATCTAAATTGCTAGTGCGAATTGATGATATTGGATAATTATTATTTGGGATATTACTGTAAAATATAGCGTTATAATTAAGTTTTTGGTTTTCATCTATAAACTCATAAATAATATCAGCCTTACCTAGACCACAAATTGAATTATTTTCATAAATATCAGTGTAATTAACTGAGATAGGTATGGGGTCCTTATTATAAACACTAGTAATTATCTCACCAGTTATTGGAGATACATTTATACTATTGTTAGGAATATAATTCTTTTTATAATTAATATAGTTATAAATATTAATTAATATAATGATTATTAAGATAGCAATTAAAACTTTTATAATATAATCAAATAGCTTATTTGTATTCATTCAACTCTCCTACATAAAGTAAACTTATTTATATTATTAAGATATATTATATCTATATGTGAAATATGTTAAATAATATTTAGCATTTAAATTAGATATAAAGATATATTCATAATAATAAGGGTAAATAATACAAAGGTTTAAAATTAACTACTTATTTTATTAATAGTAGATTTATAAAGGCATATATTATTAATATTATAATAATAAGAAAGCTTTAATAAAAGATGTACATTATAAAGGTTACTAAAGTATTAAACAAGTTATGAAAACGTATTGATTGGACTGGTGGGTTGTGATATTATTTAATCGGTGGTTCAATCCATTAGTCCAATAGATCTTGGGAGGCGAATTAAAATAAACATAGTTATAACTAAAAAGAGTGGTATTCCACTGTATTTGCAAGTAAAAAAGCAAATAATGTATCTTATTAGAAGTGGCTTTCTCAAGGTTGGAACAAAGATGCCAACAGAAAGAGAATTATCAGAAAATCTAAAGGTGAGCAGAAATACAATAAGTACTGCCTACAAAGAATTAGAAAAAGAAGGCGTTTTAAAATCTTACCAAGGTAAAGGAACATTTGTAGCAGAAGAAGCCAAGCCTTGGAAGGAGCAAAATGTTA
This sequence comes from Clostridium putrefaciens, assembly GCF_900461105.1. Lineage (GTDB taxonomy): Bacteria > Bacillota > Clostridia > Clostridiales > Clostridiaceae > Clostridium_L > Clostridium_L putrefaciens. The sequence goes on along the minus strand of NZ_UFWZ01000001.1, from coordinate 2,763,878 downwards.
GAGATAAAATAGTTAGATTTGTAGATATAGGAATAGAAGAGGCTTTAGAATCTGGTATGAATATTGGCGAGTTTTTGGACATAGTAAGTACAAGAGTTAAAGAAAAGTCAGATTTCATGAAAGAACTTAAAGGTATTTATGTAGAATGCAATACAGAGCAATCTAGAATGTTTAGCAAAGAATTAAGTGAAGCTATGAATATGAATGTTGTGCCCTTAACTATAGGTGAACTTAAGAGAATGGATGAAGAAACATTAACATTATTAAAAGAATCTCAAGTAGTTATATCAACCTTTAATCATGTTAATGAAGTACACGAGCTTATAAAAGGACTTGACAAAGAGATATTTGGAGTCGCTATTAATGCAGATTTAGAAACTATCGTAAAAATAGCAAGGTATAAAGAAGGAACAAGGTTTGGATTTTTGTGTATATCTGAGGAATTTATGTTTAAAATAAAGGGCGCTTTAGAAAGTGCAGGACTTGGAGGTATAAATATAAAGTATACAAATACACAAAATTTACAAGAAGTAAAAGAACTTATAGAGGAATCGGAAGTAATAATTGTTTCACCTGGAAGATTTAAAGAAACAAAAAGATTAAATAATGAAGATAAAGATATAATTAAATTCATATATAATTTAGACGAAGGATCTGTAAAAGCATTAAGATCTAAAATACTAGAAATAGATTATAAAGGGTAATAATTGTAAGTTATTTTATAAATTATGATAATAGAAATATTTAATTTGCAATTAAAATAAAAATAAAAAGAAATCATTTAATTTCATTATTATTTTTAGGAGGCTTATAAAATGGAAGAAAAGAGATTAGTTCTTGGAGTAATTGGTTCAGACTGTCACGCAGTGGGAAATAAGATTTTAGACTATGCTTTGTCTGAAGCAGGGTTTAAGGTTGAAAACATAGGGGTATTATCACCACAAGAAGATTTTATAAATGCAGCGGTAGAGACAAATGCTGACGTTATAGTAGTATCTTCCCTCTATGGACATGGCGAGATGGATTGTAGAGGAATGAGAGAAAAGTGCGACGAGTCTGGACTTAAAGATATAATCTTATATGTAGGTGGAAATATAGTAGTTGGAAAACAAAATTGGCCAGAGGTTGAAAAAAGATTTAAAGACATGGGGTTTAATAGGGTATTCCCTCCAGGAACATCTGTAGAAACTACTATAAAGTGCTTAAAAGAAGACTTATACTCAAAAGAAGAATTGAAATTAAAAGAGGAATTAGAATTAAAACAAAATTAAAAAAGTAAATGGATGTGATGTTAATGGATGCATATTTATTAATAGACTTTGGAAGTACCTATACAAAGCTTACAGCCATAGATATTAAAAAAGAAGAGATATTGGCTACATCTAAGGATATAACTACAATAGAAGAAGATATAATGATAGGCTTTAATAAGGCTTACAATAAATTATTAAAAGATTTAGAAGGCAAAGAAGTTAATTTTGTAAGAAGACTTGCTTGCTCATCAGCGGCAGGGGGATTAAAAATGATAGCCATAGGACTTGTGCCGGAACTTACGGCTGAAGCTGCTAAAAGAGCAGCTTTAGGTGCAGGCGCAAGGGTGCTAAAAACTTATAGCTATGAGCTTACAAATATAGAAATGAAAGAAATCAAAAAATCCGATATTGATATTATTCTACTTGCAGGAGGTACAGATGGTGGAAATAAGGAATGTGTAATACATAACGCTAAAATGCTTGTGAAACATGGGATTAATATTCCGGTTGTAGTAGCTGGAAATAAAGGGGCTAATGACGATATAAGTGAATTATTTAGTGATGCTGATATACCTTATTTTATTGCTGAAAATGTTATGCCTAAATTAAATTCATTAAATGTGGAACCAGCAAGAGAAGAAATAAGAAAGATATTCATGAACAGAATAGTAGATGCAAAGGGTCTTACAAATGCAGAAGAATATATAAATGGAATACTTATGCCAACCCCTGCTGCTGTACTTAAAGCGGCAAGGGTATTAAGCGAGGGTAGTGATAAAGAAGAGGGAATAGGTGAAGTTGTTGTTATAGATATTGGTGGTGCAACTACAGATGTACACTCTATAGCAGACGGTGACCCAACAAAAGCAGGTGTTACACTTAGAGGTCTTGAAGAACCCCTCGCAAAAAGAACTGTTGAGGGTGATCTTGGCATGAGATACTCTGCATTATCCTTATGGGAGGCAGCAGGAACTAGAAAAATCAAAAAGTATCTTAAAAATAAAGAGTTAGATGTAGAGGAAAACTGTACACTAAGATCTAAAGACATAATGATGGTACCAAAAACTGAAGATGAGGTAGATTTTGATGAGTCCATGGCACGTATTGCAACAGAAATTGCGATGGAAAGGCACTGTGGATATGTAGAGCCAGTTTACTCACCTTTAGGGGTTGTATACACTCAATACGGAAAAGATCTTATGGAAGTAAAATATATGATAGGTACAGGTGGAGTTTTAGTTCATAGTAAAGATGCAGGAAATATATTACAAGCAGGAAAATTTTCTAAAGAAAATTTAAATTCTTTAAGACCACAAAGAGCAAAGTTATTATTAGATAAAACTTATATACTTTCATCTATGGGATTACTTGCAGAAGAATTACCAGATTTAGCTGTAAGGATAATGAAAAAGTATCTAGTAGAAATAGATTATAAAGAAGATAAAGAAGATAAAGAAGATAAAGAAAATGATTATATTGATGAAAAAAAGATAGAGCTATTTAAGCAACAGTTTAAGGATGCACAAAGCTTTGATAACCACTGTAGCGGTGAATTTTAGTTAAATTTTTATTATGGGTATAAATTTAAGAAGGGCAGGTACAAAAAGTGGGATTAAAAAATAAAAAGTGGACAGAGGAAGAGTTTTTTAGCGAAAGAGAGCTAGTTTTAAACCAATGGCCAACCGGTAAAGAAGTAGATCTTCAAGATGGAGTAGACTATTTAAAAAAGGTTCCAGAACATAAAAGTTTTCCTAAAAAGCTTATGAAAGCTAAAGAAGAGGGGGTAACATTAGCCCAACCAAGAGCTGGTGTTGCACTTATAGATGCTCATATAAAACTTTTGACTTATCTTCAAGATGAAGGTGGAGCGGACTTGCTTCCATCAACAATAGATAGCTATACAAGACAAAACAGATACGATGAATGTGAAATTGGAATAAAAGAAAGTAAGATTGCAAATAGATCATTATTAAATGGATTTCCAGGAGTAAATCACGGTGTCCATGGTTGTAGGGAAGTTTTCGAAGCAATAAACTTACCTATAGAATCAAGACATGGTACTCCGGATGCAAGACTGCTTGCAGAGATTACTCATGCTGCTGGATGGACTTCTAATGAAGGCGGAGGAATATCTTATAATATACCTTATGCAAAAAGTGTAAGTATAGAAAGAACCTTATTAGACTGGCAATATTGTGATAGGCTTGCAGGATTCTATGAAGAACAAGGCGTATCAATTAACAGAGAACCCTTTGGACCACTTACAGGGACTTTAGTACCACCAAGTACTTCTAATGCAGTAGCTATAGTTGAATCTTTACTTGCAGCAGAACAAGGGGTTAAAAATATAACTGTGGGATATGGACAGTGTGGAAATCTTATTCAAGATGTAGCAGCTATAAGAGCTTTAGAAGAACAAACTAATGAATATTTAAAGGCTAATGGATATAATGATGTATATATAACAACAGTTTTCCATCAATGGATGGGCGGATTCCCAGCAGATGAATCTAAAGCTTTTGGAGTAATATCCACAGGCGCTGCAGCAGCTGCTCTTGCAGGAGCTACAAAGGTAATAGTTAAAACTCCTCATGAAGCTATAGGAGTTCCAACTAAAGAGGCTAATGCAGCGGGCATAAAGGCTACAAAGGTAACTCTTAATTTACTAAGAGGACAAAAGATGCCTATGTCAAAAGAGCTACAAACTGAAATTACTATAATAAAAGCTGAAACTAAATGTATGGTAGATAAATTATTTGAACTAGGTAAGGGTGATCTTTCAATAGGTACCGTAAAAGGGTTTGCAGCAGGAATTATAGATATACCCTTTGCACCTAGTAAATATAATAATGGTAAAATGATGCCCGCTAGAGATAATAATGGAGCTGTAAGGTATCTTAAGTTTGGAAATGTTCCTTTTACCCAAGATATTATGAACTTTAATATGAAGAAGTTAGAACAAAGAGCTAAGTATGAGAATAGAGAAATTGGATTCCAAATGACTATAGATGATATATTTGCAGTAGGTAAGGGTGTTTTAATAGGTAGACCAGATAAGAAATAGAGATATTTTATCCAAAATAAAAGGATGAATATAAAGTATTAATGTAAAAACAAATAAAAAATATCTTTTTAAAAGATAAAAATAATTGAAAAGAGGGCGTAAAATGAAAATTGTTGATGTTGTTTGTTCAGCTGGAAGAACAGGATTTTATTTTGATGACCAAAGAGCTATAAAAAATGGAGTAGAACATGATGGATTTACTTATGTAGGAGAACCTGTTACAGAAGGTTTTGATGCTATAAGACAAGCGGGTGAGTCTATATCAGTTATGCTTATATTAGAAGATGGACAAGTAGCTCATGGAGATTGCGCAGCAGTACAATATTCAGGAGCAGGTGGAAGAGATCCTTTATTTTTAGCAGAAGAGTTCATACCTTTAATAGAAAAAGAAATAGCACCGAAATTAATAGGTAGAGATTTAAATAGTTTTAAAGATTTAGCAGAAGAGTTTGATAAGATGAATGTTAATGGAAAGAGGCTACATACAGCAATAAGATATGGCGTAACTCAAGCTATATTAGATGCAGTAGCAAAATCTAAAAAGATAACTATGGCTGAGGTAGTTAAACAAGAATACAATACAGGAGTAAATATAAAAAGAATTCCTATATTTACTCAATCAGGAGACGATAGATATACAAATGCTGATAAAATGATAATCAAAGGTGCAGATGTTTTACCACATGCTCTTTTCAATAATGTAAAAGAAAAGCTTGGAGAAAGTGGAGAAAAACTTATTTCATATGTTGAATGGTTAAGAGATAGAGTTTTAAAGGTAAGAAGCTCAGGCGAGTATAACCCAATATTTCATATAGATGTTTATGGAACTATAGGTGTAGCTTTTAATAATGATATGGAAAAGATGGTTCAATACTTTAAAGTACTTGAAGAAGCTGCAAAACCATTCCATTTAAGAATAGAAGGACCTATGGATGTAGATGATAGAATAAAACAAATGGAAGCTCTTAGAGATTTAAGAATTGAACTTGATAAGAAAAATATTGATGTAGAAATAGTTGCAGATGAATGGTGTAATACTTATGATGATGTAGTTTTATTTGCGGATAACAATTCAGGACATATGCTTCAAATAAAGACTCCAGATCTTGGAGGAGTTAATAACATAATAGAAGCTATATTATATTGTAAGAAAAAAGGGATTGGAGCTTATTCAGGAGGAACTTGTAACGAAACTAATAGATCATCAGAAGTCTGCACTAACATTGCTATGGCTTGTGGAGCAGATCAGTGTTTAGCTAAACCAGGAATGGGTGTAGATGAAGGATATATGATAGTAAACAATGAGATGAATAGAGTAGTTGCTCTTGTTAATAGAAGAAATAAATAAGTGATTTAAATTTCACATAAGGCAGTTTAATTTTTAAACTGCCTTTATCCAATTAATGATAAACTATAGAGCCTTTAATACTTGTAATAACTTATGATATATTAAGATGTTAATACTATATAAAATTCAATGTATTTTCAATATTTAAGGCAACTTAAAGGGTATAATACAAGTATAAGATAAATTAAAAAGAATATATAAAAATTAGTTGTTATAAGTAAGGTATAAACTTGTATAAGGATATTTAAAGGAGTGTTTAATATGAAAGAAATTCATGTGTCGGATATAACTAATGCAGTAAGAAACCTATGCATAGATTCTAACTATTATTTATCAGAGGATGTTAGAAATAGATTAAAAGAAGCTTATGAGAAAGAAACCTGGGCTATTGCAAAAGATATTTTAGATAAAATATTAATAAATGCAGATATAGCTAAAAATCAAAGAATGCCCATGTGTCAAGATACAGGAATGACTTGTGTATTTGTAGATATGGGTCAAGATGTTCATGTAGTTGGAGGAGACCTAGAGGAGGCTATTAACGAAGGTATAAGGCAAGGGTATGCAGAAGGATATTTAAGAAAGTCTGTGGTTAGTGATCCTCTAAACAGAGTAAATACAAAGGATAATACCCCAGGAGTCTTATATTATAATATAGTTCCAGGAGATAAGCTTAAGATAACTGTGGCTCCTAAGGGATTTGGGTCAGAAAATATGAGTCAATTAAAGATGTTAAGACCTGCAGATGGAGTACAAGGAGTTAAAGATTTTGTAATAAAGGTAGTTAAAGAGGCAGGACCTAATCCATGTCCACCTATAATAGTAGGTATAGGTATAGGTGGTACTTTTGATAAGTCAGCTAATTTAGCTAAGAAGGCATTGATTAGACTTACATCAGAAAGAAATTCAAATCCTTATTATGCAGATTTAGAAAGAGAATTAATGGAAAGTATAAATGATTTAGGTATAGGACCTCAAGGCTTTGGAGGAAGAAGTACAGCTTTAGCTGTAAATATTGAAACTTATGCAACTCATATAGCAGGGCTTCCCGTAGCTGTTAATATAAATTGTCATGCTACAAGACATGCTGAAATAGAATTATAGGAGGAAATAAGTATGGAAAAGAAGATAACAACCCCGCTTACAAAAGAAAAGGTTAAAGGTCTTAAGGCTGGAGACAGTGTCCTTATAAGTGGAACTATATATACAGCTAGAGATGCGGCTCATAAAAGATTAGTAGATCTTTTAGATGAAGGAAAAGAACTTCCATTAGACTTAAAAGATGCAATAATATACTATGTAGGACCAAGTCCTGCAAAGCCGGGAATGGCACTAGGATCAGCAGGCCCTACTACTAGCTATAGGATGGATCCTTATGCCCCAAGACTTTTAGATAAAGGGCTTAAAGGTATGATAGGTAAGGGACTTAGAAATAAAGAAGTAATAGATTCATTAATAAAAAATAATGCAGTTTACTTTGCAGCTATAGGAGGAGCGGCTGCCCTAATAGGAAAATCTGTAGAGGAAGCTGAAATGGTTGCCTACGAGGACTTAGGTGCAGAGGCTATAAGAAAGCTCACAGTGAAGGATTTACCTGTAGTGGTAGTTATAGATAGTGAAGGTAACAACCTATATAAGATAGGGCAACAAGCTTATTTAGATAGTATAAAGTAATACTAAGGTAAATATTATATTTAATTATAATTAATGAACCTTTTTTATAAGAGGAGTGATTTTTATGAAAATTTCTAAGGTGGCAAAGGCAGGAACTTTAGAATCTAATGATGTATTTATAATGGTATCTCCAAATGAAGATAATACTGTAGATATTAAGTTAGAAAGTATAGTAATGAAACAATTTGGAGAGCAAATATTAAAAGTTATAGAAGAAACACTAAAAGATTTAAAGGTTGAATCAGTAAGCTTAAAGGCACAGGACAAAGGTGCATTAGATTACACAATAAGGGCAAGAGTAGAGACAGCAATAAAAAGAGCTATGGAATCATAGTAAAATAAGTATAAGAAACAATATTGTGAGGTGTATTTGAGATGAAAAAATTAAGAAGAACTATGCTTTTTATGCCTGGAAATAATCCAGGGATGCTTCAAAATGCAGCTATACTAGGTGCAGATTCTATAATTTTAGACTTAGAAGATGCAGTAAGTATAACAGAAAAAGATAGTGCTAGAATATTGGTTAGAGAAGCTATAAAAAATGTGGATTACTCATCTGTAGAGGTGGTAGTTAGAATTAACCCACTAGATACAAAGTTTGGTCATTTAGATCTAGAGGTTATAGCAAGAACTAAGCCTGACAGCATAATGGTACCAAAGGCTGATGAAAATGAAATAAGAGAAGCTCATGAAATGTTAAACAAAATAGAAGAAGAAGAAGGGTTTGAAAAAGGTTCTATAAAGATAATACCACTTATAGAAACAGCCTTTGGACTTGAAACTGTATATAATGTAATAAACGCTTCAAATAGAGTAGTTGCTATTTTATTAGGTGGAGAAGACTTCACCTCTGATTTAGGTATAAAGAGAACAAAAGAAGGGGAAGAAATATTCTATGCGAGAAATAGGGTAGCTACAGTATGTAGAGCCTTTAAAATAGATTCTATAGATACCCCTTTTACAGATACTAATGACTTTGAAGGATTAGAGAAAGATACATTTAAAGCAAAAAGCCTTGGACTTACTGGAAAGTCTGCAATAAACCCAAGACAAATAGACAGTATCCATAGTATTTTTGCACCTACAAAAGAAGAGATAAATCACGCATTAAGAGTACTTAAGGCAATGGAGCAAGCCGAAAAAGAAGGGAAAGGTGTATTTTCTTTAGATGGAAAGATGATAGATGCGCCTATAATAAATAGAGCAACAAAAACTGTAGACCTAGCTAAATTATTAAATCTTATATAATTTAAATCTTATATAATTTAAAAGTGATATAACAATCAAAAAAGGTGGGATAGACTTATGAATAACTATATAGAAAGAGATATTCCAGAATATATAGAAGGTTATGGAAGTGTGGTTCCATTTAGTGGAGCGTACCAAAACTTAGTGGTGAAAAGAAAAACCTCCGTTAAAGAAAGTTCTATAGGACCAGAGGATAAAAAGATTTTAGAGTCTATAGATGAAGCTTTAGACAAGGTAGATATAAAAGATGGTATGACTATATCCTTTCATCATCATTTGAGAAATGGTGATAAAGTGTTTAATATGGTTTTAGAAAGAATAGCTAAAAGAGGAATAAAAGATTTAACTGTGGCTGCGAGTGCTATATTTCCAGTACATGCACCACTAGTAGAATATATAAAAGAAGGTATAGTAACAAAGATAATAGCAAGTTATATATCGGGGCCTGTGGCTAAATGTATTTCAGAAGGTAGTTTAAAAAAGCCAGCTATAATGCAAACCCATGGAGGTAGAGGAAGAGCTATTGAAAGTGGTGACGTAAAAATAGATGTGGCATTTATTGCAGCACCAACCTCTGATGATTATGGAAACATAAATGGACTAAATGGAAAAGCTGCTTGTGGAGCTTTAGGTTATGCTATAGCAGATGCAGAGTACGCAGATAGGGTAATAGCTATTACAGACACTATAGTTCCTTATCCAAACTGTCCTATTGAAATAAGTCAAATTTATGTAGATTATGTTGTAGTTGTAGATTCTATAGGTGATCCTGAAGGTATAGTTTCAGGAACAACAAAGATAACTAAAGATCCTGTAGGACTTAAAATAGCTAAAATGGCTTCAGGAGTTATGGAAGCTTCAGGATTAGTTAAGGATGGAATGTCATTTCAAACAGGTGCTGGAGGTATATCACTTGCTGTAGCACAGGAATTAAAGGATATAATGATAAGAGATAATATAAAAGGTAGCTTTGCTTCAGGTGGAATAACAGGATATATTGTAGATATGTTTAGAGAAGGGCTATTTCAATACTTATTTGATGTACAGTGTTTTGATTTAAAGGCAGTTGAATCCTATTCTACAAGCCATAAACATCAAAGAATGTCAGCATCTATGTATGGAAATCCACACAATAAAGGATCCGTAGTAAATAAGCTAGATATTGTTATTTTAGGAGCTACAGAAATAGATACAAATTTCAATGTAAATGTTACAACCGCATCAGATGGAACTATAATGGGAGGATCTGGGGGGCACAGTGATACAGCGGCAGGAGCTAAACTTACAATAATAGTCTCTAATCTTATGAAGGCAAGATTACCTTTAATTAGGGATAAGATTACAACGGTTAATACTCCAGGAGAAACAATAGACGTGTTAGTAACAGAAAGAGGTATAGCAATAAACCCAAGAAGACAGGATTTAATAGAAAAGTTAAAAGGAACAAATCTTCCTATAATGACTATAGAAAACCTAAAAGATATATGTGAAGATCTAACAGGAAAGCCAAAAGATATAGAGTTAAAAGAAGATATAGTAGCAGTAGTTGAGTATAGAGATGGAACAGTAATAGATGTTATTAGAAAAAGCTAAATAAAAAGCTAAAGAAAAGGCTAAAGGATAGATATAAAAGTAAGTTTTAGATGGAGATAAGTCTCCTTCTAAAACTAAAAAGGGTATATTACCTAAACTAAAAGAGCTTAAACTATAAAATAAATAGTTATATTTATTAAATTTCTTTTTTACAAATTTATAACTTAAATTATTTTAAAATAGGAATAGGTGATTCAAATGGATGAATTGCAAATAGAAATTATAGATATTAATAATGAAGAAGAAAGAAATGAAGTGAAGACATTTCTAAATACTTTTAACTTAAATTATGAAAAAGGTATAGATTATACAGTAGTTTTAAGGGAGAAAGATGATATAGTAGCTACAGCATCTAAGAGTAAAAACATCTTAAAAGGGTTTGCTATAAATGAGAAGTTACAAGGTGAAGGAATCACCTCAATGCTCGTAAGCTCACTTTTAGATAGGTTATTTTATGAAGAAATATATCATAGCTTTATATTTACAAAACCTCAAAATATAGATATATTCTCATCTTTAGGATTTAAACCTTTATATAAAGCAAAAAAGGCAGCATTACTTGAAAATGGCATATATGATATTCATGATCATATTAAAAAGCTTATTAAAAATCATAATATAGATATTACTAAATCAAGATCTGCTTTGGTTATGAATTGCAATCCTTTCACCAAAGGTCACCGATACTTAATTGAAGAGGCTTCAAAGGTTTCAAACGAGGTTTTGGTATTTATAGTGGAAGAGGATAAGTCGGTTTTTCCCTTTGAAAGCAGATATAATATGGTTAAAGAAGGAACCTTTGATTTGGAAAATGTTAAGGTAATAAGGGGTGGGGAGTATATTATATCTTTAGCTACATTTCCTACATATTTCTTAAAAGAGGAAGATGATATATTAAAAACATATACGGATATAGATGCAGGAATCTTTGCAAAGTATTTTTGTAAGGAGTTAAATATTGATAGAAGATTTGTAGGAGAAGAGCCCTATTGTAATGTAACAAGAACCTATAATGATTCCTTAATTAAACAATTAAAAAGGTTTAATATTGATTTAACTATAATACCTAGAAAGTCTATACAGGGTGAAGTAATAAGTGCCTCTAAAGTTAGAACATTAATAAAACATAAGGATATTAATAAGCTAGAAACCTTTCTTCCAAAGGTTACTTTAGAATTTTTACAAACTAAAATTGGAAAGGAGATAGTTGAAGATATAACATAAGTTAAGTCTTTGAAAAAAATATATGAATTACACTAAAGAAGATATTTTAGTAGATAGGGAAAAAAGGGTAAGATTCCAAGAAGAACTTTTGGACAGGTTAGGTAAAACATTGGTCTTTATAAGGATAAACTATCCAGGAGTAAAAAAAGATAATAGTATATCACGAGCAATAATTATAGTTATGGATAAACTTTTAGATGCTATGTTTGGTAGTGTAAATGTATTTAAGCTTATTACAGTATCAGCAGAGGGACCTAATATTACTATGATTTTAGACAAACAATCTTTAGAGGTTAAAAAGATGTGTGTTGAAATTGAAGACAATCATCCATTAGGTAGATGTGTCGATATAGATGTATATTCTAGTGATGATAAAAGGAGCATATCTAGGATGAGTTTAGGAAAACCTCCAAGAAAGTGCTTTATATGTGATGAAAGTGCTATGATTTGCGTAAGAGCTAAAAATCATGAATTTAAAGAAGTTGTAGATTACATAGAGAAAAGTTATGAATGGTTTAAGGGGGGCTGTAAATGAAAGATAAAGATGAAATTGAAATTGATCTAATATGCTTTGCTGTAGGAGAACTTGCAGTTCAAGCTATGCTATATGAGGTTTTAACCTACCCTAAACCAGGGCTTGTATCACCAATTAATTCAGGGTCACATAGTGATATGGATTATTATAAATTCATAGACAGTACAACGGTGCTTATAAGGTTTATGCTACTTTTTTCGAAAGAAGGTTATTCTAATAAAAGCTATGAGGAAATATTTAAAAATATAAGAAACATAGGTCTAGATGCAGAAAAGGAAATGTTTTTAAAAACTTCAGGAATAAACACTCATAAGGGTATGTTATTTGTTATGGGAATAACAGTAGCAGCAGTATCTAAAACTCTTTATGAAAATCAAGATTTTAAATCAATTCAAGATAATATGAAAGCTATGACAAAAGGAATTACAAAGAAAGATTTTAAAGATATTAACTTGAAAAAAGATTTATCTCATGGTGAAAAGTTATATTTAAAATATGGAATAAAGGGAGTTCGTAAGGAAGTTGAAAAAGGCCTTCCATTAGTTTTCAATTATTCACTTCCCTTTTATGAAGAAAATAAGTTATTAGTACATAAAGATAGAATAGTAAATACACTTATTGGAATAATGCAATATTGTGATGATACAACTATACTATATAGACATTCAATAGATACACTAAATGAAGTAAAGAAAAGATCAAAGTATATATTAGATCTTGGAGGAATGTGCAATAAAGAAGGAATAAAAGAAATAATGTCTTTAGAAGAAGACTTTATTAAAAGAAAAATTAGTCCTGGTGGAAGTGCAGATATTTTAGCCGTTACAATATTTTTAGAAGAAATAAAAAAGAAGTTTTTTATCAATGAATTAGAAGGGATAAAAGATGCATATGAATAAAGATGTAAAAATAAAGATTAGGCTATTTACAGTATTAACTTTTTTAGCTGTGTTTGTAATATCTTATACAAGGTATGAAGAAGGGATTAAGTTAGAGAAAATAGAAGAAGAGCAAGAGATTATTTTAAAAGAAAAGAAAGATGAAAATGCTAAAATTATTGCAACTAATGAGAAAAACAAAGAATTAGATAGCAAAAATGAAGAAGCCTTGGCTAAGTTTTATGATGGAAAATATGATGAAGCCATAAAAAAGTGTGATGAAATTATAGATTTAGATGAAAATAATTATAAAGCCTATAACATAAAAGGTATAGCTACAGGATACAAAGGTAACTTTGAAAAAGGTGTGGAATATATAGATAAGTCTTTAGAGATAAATCCAGACTTTGGCTACTCAAGATTTAATAAAGCTTTAATTTATGAACTATTTGGTAAGTATGAAGAATCTTTAAAATTATATGATGAGGCTTTAGAGGTTGAAGGCTATGTACGGAGTTATTATGGAAAGGCTAGTATATATGGTAGGTATGGAGATTTAGAAAATACTTTGAAATCTATGAAAAAGGCAATAGAATTAGATCCTAAAGTAAAAGAGGCAGCAAAGGAAGAAACAGATTTTAATAATGTTAGAAAGTACAAAGAATTTAATGATTTAATTAACTTTTAAAATTTCAAAGGACTGGGCTTATATTTAAAGTAATCTTTAAGCATAAGTTCAGTCCTTATAATTTAAAGAATTTCTAAAGCATAAGAAGTTACATTATCGTAATTTAAAGTGTACTTAAAGTATAAGTTAAGTAACTTTAAGTAACGTAAAAATAACCTTTTAAAATAGAAGAATTAATTTATGAAAAATGTAAATTAAAAATTAATCCACAGAAATATCATATTTTTTGCACTTTAAAGATACGGTTCTGTGGGTAAGTCCGAGGGCTTTTCCTGCTCTATTAAAACTTTTATATTTTTCCATAGCAAGTTTTATTATTTCTTTTTCATATTCCTGAAAGTTTAAGATTTCTCCATTTGGAGTATTAATTAAGTCGGTTTCTTTTTCCATGTCTTTTTGAATATATATAGGGAAGTCTTCTTGTGTAATTATAACTCCTTCGCAAAGGTTTATAGCTCTTTCAATTATATTTTCAAGTTCGCGAATATTGCCAGGCCAGTGATACTCTTGAAGCAAAGAAAGACCTTTTTTGCTTACTTCAATAATATTTTTATCTAATTTTTTATTGAGTTTTATAATAAAGTGTTCTACTAAAAGTTCTATATCTTCCTTCCTTTCCCTAAGAGGAGGTAATGTAATTGGAATAACATTAAGCCTATAAAATAAATCTTCTCTAAAGGTTTTATCTTTTATCATAGTAGATAGATCCTTATTAGTTGCAGCTATAACTCTAACATCAATCTTTTGTGGTGAAGTACCACCAAGACTTTCAATTTCCATTTCTTGAAGAACTCTTAATAGCTTTGCTTGCATAGATAATAACATATCCCCTATTTCATCTAAAAATATAGTTCCACCATCTGCAATGGCAAACTTACCAGGCTTATTTTTAATAGCACCTGTAAAGGCCCCTTTTTCATAACCAAAAAGTTCGCTTTCTAATAAGTTTTCAGGAATAGCAGCACAGTTAACTTTAACAAAGGGTTTATCCTTCCGTTTACTATTATTATGTATTGCTTTAGCTATAAGCTCTTTTCCTGTGCCACTTTCACCGGTAATAAGTACAGTAGAAATTCCCTGGGAAGCTTTTTCACAAACATCTAGAACTTTTGTGAAGTTTCTATTATAGCCTATTATGTCATTAAATGTAGATTTTAAGCTAGTATGACGTATTAGTTCTTCTTTATAATAATCTAATTCTTTTTGGGATTGTTTAAGCTTATTCATCAAGTCCTTTATATCCTCTACTCTTTTAGATGTAGAGATGATGCCTTTAAATTCACCATCAATAAATATAGGCTCTACTGTAGATATTAGGTTAATGCCTTCTTTTTTATATATTATATCTTCTATTTTTTCTTTTGTATTAAGTACTTTCATCCTAATACCTTTAGGCGAGATATCTTTAATGTTTTTACCCAAAATAGAATTACTGTTTAAGTTATAACTTTTCTCGTAAGCTGGATTTACATAGCTTATGTAACCATACTCATCTACAAAACAAATCATATCATGAGAAGATGCTAAAATCTTTTTAAATCTTTCATTAACTTCTTTCATGCTAGCAATTTCTGAAATGTCTTGAAAGACCCCTATAGCACCAATTACTTTATTATTAGAAAATATAGGACTTCTATTAACCATAGTTATATGGTTATTTATGTGCTGGATTTTACCTAAATGTTTAATCTTTGATATAATAATATTAGGAAGATCAGAGTTTGGTATTATATCTTTCACATCTTTACCTAAGACATCTTTAGAATTCTTATCTATAATCTTTAAAGCATAATCATTTATAGTTGTTATATTGGAGTTTATATCTATAACTATTATACCTATTGGTATGTTTTCTATTATTTGTTCATTAGCTATATTAGTTTCATCTAAAATTGCATCGATGGCCTTCATATGTGGGGAAGTTCCTGGGAGGATATTAGTTATGAAAGTACTAAGTTCATCAATAGCTTGTTTATTTTCAGAAGAAATGGTTATAGTTTCACCTTCTCTAACTTTTAAAGACAAAAGAGCAAGCATGCTTATAGCAATTGGATCCGTTGCATAGTTAGTGCTTATATAAATTTTGCTTAAATGTTTTAAAATAAGTTCATCACATTTATTTATTAGCATAGCAGCCACTCTAGTATGAAGGCCGTTATGGATTTTTATCACAATATCTTTTGAAAACATCTTTAACCTCCTAAAATAGTATTAATATAAATAAATTGCTGATAAAAAGTATCAATGATTTTAAGTACTTGATACTTTTTATCAACATCATCATACTACATAGATAAATATAAATCTATATAAATAGAAATATCTTACAAAAACACAGATGTAAAGGTTTAGAAATTAAAGAATGTCAAGAAATATCACAGATACATGTTTTTCCACACTTATATAAGATTGATTTAGGGTAAAATATTATTAATAAACAAGAGTTGATAAAATATATCAACTTATTGTGATACATGAGGCATATAATTAGAGATTCTTACTATAATAAATGTTTATATGGACAATATAAAAATAAAAGCAAAAGATTTAATAAGACTATTTTATTTAATATAAATATATTTAGTAAAAAAAGAGTCATAGTAATGGGTATATGCTTTCAGCAGGTAAGCTTAGATATGTTAGGTAATATAAATGGTATAAATAAGGTTGGTTCAATATTGGAAGTTTATTTTAAACTACTTTTAAAATTATAAAGATATTAATTTAATAGAACACTTGGCATGGATATTGCTTTGTATATTATAAGAAGAATTTATAACAAAAGTTAAAGAAATAGAAATGTAGCATAATTTAATGAAATTGGTATTTCTAAAATAAAAATAATATTATTATTTACATAACTTATACAAATGAAAGGTAGGTGAAAATCCTGACTTTAATTATTTAAGTCAGGAATGATTATGAAAAAAGGTATAGCAGCTTCAAAAGGATACGCTATTGGATATGTATCAATAAAAGAAAATGAAGAGATAATAATAACTAACGATAAGGTAAAAGATACTAAAGAAGAAATAGAAAGATTAGTAAAAGCTTTAGACATATCTAGAACTCAAATAGAAGAAGTTAAACAAAAAGCTTTTGAAAATATGGGAGAAGAAAAGGCAGCTGTTTTTGAAAGTCACATTATGCTTTTAGAAGACCCTGAATTTGTAGGAGCTATTAAATTAGAAATTGAAGATAATAAAACTAATGCAGAAAAAGCTGTAAGTTCAGTGTCTGGAACATTTTTAAGTATATTCGAAGCCATGGAAGATGAATACATGAAAGAGAGAGCTGCGGATATAAAAGATGTTTCTAATAGAATAGTGTTGAATCTTTTAGGAAAAGTTAAAAGTCTTGAAATTCAAGAAGAAAACACTGTATTAGTAGCAGAAGATTTAACACCATCAGACACAGCACAATTAGACAAAGAAAAGGTAATTGCATTTTTAACTAATATAGGAGGAAGAACTTCTCATAGTGCTATAATGGCAAGAACTCTTGAGATTCCAGCTGTTGTTGGTATGAAGGATATAACTTCATTAGTTAAAAACAAGGACTTTGTAATAGTTGATGGTATAGAAGGAAATGTAATAATAAATCCAGATAAAGAAACCATTAAGATATATGAAGAAAAGGCTAAAGAGTATAAAAAAGAAGTAGAAGAATTAAAGAGCCTTATAGAAGTTAAGACATCTACAAGGTCTGGTAAAAGAATAGATGTAGCAGGAAACATAGGACAGCCAGAAGATGTAAATAAGGTTATAGAAAATGGAGCCGATGGAGTTGGTCTATTTAGAACAGAATTTTTATATATGGATAAAGATAAATTGCCAACAGAAGAGGAGCAATTTGAATCTTATAAATATGTACTGCAAAAAATGGAGAATAAACCAGTGGTTATAAGGACTTTAGACATTGGAGGAGATAAAAAGTTGTCATACCTTCCATTGCCAGAGGAAATGAATCCTTTCTTAGGATATAGAGCTATAAGATTATGTCTTGATAGGGTGGATATATTTAAAGTACAACTAAGGGCATTACTTAGAGCTTCTGTATTTGGAAACTTAAAGGTAATGTTTCCTATGATATCTTCTTTAAGTGAATTTTTAAAGGCTAAAGATATAGTGGAAGAATGCAAAAAGGAATTAAAAGCAGAAAACATAAAATATAGTGATAGTATAGAGTGGGGTATTATGGTAGAAATACCGGCAGCAGCAGTATGTGCAAAGGAACTTGCAAAACATGTTGATTTTTTCTCTATAGGTACAAATGATCTTATCCAATATACTCTAGCAGCGGATAGAATGAGTGAAAAGGTATCTTACCTTTACGAGCCAATGCATCCAGCTGTATTAAGTCTAATAAAGATGACTATAGAAGGAGCCCATGGTGAAGGTAAGTGGTGCGGAATGTGTGGAGAAATGGCAGGAGATATAGATGCTATACCTACATTAGTAGAATATGGCTTAGATGAATTTTCTATGAGTGCATCTTCAATATTAGGAGCTAAAAAAGTAATATTAGATCAAGAATAAAAAACATTTAAGTTATAAAAGAATATTTTAATTATATTTTATACTGAGATAATATAGATTAGTTTATATATAAGCAAAATTAATATGAATTTTCAACAAAATCACAGGATTAACCTGTGATTTTTTGATATAATTAAATTTAGATGTAACTACACCTTAAAGCTTACGTATATATTATGAATAGGAATAGATGCATCCATTATTACATGGATTAGGAGCGTGTTATTTTTGGATGAAGATTTAAAACTTGTAAAAGAAATTTTAGCAGGCAATATTGATAGTTTTAATATAATAGTAAATAAGTACCAATCAAACATAATTAAATTTGTATATGGGATGATAAAAGATAAAGAGGCAGCAGAAGATATAACTCAAGAAGTTTTTATAACAATTTATAATAAGTTATATATGTATAATCCACAATATAAATTTTCTAATTGGATTCTTCAAATAGCTAGGAATAAGTGTATAGATTATATAAGGAAATATAAAAGAGTTTATGAAGCTAATATCGAAGATATTATAAGTGTTTCTTCAAAAGACCCTTCACCAGAGGAAATATTAGAATTTAAGGAAGTAAAAGTTGTTATAGAAAAATTTATTAATGGACTTTCAGATATAGATAGACAAATAATAATTCTAAGATATAGTGAAAGCTTAACCTTTTTAGATATTTCTGAAATTATGAATATGAGTGAGTCAGCAGTAAAAAGGAGATACTATAAATGTAGAGACAAATTTAAAGCCTTTTTTATTGATAAAAGAGAAAATATAAAAGGGGTGTAGTATTTATATGAAGTGTGATGTTTTTAGAAAAAGGATTTATGATTACATAGAAGACAACTTACGAAATGATATGAAAATTTCTATGGAAAAACATATAAAAAAATGCCCTAATTGTAGGGAAATATATGAAAAAGAAATAGGAATAGAAAATACATTAAAAGATGCATTATATGTAAATACAACTATGTTTACTAATCTTAGAGGGGACATAGTTGCATCCATAGATAAAAGTAGATATTCTAAAAGCATTCCTAAAAGATTAAAATTCCACCTTTTTAGGAATACTAAAAGATATATGACAGTGGCAGTTTTTGCCTTTGTATTTTTAATGTCTGCACCTTATTTAAATAGGGATATATTTAACAAAGATGAAAATTTGAATATGGCAATAGTAGACACTAAAGAAGACTTGAATGTGGACTTGAAATTTAAAAGTGAGAACTTAGATAATAAAGATATGGATCTAAGTAAGGAAGAAAAGATAAGTTCATCAGAGGATAGAAAATCTTCTATATTAGAGATAAACAAAAATGAATATAAGTATATATCCAAAAGGTTAGAAGATGAGACTTATGATAAAAGTGAAAGTATACCTTTATTTACAAAGGAAACTATAAATTATGACTATAAGCCACAGGATTCAACGCCCTGGATTTCTTCTTTTAATATGGAAACTTCTATTTGTATTGAAGGAAAAGGAAGTTACTATTTAAAAGATAAAAGAGGAAGTATAATAGTAAGAGATAATGCTAAAAATGAGGCGTGGAAGATATCTTTAGAAAGTAAAGAAAAAGATAAGAATTACCCAATGTATTTAGAGTGGGCAGATGATAAAAATATATTTGTAATAGTAGGCATACAAAATCATGAGATATCCCCTGGGGGCAATCTCTACTCAATAAATTTAGATACTATGAAAACTAGTTTAGTTTATAATCCAACAGCTAATAAAGAAAAGGTTACTAGTGTGGAAAATAACAAAGATGGTTTAGAATTAAAAACAATTTCCTTCAATGATGATTTAAAACAAGAATATCATGAAGAAAAGAGAATCATAAACTACAAAGAAGTAACAAAGTCTAAAGAAAGTTCTGTAACCTTATTATATGAGTTTTCAAAGAATATAAATGTAGGAAATAAGGATGCAGCTTTAAATCTATTTGAAAAAAATTTCAAACAGGAATATAAAAATTATATTGGAGATATTAAGGACATAAACAAATTAAACATAAATAGAATAGTAGATGTAACAGATGCATCACTAGGTAAAAACAATAAATATGATTTTAAAATTTATGGTGTAATGTCAGATTATGAAGTAAATACTAGTGCAGACACAAAATTTAAAAGTTCAACTTACTACAATTATTTTGTCTTAATCAAACAAAAGACAGATAAAAACTGGAGTATACTGCAAATACTAACCCCACCACAAAATTAGAATATAAGATTATAATACTACATTGAGAATATTAATGGGTTACAAATATATTAAAGTTTTAACAATTATAAATTAGTTGTATAATAATCATATGGCTACCTTTTAAATTAGAGGTAGTTTTTTTATTGTTATTATATGTTAATAATCATGAAAGTTTATTAATGAAATTAGCATATTTGGTATAATTAGTGTTAAAGTACAACTAAACTTTAGTTTATTTTAAAAAGATGTTTTAAAACATTTACATAGCAATTATAATGAATTAAGAAAAGATTAACAATAACTATAAAGACAAAAAAGGAGAACTATATGGATAATGCTTCAAAAAGAATATATTCAAAGGCAATGAATTTATACCAAAATGGAAACATAGATAAGGCTTTAAAGCTTTGTGAAAAGGGAATATCTAAAGATTTGAAAAATGCCCCAATAATAAATCTTAAGGGTTTACTACTTTATATAAAGGGTGATCTTAAAGGATCTACTTCTCTTTGGAAGGTAAATAAAGATTTAAACAATGATTCTATAGCTAAAAAGTATTTGCAGGATTCTAAATATGATAAAGAAAAGGAATATTTATATAAAGAATCTATAAGGTATTTGAAGGAATTGAAATTATCAAATGCTATGGATATTTTAAATGTATGTGAACAAAGTTCATTTAATAGCATAAATGTATATAATGCTATAGTTTTAACCTATATAAAAAAAGGTGAATATGATAAGGCTAGGGAGTATGAAGATAAAGTTTTATTAATAGATAAGAAAAATAAAGTGGCCTTAGAAAATAAAAAAACACTTAAAGTGTTTGGAGTTTTAAAGCCTATAATTCCTTATAAAAGTGTTGCAATCTTCATGTTTTCTACAATCTTTTCATTTGGGTTAGCATTGAGTATAAAAACCTACATTTATCCTTTTGGAAAGATGAAGATAGGACAAGTATATTCAAATTATAGTAATCAAAAAGAAACTAAAAACAAAGACGCTAAAAAGATTGTCAGTAAAGAGGATGGAAAGTTAAAAATAGATAAAAATATAGAAATGGATAACACTAAAGATAAAGGTGAAGATATAAATAACACCATAGAAGATAAAGAGGTAGCTAGAGATAATTTCTTCCCTTATGAAGAGTTTAAAGCATCCGTAGATAATAAAGATTTTAAGTCTGTTTATAGTTTTGTAGAAACATGGAAAAATAAAAAATTAACTGTAAATGAAAAGAAACTCTTTTTAAAAGCAGAGGAATTGCTTATAGATAAGGGTGGGAATTATTTTTATGAATTAGGATCTACGTATTTAGGTGAAAATAACAAAGAGGCTATAAACAACTTTTTAAAAGCTTATGATTATTCTAAAGAAAGTTATTTAAATCCTCATATTATATATTATTTAGCTACTTTATATGAGAAAGAGGATAATGTAGAAGAAGCAGTAAAATATTACAATGAATATATAAATTCATGTGAAGGGGAAGGCTATGAAGACATAGTGTTATACAATATGGCAATGATATATAAAGATATAGATAATAATAAATCGAAAGAGTATGCTAAAAAGATAGAGGCTAAGTTTAAAGATTCTATATATAACAATTCAAAGGTTAAAGAGATAATTAGAAATTAAAAAGGTAATTTGAAGTTTAAGAAAGGGTGTGTGATTTAATATGATTACTATAATAAAAAATGTTGAAGTTTATGCGCCGGATTATTTAGGGAAGAAAGATGTAGCTATTGCAGGAGGGAAAATAGAGGAAGTAAAAGACTGCATAGAAGTACCAAAGGACTTTTTGGATATTAAAGTTATAGATGGTACGGGGAAACTATTGTTTCCAGGATTTATAGATGCACATGTTCACTTGATAGGTGGAGGTGGAGAAGGAGGATTTAAAACAAGGACTCCAGAGATACAATTATCTGAATTAATAGAAGCTGGTATAACAACTGTAGTTGGATGCCTTGGAACGGATGGGGTTTGTAGAAATATGAATGCTTTATTTGCTAAGGCTAAAGGGCTTCAGGAAGAAGGTATTACTACTTATCTTTATACAGGTTCTTATGAAGTGCCGGTGAAAACAATAACAGGAAATATAAAAGAAGATATAATGTTAATAGATAAGGTTATCGGTGTCGGGGAAATTGCTCTTTCAGATCACAGATCGTCTCAACCTACCTATGAAGAGTTTGTAAGACTTAGCTCTCATGCAAGAGTTGCTGGAATACTTTCAGGAAAAGCTGGTATAGTGCACATACATTTAGGTGACGGTAAAAGAAAGATGGATTACTTAAATAAGATAATAGAAGATACTGAAATACCTATAACTCAATTTGTACCAACTCATATAAATAGAAGCATTGAATTATTTAATGAAGCTATTAATTTTGGTAAAAAGGGAGGCTACTTAGATCTTACAACTAGTTCTGATCCGGACTTTTTAGAAAAGGATGAGGTTAAAGCAAGTAAGGGATTGAAATTATTATTAGACGAGGGTATATCCATACATCAGATAACATTTTCTTCGGATGGTGAGGGGAGTCTGCCTATATTTGATGAAAAAAGGCAACTTATAGGACTTGGAATAGGTTCAGTTAAATCTCTTTATAGAGAAGTAAAAGATGCTATTTTAAAAGATAATGTTCCAATAGAGGATGCTATAAGGACTATAACTTCAAATGTAGCAAGTATATTAAAGCTTAATAATAAAGGGTCTGTTATTAAATCAAAAGATGCAGACTTAGTTATGGTAGATTCTAGGTTAAATATAACAAATGTATTTTATAATGGAAAAGAAGTTTTTAATCAGGGAACATTGCTATCAAAAGGAACCTTTGAGAAGTAGTAGGGGTATAATTAATCTTAGTGATAAATATTGTGGGTTGATGGATATATAAAAGTTGACTATTATTGTTATATGTAATAAAATATAAAACAAGGCATACCCGATAGGGGTATAATTTTAGGAGGTATAATATTATGATGAAAGAAATAATGGATTCAAATTTTAAAGAAGAGGTTCAAAATCAAAGCGGAGTTGTAGTGGTGGACTTTTGGGCATCATGGTGCGGTCCTTGCAAGATGTTATCACCAGTAATAGAGGAATTATCTAATGAAATGACTATAGCAAAATTTACAAAGGTAAATGTAGATGAAAACCCACAAAGTTCTCAAAACTTTAATATAGCAAGTATACCAACACTACTTGTATTTAAGGATGGTAAAGTGGTAGATACTATGGTAGGATTTAGACCAAAAGCTGAATTAGAACAATTAGTTAAGAAATACATTTAATTAAAAGATAAGGGTGTTTGCACAGCTTTAGTTAAGGGTAATATTTATCCAATGGCTAAAACGTATAACAATGAAATAGGAATATGTTTATATAGGTGATTCTAAGGTTCAAGCAAATCGGGTAATTACTCGAAGTGGATATTTAGCTGAACATTAGAATCATTTAATTTCCTCTAATTTAAGGAGGTGTAATTATGCAAAGATATGATATAGCTATTATAGGTAGTGGACCTGCGGGATTATCTGCTGCAATAAATGCAAAGATAAGAAATAAGAATATAATTATATTTGGATATGAAGATTTCAGTAGTAAACTTATAAAGGCTCCAAAGATAAATAATTATTTGGGGTTTCATGGTATAAGCGGTTTAGAACTTAAAGAAAAGTTTAAGGAACATATAGAAGCAATGAATATAGAGATTACCTATGAAAGGGTTAATAATATATATGCTATGGGTGAGTATTTTTCTATTATGGTAAACGAAACAATTTACGAGGCGAAATCAGTAGTGGTTGCAACGGGTATAGAATATACAAAGCCTTTAAAGGGAGAAGAAGAGTTTCTTGGTAAAGGAGTAGGATATTGTGCTACCTGCGATGCACCTTTATATAGGAATAAGATAGTTACTGTAATTGGATATAATAAGGAGGCAGAAGAGGAAGCTAACTATGTTAGTGAACTTGCATCTAAACTTTATTATATACCAATGTATAAGTCTAATTATGAGTTAAGAGATGGCATAGAAATAGTACAAGATAAGCCAATGGATATAATAGGCAAAGATAGAGTTGAGAAGCTTATCCTAAGTTCTAGGCAGTTAGAGACTGATGGCTTATTTATTCTAAAGGATAGCATATCTCCAGCACAATTAGTGCCAGGGCTTCTTATGGAAGAAGGCCATATTAAAGTGGATAGAACTATGAAAACTAATATAGAAGGGTGCTTTGCAGCAGGAGACTGTATTGGTAGACCGTATCAGTACATTAAGGCATCGGGTGAAGGTCTAATAGCAGCTTTAAGTGCTGTAAGCTATGTAGACTCTAAAAGAATATAATAAGGCTTCCCAAAGTTATGTCTTTGGGAAGCTATTTTTATAATCTATATTGTTTTTGACTTAATTTACATCGAAAAACACATGATTTCCTATGGCTTTTACATTAGATTTATTTATGTTTTTCATCCACTTAGAAGTGGCGGTATTTGGGTTGTAAAAAAACACAGCTTTATTTGTTGGGTCATTACCTTTTATTGCATCCATAACAGCACTATAGCAGCTATCATCAGGATTCTCGTATACAGTATTATCTCTTACACAAGAAAATGCATTTTTTTGAATTATAACATCCCTAATTGTTTTAGGGAAGCTTGGATGAGATGTTCGATTTAATATTACAGAAGCAACTGCAACCTTTCCCTCATAGGGCTCTCCTTTGCTTTCGGCAGATACAGTTTTGGACATAAGATCTATATCATCCTTTGATATAAGAACCTTGTTGTTACTTAAACTTATAACCTCCACTACGTTATTAGTTTCCTTATAAAGATCTGTAGAATTTATATTGTTATCTTCAGAAATCTCTTGGCTGAGGGGAACATATACACCTTCAAAGTCCATAGCTCTAGCCTTAGTTTTATTTAAGGATATTTCAGGTATACTTTCACTTGCATATACTTTGGGTATAGAACTTCCAATAAGTATAAAGAGCATAAGGAAAGTTAAACCTACGCAATATCTTTTCATAAAGAACCTCCTTTGGTTAACTGTGTTATTGGTATTGTTCCCCACTATAAAATTTTAATTCATTTATTTGGCTTTATTTCATCAGAAAAGTGAGCAAAAGTTGTGTTAAATTTTTGTAAACACATTTCAATATCTTCGTACTTACCTCTAATATCTTCATCTACTATGTCTAGAACACCTTTATCAGTATCCGAATTAAAAACTGATTTCTCATTGCTAACACTACGTTTAAGTTCTTTTAAGTAGACATTATAACTATTTAAAACTTCGCCAAAAGCTTGGTAGGTCTCAATGGCATTAGGTGGAATTTTCATGGAGTTAAATTCCGTCTTTATATCTTCAAAACTTTTAAAATCTTTTTCTATGTCATTTTCTAATATTTCATAAGTGTACTTACCTTCACGACATTTTTCAATAAGACTAAACTTATCTACTTTTAGATATAAAAAGTTTTCTACCATTGAAGATAAAGAGGCTTTAAATTTTAAATTGTCATTAGTTTTAATATCAATATCTCTTTTTTCTTTTATGGTTTTGTTAAAGGACAGATAAGCCTCATTTATATATTTTATACTTTGAGAAGGAAAAATGTCTTTTGAGTGTTCAAAGTTGCAATTTGAATACTCTTCAATGGTAACCTTTTTATAATTTTCTACTAATTTTAAGGTTTCATTAAAATCTATGGAATTAGAATGGTCTAATAATATCTTTATTTGCTGATAAAAAAGAATGTTATTATGTATACCATTTAAAAAGTGAGGGTTTATATCAGCATTATCCTTAAAAATAACTTCAGCGTCTTCTTTAAGGAGGGTTAACTTATCTAAACAAATATTTATTTCTTTCAAATTTATTGAGTTATCCTTCGTATAAATGGAAGTAGATAAATCTTTGTTTATTGAATTTAATTTAAGTATAGTATTAACCATAGATGGAGATTTGACTTTAGTAGTTTTAGGCTTTAAATAATTAAATATGCAAAAGGATACAATTATAATAAGGATAAGTAACAAACTTCTTATAATCCAATTAAAAAGTGTATTTTTTACATCTTTAACATCATCATTATTTTTAATGGTGTTATTACTTTTAATGTTTTTAATATCTTTAGGGATGTTATTCTTTTTAATATCCTTAGTGTCTTTAGTTACATTAGTGCCTTTAATATTTTTAACCTCTTCATTCATATGTATCACCCCACATTTAAATTTTATTTATATATAGAGGTTATTTTGACCATACTGTAAAGGTAAGTAATATACTTTTGTGAAAAAGCATACATTATTAGAAAAAAATTTAGGATGAATTATATATCATCCTAGATTAAATATATTAATATATAAGATATTTAATTACTAAAATAAAATACTTATTAAAATTAAAATAAAAAAACTTGTTGACATGTACTATAAATATATATATTAGTGTATAATTATAGTTAAGATTTTGATTTAGAGGTGAGAGGCAGTGGATTTAGCAAGTATAATAAATACAGTGAAGAATATATCATTTTTTTCGATATTAGACATATTAGTGGTCTCTTATATTTTCTATAAGGGTTATATGCTTATTAAAGAAACAAGAGCAGAACAATTGTTAAAAGGAATATTATTAATATTAGTTTTAATTCCTATAAGTTATTTCCTTAGACTTACAATGGTTTATACTATACTAAGTAAAACTATAACTATAGGGGTTTTATCGATCATAATTATTTTTCAACCAGAGATAAGAAGAGCATTAGAACACCTCGGAAGAACTGCCTTTAATGAGAGACATATACTGCTAGAAGATGAAGTACTCATGGAAGAAATAATAACAGAACTTGTAAATGCAGTAGAAAATTTATCTGAAAGTAAAACAGGAGCTTTAATAGCCATTGAGCAAACCACGGGCCTAAACGACGTAATAGCTAATGGTACTAAAATAGATGGTCTTGTAACAGCCGCATTGCTTGAAAATATATTCGTAGTAAATACGCCATTGCATGATGGTGCTACAATAATTAGAAACACTAGAATCGTGGCTTCTGGATGTGTACTACCGCTTACAGGAAATACGGATATAAATAAAAAACTTGGAACAAGACACAGAGCTGCTATAGGTCTTTCAGAAGTATCAGATGCACTGATTGTAGTAGTTTCTGAAGAAACAGGAACAATATCTCTTGCCATAAACGGAAGACTTACAAGAAACTATGATAAGGATAAATTAAAAGATATATTAATTAAAATAATGAAAACCAGACAAGTTAAGGCATCCACCTTAGGAGAGAGGGTGAAGACATGGATAAAAATAAAATTCAAAAAAACTTCTTAATTAAAATACTGTGTTTTATTACAGCTTTTGGAGTCTGGCTCTATATTTATAATGTAGAAAATCCAACTAGAAGCTACAAGTTAACAGGGGTTCCTGTAGAGATAGTAAATAGTGAGACCATTGAAAGTTCTAAACTTACGGTATTACCAAAACAAGACCTGACTGTAACATTAACACTAGAAGGACCAGCATCTGAGGTTTATAGGGCTAAGGCAGAACAGTTTAAGATTGTAGTAGATCTTAGTACCTATGCAGTGAAAAAAGGAAGCAATCTTATACCAGTAGAGATAACTCAATATCCTACAAACATAAATATTAAGAAAAATGAATCTTTAAGAGTTAATGTAGAAATTGATGAATATATAGAGAAGAGTGTACCTGTAAAGCTTGAGGTAGATGTCACTACAAAGAACTCATACTATCCATTTGAGAAAGCAGTTAAGCCTGACAATGCATTAGTAAGTGGCGCTGCTACCTACGTAAATTCTGTAAATTGGGTTTTAGCTAAGGGTTCAGTAAGTGATGCAGATGAAGATGTAAGTTTGAATCTACCACTAAAGACTGTAGATGAAACTATGAAGGAAGTAAAAGATGTAAAAATAAATCCAACTTCAGTAGATGTACTTATCCCAGTTAGGAAGTCTAAAAATGTAACTATAAAGGTTCCTACAAAGGGAGCAAATAATAAAAACATAATAATAAAAACTATAGAGCCAAATCCATCCTCAGTAGATTTAATAGGAGAAACTAAAAATGTTGGTAATATAGAGTATATAGAAACAGAAGCTTTAGATTTGTCTACGATAACAGGTAATAATACGGTTACATTAAAACTAGCATTACCTAAGGACACAAAACCGGTTAATGGAAAAGATACTGTATCCGTAAAAGTTACAGTAGAAACAATAAATCAAAACAGTATATCAGTTCCTGTAACTATGACAGGCCTTTTAGCAGGCCTTAAGGCTGAGACAGAATCTAAAAATGTATCTGTAGCTTTAAAAGGAACAGATAGCATACTAAGCAATATAAAAGATGGCGACATCACAGCTAGCATAGATTTAACTAACCTTGTTGAAGGGGAGCATTCAATTTCACCAAAGGTAAATATTAAAGAAGGAATGACCATTCAAAGTATAAGTCCAGAAAAAATAAAAGTTACAATAACAAAACCTGTAAAGCCACAAGAATAAATAAATGATAAAATCAATAATCAATAAAATGCTTCTCAAAGGAATACTTTGAGAAGCATTTTAAAGGTGAAAATATAAATGCCTGTATACACATCTAAGGTGGTTCCAACTTATTGGAAGTATCTCAGATGTGCATACACAAGGTATAAAAAGATTAAGAGTGTAAGGGAGAATAATATGACTGTAAGAATAAATAATATAAGTTTAAAGATAGATGAAGATATGGATATGCTAAAAGGAAGGGTAGCTAAAAAGTTAGGTGTAGATGAGGAAGGACTTAGGGAATTTAAAATAATAAAAGAATCCATAGATGCTAGAAAAAAGAATGATATAAGATTTAATTATTCAATAGAGGTTAATTTAGAAAATGAAGGTGCGTTAATTAATAATATAAAAGATAAGGATATATTCGTAGAAGATGCATATAATGAGTTAAATATAGATTTTGGTGCTAAAAAGCTTAGTCATAGGCCTGTTATTGTTGGAATGGGACCCTCTGGCTTATTTAGTGCATTGATGCTAGCAAGATCTGGGTATAATCCAATTGTAATTGAAAGAGGAGAAGACGTGGATAGAAGGACCAAAACTGTAGAAGACTTTTGGACCAAGGGAATATTGAATAAGGAGTCCAATGTTCAATTTGGTGAAGGTGGGGCTGGTACATTTTCTGATGGAAAGCTAACTACTAGAATAAAGGATAAAAGATGTGATTATATATTAAAAGAGCTTGTAAAAGGTGGAGCTCCAGAGGAAATAATATATAAGGGTAAGCCTCATATAGGCACGGATATATTAAAGGGAGTAGTTAAAAATATACGAAAAGAGATAATAGCTTTAGGGGGAGAAGTTTTATTTAATCATAAATTAGAAGCTATTAATTCGAAAGATGGAATATTAACTTCGATTAGCGTTAATGGAAGTGAGATACCTTGTGATTGCTTAATATTATCCATAGGTCATAGTTCAAGAGATACCTATGAGATGCTAAGCAAGTCTTCTGTTTTAATGGAACCTAAGGCTTTTGCAATAGGGGTTAGAGTTGAACACAAACAAGAAATTATTAATTATAGCCAGTACGGTAAAAATGCAAATCATCCAAGACTTAAGGCAGCGGATTATAGATTAGCATATAGAAGTGAAAAATTACAAAGGTCTGTTTACTCATTTTGTATGTGCCCAGGAGGAGAGGTTGTGGCTGCAAGCTCAGAAGAAAATTTACTTGTAGTAAATGGTATGAGTTATTATAAAAGAGATTTAGAAAACGCAAACTCAGCCATAGTAGTTAGTGTTTCAAAAGAGGACTTTGAAGGGAACGATGTATTAGCTGGCGTTAACTTTCAAAGGCATTATGAAAGATTAGCTTATAATCTAGGTGGAGGAGGATATATAGCACCGGTACAACTTGTAGAAGACTTTGTACAGGATAAAAACAGTACTAAGCTATCAGGGGTAAATCCAAGTTATAGACCAGGATACGAATTTAAAGAGTTAAATAAATGTCTTCCATCTTATGTTGTAGGGAGTTTAAAAGAAGGTATGATAGATTTTGAAAGAAAGATAAAAGGATTTTCTAAAGAAGGAGCAATAATGACAGGTATCGAAACAAGAACCTCCGCTCCACTTAGAATAATGAGAAATGAAAAGCTTCAAAGCCCTTCTGTGAAGGGATTATACCCATCAGGAGAAGGGGCGGGATTTGCAGGTGGAATAATATCAGCAGCTGTAGATGGTATTAAAGTTGCTGAAAGTTTAATGAAAGAATATTCGCCATTATATTAATTTTCGTAAAAGTTATGGTTTTTATATAAATATTTGTTACAATATATAAGTAAGTTCAGTTTTGTTCATTGCTTTTTTATAAACTTAAAAACAAAAAAAAGTAATGAACAAAATATACAAATTTAATATAGTAGGGGGAATTTCATATGTGTAAAGATTACATATTAGCAATTAATCCTGGTTCAACATCCACTAAGATATCACTATACAATGGTGACACCTGTGTAGAAACTGAAAATATACTTCATACACCTTTAGAAATATCAAAATATGAGGATATCTATTTACAAAAGGACATGCGAACAAAATGTATATTAAATTGGCTAAAAAGAAAAGGTTTAGATTTAAATAAAATTAAAGCTGTAGTTGGTAGAGGTGGACTATTAAGGCCTATGCCAGGGGGGACTTATAAGGTAACAGAAAAGATGATTGAAGATCTTAAAATTGGATATCAAGGTCAGCATGCTTCTAATCTTGGAGGGATTATTGCATACGATATAGGAAAAGATATTAATGTACCAGCATTTATTGTAGACCCTGTAGCTGTAGATGAAATGGATGATGTAGCAAGGATATCCGGGATGCCGGAGATAGAAAGAAAATCATTAGTCCATGCTCTAAATATAAAAGCTGTTACAAGAAGAGTTGCTGAAAGAAGTAACCTAGACTTTAATAATAGCTCCTTTGTAGTAGCACACCTAGGTGGGGGAATTTCAATATCACCACTTAGAAATGGCAGGATACTAGATGCAAATAATGCAAATGAGGATGGTCCATTTTCACCAGAAAGATCAGGAGGACTTCCAGCTGGAGACTTAGTTTCTATTGCATTTAGTGGCAAGTATACTCAAAAAGAATTAAAAAAGATTATAGTAGGTAACTCAGGCTTGGTAGGGTATTTAGGAACCAATGATGGAATAGAGGTTGCTGAAAGAATAGCTGAAAATGATGAAAAGGCAGAGTTTGTATTATATGCTATGGCCTATCAGATATCAAAGGAAATAGGAGCTATGGCTACGGTTTTAAATGGACAAGTTGATGCCGTAATTTTAACTGGTGGTCTTGCATATAATAAGCAATTAGTTAATTGGATTAGAGAAATGGTAGAATTCATTGCTCCTTTAGAGTTAGTAGAAGGAGAAGATGAGATGATGGCTTTATCTAAGGGTGCCCTTAGAGTTATAAAAGGTAAAGAAAAAGCAAAAATTTATGAAGAAGAGGTGCAAATAAATGGCTAAGACATTTGAGGAAGTATTAAGTAAAGTAAAACAAGGGAAAATGAGAACAGTAGCTGTAGCAGTTGCACAAGATGAACCAGTACTTGAAGCTGTAAAGGCTGCAAAGGAACAAGGAATAGCAAATGCTATATTAGTTGGAGATGAAAGGGCTATAAAAGAAATAGCAAAACAAATAAATATGGATCTTGAAGGGTTTGAAATAGTTCATGAAGAAGATAGTGTTAAGGCAGCATTAAAGGCAGTAGAACTTGTATCTACAGGAAAAGCAGATATGGTTATGAAGGGCTTAATAGATACTGCAAACTTTTTGAGAGCGGTTTTAAATAAAGAGATAGGACTTAGAACAGGAAAACTTATGTCACATGTAGCTGTATTTGAAATACCAAAATATGATAGGCTTATATTTATGACAGATGCTGCATTTAATATGTATCCAGATATTAAAGCTAAAATAGATATAATAAATAATTCAGTATTTGTTGCAAAAGCAATAGGCGTAGATATGCCAAAGGTTGCTCCAATTTGCGCTGTTGAAGTGGTAAATCCAGATATGCCAGCAACTGTAGATGCATCTATACTTTCAAAGATGAATGATAGGGGACAAATAAAAGACTGTATTGTAGATGGACCTTTTGCTCTAGATATTGCACTTTCTATGGAAGCTGCTAAGCATAAAAAAGTAGGGGGACAAGTAGCAGGACAAGCAGATATAATGTTATTACCAAATATAGAAGCTGCTAATGTAATGTACAAAACATTAACTTACACTACAGAATCAAAAAATGGCGGTCTTCTTGTTGGAACTTCAGCTCCAGTAATAGTTACATCAAGAGCAGATAGTTTTGAAACAAAATTAAATTCTATAGCCCTAGCAGCACTAGTAGTAGCGGCTAAATAAGTTAAATGAGTTAAATGAGTTAAATGAATTTTAAAATATCTGTGAATAAGGATATAAAAGTAAAAATATAAATAAATAAAGATATAAAATAAATATAAATGGGGGAATACATATGACATATAAGTTACTTATAATAAACCCAGGGTCAACTTCAACTAAAATAGCAGTTTATGAGGATGAAAAGGCTTTGTTAACTGAAACATTAAGGCATAAATCAGAAGAGATTGAAGGTTACAACAGTATATTTGAACAATTTAAATTTAGAAAAGATGTAATTTTAAATGTATTGAAAGAAAAGGATTTCGACATAAAGGAACTAGATGGAGTAGTTGGAAGAGGGGGTTTATTAAAACCTATAATAAGTGGAACTTATGAAGTAAACGAAACCATGATAAATGATCTTAAAGTTGGAATTCAAGGTCAACATGCTTCAAACCTTGGTGGAATAATAGCAAATGAAATAGGAAAAGAATTAAATGTACCATCCTTTATAGTAGACCCAGTAGTTGTAGATGAGATGGATGAAGTATCAAGAATATCAGGAATGCCACAAATAGAAAGAAAAAGTATATTCCATGCCCTAAATCAAAAAGCTGTAGCAAAAAGATATGCAAAAGAAACTAAAAGAAACTATGAACAATTAAACATAATAGTTGCACATCTGGGTGGCGGAATTTCTGTTGGAGCCCATAAAAGCGGAAGAGTAGTAGATGTAAATAATGCCCTAGATGGAGAGGGGCCATTTTCACCAGAAAGAAGTGGGGGACTTCCAGTAGGAGACCTTGTAAAACTTTGTTATAGTGGTAAGTATAATCAAGATGAAGTGAAGAAAAAGATAAATGGAAAAGGCGGATTTGTAGCTTATCTTCAAAGCAATGATGCAAGAGAAGTTATTGAAAGAGCTTTTGAAAAAGGCGACGAAAAGGCTAAACTTTTATTTGAAGCTATGGCGTATCAAGTAGCAAAAGAAATAGGTAAGAGTGCTGCAGTTTTATGTGGAAAGGTTGATGCCATAATATTAACAGGTGGAATAGCATATTCAGAAAAGATGACAAAGGCTATATCAAACAGAGTAAGCTTTATATCTAAAGTAGTTATCTATCCAGGAGAAGATGAAATGTTAGCATTAGCAGAGGGTGGGCTTAGAGTTTTGAATGGAGAAGAAAAGGCTAAGGAGTACAAATAGTATAAGGATTTAATAAATATAAGGTGATTTATAAATACTACTATTTATGATTACCTTATGTAATTAAGCTAAAACATCTTTTTCATGTATTTAAAATTAAAAACTAAAGTGAAATTAACGAATTGTATGAATATGTAGTCAAATTCAATATAAATGAATACTTAAAGTAGCTAAAAAATATGAGTTTTTTATTGAAAAATCATGGTAAAGGACTAGTGTACTTCATATATATATACTATAATAAGAATGGAAGAATAAATAAGATGAAAAATTGAAGTAGCTTGGAGGAAAAGATAGTATGAGTAGAATCAGAATTTTCACAGGTCACTTCGGCAGTGGCAAGTCCGAGATAGCTATAAACTATGCTTTAGATCTTGCAGAGAAGGGAAAAAAGGTTTCATTAGTAGATATAGATATTGTCAATCCTTATTTTTGTATAAGGGACTTAAAAGGGCCATTAGAATCTAAAGGCGTAAGAGTTATATCAGCTGATCCTAGCTTTTCAAATGCGGAGCTTATGGTTGTACCACCAGAAGTTTCATCAGTATTTAATGATAAGTCGGCTGAAGTTGTAATGGACATAGGTGGAGACAATACAGGGGCTACAGTTTTAGGGCAGTATAATTCTTATTTACAAAAAGAGGATTATGACTTATATTTTGTTATAAACAACAATAGACCTCTTACTTTAGACTCAGAGGGTGTAGAAGAACAGATAAAAGCTATAGAGTCATCTAGTAGACTTAAAATAACATATTTGATCTCTAATACTAATCTATCCTATGAAACTACTACAGAACATATATTAAAAGGGGACAAGGATACCTATGAACTATCTAAAAGACTAAACATCCCTTATAAATATGTGGTTTGCAGACGAGATATGGTAGATAGTATAAAAGATAAAGTACATGCACCAATATTGCCAATAGATATTTATATGAAACCACCATGGCGATAAAAGCTACCGACAACATGTAATCGTTTTAAAATTAAGGAGGGATAGTTCATGCCAAGAGTTACATTTAGGGAAGAAAGATGCAAGGGATGTGGACAATGTATAATTGCCTGTCCTAAAAAGATAATAAGTTTTTCTGAAAAGCTTAATGAAAAGGGTTACCATCCAGCAACTGTAACAGAAGAAAATATGGCAGCTTGCATAGGATGTGCATCTTGTGGAAGAATGTGCCCAGATTTAGTTATAACTGTGGAAAAATAGTTTAGGGGGGATTTGAAATGGGACAAAAAGTTTTAATGAAGGGTAACGAAGCAATAGGCGAAGCAGCTATTCAAGCTGATTGTAAATGTTTCTTTGGATATCCTATAACACCTCAAACAGAAGTAGCAGCATATATGGCAAAAAAGATGCCTAAAATAGGAAGAGTATTTATGCAAGCAGAAAGTGAAATTGCAGCTATAAATATGATTTATGGATCAGCAGGAACTGGAACTCGTTGTATGACATCTTCTTCTAGTCCTGGAATAAGCTTAAAAGCTGAAGGAATATCATATATAGCGGGAGCAGAACTTCCTTGCGTTATTATAAACATAGTAAGAGGAGGCCCTGGTCTTGGAAGTATACAACCTGCTCAATCAGACTACTTCCAAGCAACTAAAGGACTAGGTCATGGAGATTATAACATGCCTGTTTATGCACCAGCATCTATTCAAGAAATGGTAGACCTAATCCAAGGAGCTTTTGATGTAGCTGATATATATAGAACTCCTGTAATGATTATGGGAGATGGTATGCTTGGACAAATGATGGAACCGGTAGAGTTTAAAGAAAGAAAGAAAAGAGAACTTCCAGAAAAAACTTGGGCAGCAAATGGACTAAAAGGAAGAAAGACACATAATGTAATAAACTCTCTATATCTTCAATCAGAGGATTTAGAAAAGCATAATATGAAATTACAAGCTAAGTTTACTAAAATAAAGCAAGAAGAAGTTAAATATGAATTATATAACTGTGAAGAAGAATGCGACGTAATAATGGTTGCATACGGAACTACATCAAGAATATGCAAAAATGTTGTAAAACTTGCAGAAGAAAAAGGTATAAGGTTAGGACTTGTTAGACCTATAACTTTATGGCCATTCCCAGTAGAAGCTTTTGAAAAGGTTATCGATAAGGCTAGACTTGGATTTATATCTGTAGAAATGAGCGCAGGCCAAATGGTAGAAGATGTTAGACTTGCTGTTAATGGAAGAAAACCAGTAGAGTTTTACGGTAGAACTGGTGGAATAGTTCCAACACCAGATGAGATACTAAACAAAATTATGCAAATGGTAGGGGGTGCAAAATAATGGCAGTAGTATTTGAACCAACAAAAGGCTTATTAGATAGACCTACTCACTATTGTCCAGGATGTACGCACGGGATTATCCACAGATTAGTGGGAGAGGTATTAGTAGAATTAGATGTTTTAGATAAGACTATCGGAGTTGCTCCGGTTGGATGCTCTGTACTAGCTTATGATTATTTTGCCTGTGATATGTTTGAAGCAGCTCATGGTAGGGCACCAGCAGTTGCTACAGGAATAAAAAGATCAGTACCAGACTCGGTAGTATTTACCTATCAAGGAGATGGAGACCTTGCAGCTATAGGAACAGCAGAAATAGTACATGCTGCAGCTAGAGGAGAAAACATAGTAACAATCTTCGTAAACAACTGCATATATGGAATGACAGGGGGACAAATGGCTCCTACTACATTACCAGGACAAGTTACAGAAACATCACCTTATGGAAGAGATGTTGCAACCCAAGGACATCCAATAAGAGTTTCAGAAATGATATCAACTCTTGATGGAGCTTGCTATGTGGAAAGAGTATCTGTAGACAGTGTTCCAAATGTTATAAAAGCTAAGAAAGCTATAAAGAAAGCTTTTGAAAATGCTATAGCAGGAAAAGGATTCTCAATGGTTGAGGTATTATCAATATGCCCAACTAACTGGGGATTATCAACTAAAGAATCATTACAATGGTTAAGAGATAACATGATGACACACTACACACTTGGCGTTAAAAAAGATACAACAGTACCGGAGGTGAAGTAAAATGGCATCACAAGAAATTATATTTGCAGGATTTGGTGGACAAGGAATATTGTCCATGGGTAAGTTTATAGCTTATGCAGGAATGGATGCTAATATGAATGTATCTTGGTTACCATCCTATGGCCCTGAAATGAGGGGAGGAACTGCAAACTGTTCAGTAATACTTGCAGACGAACCAGTAGGTTCTCCAATAGTAACTATGCCAGATAGCGTAGTTGTTATGAATAGACCATCTTTAGATAAGTTTGAAAAAACTATAAAAAAAGGTGGACTTGTAATATTAGACTCAGATCTAATCGCAAGAGAGGTAGAAAGAGATGATATACAAGTTATAAGAGTACCAGCTCAAACAATAGCAAAAGACTTAGGATCACCACAAATTGCTAATATGGTTCTTTTAGGAGCTTTAGTTGCAAAGACAGGTATAGTATCCATGGAAGTACTTCTAGGAGCACTAAAAGATCATGGTAAAGAAAAGTTTTTTGAAGTTAATAAAAAAGCTTTAGAAAAAGGTGCAGAATACGCTAAATAAATAAATAAATAAATAAATAAATTTATAGCTGAAAAGCTAATAAAGGGATAAACAAAAAAAAACTTTAGAGGTAAAACTTTAAAGTCTTTTTTTATTTCAAGCAATGAAAATAAATATTCACAACGTAACAATGTTATGCTACACTGAGAATATAGTAAAAGAAAGTAAGAAAGGAGGGGTATTTTTGGATGAGGAACTTATTTCAAAAAA
Source organism: Clostridium putrefaciens (assembly GCF_900461105.1). Taxonomy (GTDB): domain Bacteria; phylum Bacillota; class Clostridia; order Clostridiales; family Clostridiaceae; genus Clostridium_L; species Clostridium_L putrefaciens. The sequence continues at coordinate 2,726,167 of NZ_UFWZ01000001.1, read as the reverse complement.
GGACTTACTTGATTTAACAGGAATATCTTACGGCCAATTATACAGATGGAAGAGAAAGAATGTAATACCAGAGGAATGGTTTATTAAAAAGTCTACATTTACAGGACAAGAAACCTTTTTCCCAAAAGAAAGGATTTTAGATAGAATAGATAAGATAATAAATCTAAAGGATGGATTGTCTCTAGACTATTTGGCAGATAAGTTCTCTAATAATCCTTCAGATATAATACTTAAAAAAGAAGAAATAATAAAATATAATTTAGCGTCAAAGTGGACTTTTGATGTATATGAAGAAGTTTTCAATGTTTCTTTACAATATTCTTTTGATGAAGTGCTATATATATATATTTTAGATAGGTTACTACAAAGTGGAGATATAAGCGTAGATGAAGGAAAGTCCATAATAAGTTTATTAAATAAAGAATATAATAAATTGAAGGACAAAGAATATGAGATAACATTGTTACGAAGACTTGGAGTAGGGTTATGGATAATAAACGAGTACACAAATGATATATATTATGATGAAAATTCTAAGGTAGTTATAAGACATTCAATAAGTAAATACGTAGAAGAATTAAAGCTAAAATTAGAAAGCCATAACAACTAAGGTTAGGATATTATAATAATTTATGGAATGGGAGGATTTAATATGAATGAATCATTTGATAAAGAAAAAAAGGGTGATATTAAAATATCAGGTTCTGGAAGCGCTGGAGGAGGATCTTATGATGAAGTAAAGATAAGCGGTTCTGGAAAGATAGAAGGAGATTTAGATTGTAATTTACTTAAGGCTAGTGGATCTGTAAAGATAGATGGAAACATAAAGGCTAAAGATATTTATATCAGTGGTAGCTTTAAATCTATGGGTAATGTAAAATGCAATGAGTTTAAAGGTAGTGGAAGTTCAAAAGTAATGGGGGATATGGAAGCGGATGAATTTAGTTGCAGTGGATCAATGAAGGTGGATGGAAATTTAAATGGTATGAATATGTCTACATCAGGATCTATTGGTATAGCTAAAAGATTAAGTGGAACAAACCTTAAGTGCACGGGAGTTTTAGATGTAGAGGAAAACTGTGAAGTAGAAGAATTTAAATCCTTTGGAGCATTTAATATAAAAGGATTACTTACAGCGGATAATATAGTTATAAATATAGGGGGTTACTGCAAAGCAAAGGAAATTGGTGGAGAAAACATAGAAATAAAAATAGGACCTCAAAAGGTATTCAACTTCTTTGGGCTTGAAAATATCCTAGGATCTTTGTTTAATAATTATTCAGGAAATGTACTAGAATCTGAAATTATTGAAGGGGATGAAATATATTTAGAATGCACTAAGGCAAAGGTAGTAAGAGGAAATAATATATTTATAGGTAAAGATTGTGAGATTGAAAGAGTAGAATATAAAGGTGAATTAACAATAGAAGATAGTAAATCTGTAAAAGAATCTATTAAGATAGTATAGGAATTAAAGATATAAATATATTAGAGTATGAATTTTATGGGGGGATTTATATGGGGAGTGCTGTGGAAGTTAAAAATCTAAAGAAGTGTTTTATAACGAAGAAAAAGAAATTTTTTAAAACCATAGATAAGAAAGAATTTAAGGCTGTGGATGATATAAGTTTTGATATTTATAAAGGAGAAATTTTTGGGTTCTTAGGACCAAATGGAGCAGGTAAAACCACTACTATAAAGATGATAACAGGGCTTTTAAGACCAACATCAGGTCAGGTTAAGGTTATGGGAAAAGATGTAGATAAAAACCAAATGGAGGCTTTAAGAAATTTGGGGACAGTTCTTGCAGGGGATAGGAGCGTGTACTGGAAGCTAACAGGAAGGGAAAACTTAGAATATTTTGCTTCGCTTTATGGGTGCAGTAATAAAGAGGCTAAAGAAAGAGCATCCAGGATGCTAAAGAAGTTAGAGCTTCAAGAAAAGGCAGATGTATTAGTAGAGAAGTATTCTACTGGTATGAAACAAAAGGTAGCCTTAGGTAAGGCCCTGATTTCTGAGGCACCTGTACTGCTTTTAGACGAGCCTACCTTAGGCCTAGATCCACAATCAGCACTAAACCTTAGAGAAATCATTTTAAATCTTAAAAGTGAAGGTAAAACCATATTGCTCACTACTCATTATATGGAGGAAGCAGATTTTCTTTGCGATAGAATAGCAATAATAGATGGAGGGAAGATAATAGCTTTAGATACCCCGAAAAATTTAAAAAAGGGGATAAATAAGTTAAAGCTTATAAAAATAGAAGTTAATAAAAGTAATGATGAAATGATAAATGCTATTAGTAAGATAGATAAGTTGGAAAGGGTTTCAAGCAAGTATGATGATGAAAAAAGAAATTATATATTAACCATACACCATAATAATGGGGATGAAATAATCCAACCAATATTAGACATTCTATCTCATAATGAATGTAGCATACAAAATATAAAGGTAGCAGAGCCTTCACTAGAAGATGTATTCATAAATCTTACTGGAAAAAGTTTAAGGGAGTAGGGGGGATATTAATGCAAAGATTAAGAAATATAAGAGCAATAGCAAAAAAAGATCTAACTCAATTAATACGATACCCTACGTGGATGATTAGCTTAACTATATGGCCTTTAATATTCCCTATGATATATATATTAACTGGAGTTGTTATGGCAGGATCAAATGGAGGAGGATTTAAAGACTTTGACAAAGTAGCAGGCACAGACAACTTTAGCGCTTTTATAGTGGTAGGGGTAATGGTATGGATGTGGGTAAATTCTGTTATGTGGAGCTTTGGAACATCACTTAGAGATGAGCAAACCAGAGGCACGCTAGAATCTAACTGGCTTTGTCCTATAAATAGATTTGATATGTTAATAGGTGGGGCTATGGTTTCTATAGTAATGGGATTTTTCGTTGTTTTTGTAAGCTTTATTGAGTATAGGCTTTTATATGGTATTAAATTTACGGGGAATGTATTAGAGTGGATTATTGTATTTTTGAGCTTAATACCTGGGGTTTATGGATTTGGCACCATGTTTGCAAGTCTTGTGCTTTGGGCTAAGGAAACTGGAGCCACAGTTCAGCTAGTTAGAGGTATAATAACCATATTTTGTGGCATAAGCTTTCCTATAATGATAATGCCACAATGGATGCAAAATGTTGCAAATGCTTTACCTTTCACCTTTGGCATATCAGCAGCTAGGAAGATAATGATACAAAACTTAGGATTAGTTGGGGCTAGAGATGATATATTAATGTGTTTATTAATAGGCTTCATATATCTAGTAATGGGAAGGTTATGCTTTATGGCCGTAGAGAAAAAAGTTAGAGACTCAGGATCTCTAGAAAGGTTTTAAGGGGTGAGTATTTATGAGCATTAGAGAAAATTTAAATATTTTAAGAGCAAGATTTATAATTTCTGCTAAAATATATTTTAGATATCCTTTAAATATTATATTAAGTTTGTTCAGCCCCATAATATGGCTTAGCCCTTTTTATTTTATGGCAAAAGCTTTTCAAGTTGAAGGTAAAATTTCAGGATTTGAAAGCTATACTGGTAATTCAGATTTTATAGGATTTATGGTTATAGGATACATGATGGCATCTTATATGAGTGTAGCCATGTGGTCTATGGGATTTTCATTAAAAGAAGAAATGAGACAGGGAGTATTAGAATCTAATTGGAGTACACCTGCAAATAAGGTTCTTTTAATGGTAAGCCAAAGTATGTTTAAGTTTTGTATTGAAACTTTAGAAATAATAATTACAGGAGTTATCTGCCACTTTATCTTTGATTTCAATATAACACCAGATATATTAAAAATAATAGTTATATTAATACCAGGAATAATATCATTAATAGGAATAGGAGTTGCAATTTCTGCAATGGTTCTTATAACTAAAGAGGCAAACACTATTATAGATATATCTAGTGGCTTTTTATCAGCATTTTCAGGTTCGTATTTCCCTATTAATGTTTTACCTAAATCACTTATGATAATAAGTTTTGCAATCCCACTAACTTATTTAAATGATAGTATGAGAGGAATACTTTTAGGTCAAAAAACATTTTTACCATTTAAATATGAGCTAATTATAATAATTATGTTTACATTTTTAAGCGCATTTTTAGGAGTATTTATATTTAATAAAACTGAAAGAAAATGTAGGGAACTTGGAATTGTTTCAGGCCATTAACCTATTAAACATATAGATTTAAATATATATTAATTAGGGGCTAATATATTAAAGGCTGTATCATAAAAGATATGGCTTTTAATTTTACATAAATATACAGGTAACAATTTAAAGATTGTTTAAATATCTACCCTATTATATAATAAGAGTGTTAATTAAAAAAATTAAGGATTAAAGTGAGGTAAACCTATGAGTAGAATATTTGGAACCGATGGAGTAAGAGGCATAGCTAATAAAGAGCTTACCGCTGAAATAGCATATAATTTAGGTAGAGCAGGAGCATATGTACTTACGGAAGGAACTCATAAACCAAAGATATTAGTAGGAAAAGACACTAGAATATCTGGGGATATGTTAGAAGCTGCACTTGTTGCTGGGATACTATCAGTAGGAGCAGAGGCAGTTTGTTTAGGGGTAGTACCAACACCAGCTATAGCATATTTAACAAGAGAATATGGGGCAGATGCAGGAGTCATGATATCCGCATCGCATAATCCAGTACAAGATAATGGAATAAAGTTTTTCGATAATAAAGGATATAAGTTATCAGATGAATTAGAAGATAGCATACAAAGCACCATTGAAAGTAACTTTGATGGAGTTCCAGTACCTATAGGAGCAGATCTTGGGAAAAGGGTAATAGAAGAAGCAGGACTAGAAGAATATGTAGAGTTTGCAAAATCAACAATAGATGTAGACTTAAAGGGAATGAAGATAGCCTTAGATTGTGCTAACGGAGCATCATTCAAAGCAGCAGTAGATACATTTAGATCCCTTGGAGCAGAAGTTGTAGTTATAAACAATGATCCAGATGGTATAAATATAAACAAAAACTGTGGATCAACTCATCCAGAAGAATTAATGGAATATGTAGTGAAAAAAGGCTGTGACCTAGGTCTTGCCTTTGATGGAGATGCAGATAGATGCCTTGCGGTAGATGAAAATGGAAAGCTTATAAATGGAGATTTTATTATAGCCATCTGCGCAAAAAGTTTTAAAGCACAAAAGAGACTAAAAGGTGATACTGCAGTAGTTACTGTAATGAGTAACTTAGGACTTGAAATCGCACTTGAAAAAGAGAATATAAAGACAATAAAAACTAAAGTCGGAGATAGATACGTACTAGAAGAGATGGTAAAGGAAGGATATAAACTAGGCGGGGAACAGTCAGGCCATGTTATATTTTTAGATTACAACACTACAGGAGATGGAATAGTTACAGGACTTCAACTAGCAGCTGTAGTTAAAAAGAGCAAAAAGACTCTCTCAGAACTAGCATCTATGATGAAGGAATTACCACAGGTACTAGTGAATGCTAGAATACCAAATAGTAAAAAGAATATTCATGAAATAGATGAAGAAATAATAAAAGAAATAAAAGAAATAGAAAAATCCCTTCATGGTTGTGGACGAGTTCTTATAAGACCATCAGGAACAGAAGCATTAGTAAGAGTAATGCTCGAAGGAGAAAACCAAGAAGAACTAGATAAAATGGCACATAGCCTAGCAAAATTAATAGAAAAAAAAGCAAACTAAGGTATCTTAAAAAACAATTTAAAAGATTTAAATAAAATTAAGCTAAACAAGATTTAACTTAATAAATGGGGGACAGTTCACAAGTGTAAAGCACTTGTGAACTGTCCCCCATTATTTTTGGGCTTTAAGAAGATGCTTTAATTCAATTAAGCTTATACATTATATTGAATATGATGTTATAATATAACATATAAGAAGTATAATTTAAGACATGTAGAAGAACTGTGAATCTGTGCTTTATTTAGGAGGTAGTTAAGTGGCAAAAGGTAGTAAGAGAGATAAAAATATAGCACCTAGCTTAATTTGGCTATGCTTAGGATGTATTGCGTATTTAATATATAGGAATTGGATTTTTTTAGTGATGTGTGTGATGTTAAGTGGAATTTTATATGTTAGAAATAATTAATATATCAAATGCATGTTACTTGTATGGTAAGCTGAGCTTAATGTTTGGGTTAAAAATGGTTTTGTTAGAAAGGTAGAAGATGTTAATGAACGATTATAATAGTACAAAAGTATTCTGGAATAATGTATTTCAAAAGATAACCCCAAGTAAATATGAAAACGCTGATTTAGGACAAGAAGATTTGAATGAAGCCTCAAAATGGTTGAGTAATGGAACAGATAGTCTTATAGATTATGGCTGTGGTAGTGGAGCACTTTTGTTTGATTGTGCTCTTAAGGGAACGAAACATCATATAGGAATTGATATTTCAACAGAGGCAATAATACTTGCAAAAAAAAGAGCAAAACTTTCTGAAAGGGGAAACTTTGAGTTTATTGAAGGCAGCTTTGAATGTTTAAATCAAATAGAAGAAAATACTATGGATGGTGCTATATTATCAAATATAGTTGATAATATGATTCCCAAAGATTCAGAGTTAGTGTTACGTAATATTCATAGAATAGTTCATCCAGGTGGTAAAATTTTATTTAAGGTAAATCCTGTATTGACTGAAGAACAGATTAAAAAGTTTAATATCAAAGACTTGGGAAATGATTCATTGCTTGAAACAACAGGATTATATTTGTGGAATTTAGAAACAGAAAAATGGTGTAGTATCTTGGAACAATATTTTGAGATATATTTTAAAAAAGATATATATTATAAACAACATGAACAACATAATAGGTTATTTTTGTTGATAAATAAATAGATATAATTGAATATAATTATTGTTTAATATAAGGCTAAGTTAAATTGTAATGGTAGAGTTAAGCGAAACTAAACTTATTAAAATAAATTTATGAATTTTAATTTGTGGAGGGGTTTTATGGCAAAAGTTAGAGTAATTGTCTTTGATTTATTTGAGACGTTGCTTCATGATATTAAATTTGATTTTAATTCGGGTTTGTTTTATCTACATGAAAATGTTTTATCAAAAGATACTGATAAAGTTGAATTTCTAGATTATGCAGCTACATATTGGAAAGAACTTTATGATAAAAGAAGCGAGGATAATTCAGGACTGGCATTTGAAGATGAACTTTTAGATTTTAAAAATAAATATGGCTTTAAAGTGAATTGTCCACTAGAAGAAATTTTATTTAATTGTGCACTTGAAATAAATACTACTGAATTGTTTAATGATACTATATCTACATTAGAGCAACTTAAGTTATTAGGAATTCCAGTTTATTTATTAAGTAATTCCATATTTAAAAAGAATGAAATGAAAAAAATCATTAACCAATATGATTTGGAAAAATACTTTGTTAATATACATTTCAGTGCGGATTATAAAGTGCGGAAGCCACATAAAGATTTATTTAAAATTGTATTTGATGATATTAAAAGGTATGATACTAGCATCGAAATGGAACAAGTTTACTTTATTGGAGATAACTTTGAAGCTGATGTTCTAGGGGCTAAAAATTTTGGATTTACCCCAGTTTTTATAAACCGTAAACATGATACTGATATTAATAACAAAAACTTTATTGAGATTAAAACGCTAGATGAATTATTAGAAGTCATTAGATAAATTCCAATTTGTAGTTGAGTTAATTCACATTTATTCTTAAATTATGAAGAATATTTAATTCAGAGGGAATAGTTTAATAAAAGAAGATAAGGTTATAGATATAATTCTAATGTAGTGTAGTTCGAATTGTAGGATATTATGCAACAAGTAATTTATGTTAGGAAGTGTAAACATTTATGCCAAATTTAAAAGAAAAATTAATTGAATCAATAATACATTCTATTATCATAATGATAATATCATTGTTTATAACATACATAATTATTATGAATTCATATAATATATTTTGGATGTCTTTCTTTTCTTTTATTGGATTAATATTTTTAATAATTTATATTAGAAAGCCATATAAAAAAGAATATTTAGTCATTAATAGTTGGTTATGTATGATATTCATAATTTTTATTGGAAGTCTAATTGGAAAGTTTATTCCATTATCAACTTTAATTGTACTCAGTATTGGAATACCAATAGTCGATATTATCAGCTTTACAAAAGCTGGTTCAAAAACCGCAAATGCTAAGGTTATGGCGAATAAAAATTCAATGGCAAAATTAATAGTATATGGCAAGTCATTTAAAAATAATAATCCAATACCGACAAAAGGGTTAGGAGATTTTTTATTTTATACAATACTACTTTCAGGTATATATAAATTAAGTAGTGATTTTAATTTTATATTATATGGGGCAGGTCTAATATTTTTAGGATGTACAATAAATTGGATTATAGTTTGTTTTATATATAATAAGAAATGGTATAAGGGGTTTCCAGCTACATTTATCCCTCTTATTTCAGTATTACCATTATTCTTGAAGCTTATGAAATAAATATTTAAGACGCATTTTTCATATATTGCATCATAACAGTAGATATATGAAAGATAAATATTATTTAAAGTTTATCAAAAATGATAAAATGGGAGGAAATAAATTGAAAAAAGAGTTTATGAAAAAAGTAATCACACTGATTATTATTATAGGATGCATTTTGTTAATTTTGGGCTTATTAAGCTTATTTGATCTAGTTAATATGGAGGCAATGCCACCTATATTGCTAGCAGCAGGTCTTTTTAATATATCAAATGCATATTACGTGTATGGTAAGAATAAAAAGTCAGCTACTTTCTTAACTTTATCTGGATTACTTTCAATCTTTGTTTCTATATTTATAACACTTTTTTAGAAGATGTATAAGTATAATTTTTAGTAAGTGTAGTTCGCGTTGTAAGACATGATGAAGCTAACTTATAGTGTAAATATATCGGAAAGTAACTGATAACTTGGATGGAAAATACTTATTTGATGAAGTAGTTTTAAATTATGTCATAAAACATGAAGAATAAAGTTAAGTCACCTTAGTAAAAAAGGTTGAAGCAAGTTTATTTATATAATTGGTGTATGGGGAGTGATATTTATGAAAAAGTCAAAACCATTAGTAAAAGGAGATAAAATTGCAGTTATAAGTATGTCGAGTGGTATGCTTGGTGAGGATTTTGCAAAACATGAATTAGATTTGGGACTAAAGAGAATAAAAGAGTTTGGGTTAGTACCTGTTGTAATGCCAAGCGCATTAAGAGGAATAGAGTATTTAAAAAATCATCCAGAATCCAGAGCACAGGATTTAAAAGATGCTTTTTATGATACATCCATAAAAGGAATTATCTGTGCAATTGGAGGAGATGATACATATAGAACATTACCATATTTATTAGATGATAATGATTTTATTAAGGCTGTTCATAATAATCCTAAATTATTTACAGGCTTTTCAGATACGACAATTAATCATTTGATGTTTTATAAGCTTGGAATAGGTACTTTTTATGGGCCTAATTTCCTTTGCGATTTAGCTGAATTAGATAAAGAGATGTTGCCATATACAAGAAAGACATTTTTGAAGTATTTTGAAAGTCATAAAGAAGATTGCATAGAATCAAGTAATGTATGGTATGAGGAACGTACAGATTTTTCTAAGGATGCAGTAGGAACAAGCAGAGTAGAACACTTGGAAGAAAGAGGATATGAAGTTCTACAAGGAAAAGGGAAATTTAATGGAAGACTTTTGGGTGGTTGTCTTGAAAGTTTATATGATATATTAACCAATACACGATATGACGATGAAAAAGCTATATGTGAGAAGTATGGGTTGTTTCCAACATTAAATGAATGGAAAAATAAAATATTGTTTATTGAAACTTGTGAAGAAAAACCAAAACCAGAAATATTTGAAAAGGAATTAATTGCTTTAAAAGATACAGGTATATTTGATGTCATCAACGGAATTATTGTTGGAAAGCCTCAAGATGAACAATATTACGAGGAATATAAAGAAATTTATTATAAGATTATAGAAAATAAAGATTTACCAATTATGTATAATGTGAATTTTGGTCATGCACAGCCAAGATGTATCATTCCATATGGAATTGAGGCAGAGGTTGATTTAGATATAAAGGTTATTACGTTAAAGGAATCTATATTTGCATGATTTCATTATATGATCATAATTTGAAGTTGCTTTAAATCGCCATATTCTTTTATTTATTAATGTTAATAATCCTGGGTAAGAAGGTTTTTACAATTCCATGGGATGGACTCTTATTTCGGACATAAAATACTTATATAAGAAGTTTTAGTTTGGAATACAACTTTATTAGATTAAGTATTTGATAATATATATAATCTTTATAGGAGAGGAAATAAAAAATGAAACTAATAGATATTAATAAAGATAATTGGTTAAAGGTGGTTTCTCTAACTACTAATAAAGGGGATATGCCTACACTATGTGAAGAATTTGTTGCATCTAATGTATTATCTATTGTACAAGCTCAATATGAAAATAGCTGGACAAAAAAAGCTATAGAAGATGATGGGGAAATAATTGGATTTACTATGTATGGTTTTGATGAAGAAGAAAGTTATTTTGAATTATGTAGGATTATGATTGATAAAAGGTTTCAAGGAAGGGGATATGGAAGCAAAGCCATGAATTTAGTAATAGATGAAATGAAAAAGTTAGATGGTTGCAAAGAAATATATTTATCCACTGATCCACAAAATGAAATAGGTAAACATATATATGAAAAACTAGGATTTATAAATACAGGAAAAATCATAGATGATGAGGAGCTATTTTGCTTAAAGTTTTATTGAAGAATTACTTAAGATGATTACCGAGATAGGGCATGGAATTGATTCAAAATGTATTGAAATAGGGAAGTTTATATCTTTATACTGATTATGAACTTACATAAGGAGTTCATAATCAGTATAAATTAAAAATAAGGTTAAGTCACCTTAGTTATATATGGTGAGCTAAAGATTATTTATATTTTATGAGGATGATACAATGGAAAGTCAAGAGTTATTAGATAAATTGGTTGAGTATAGTTGTCGTATTTTTGAGAACAATTTGGTTGGAATATATCTACATGGGTCTATGGCCATGGGATGTTTTAATGCGATGAAAAGTGATATAGATATTTTGGTTGTAGTAGAAAATGTAATTACAGACCTACAAAAGAAAATATTTATGGATATTATTGTTGCTTTGAATGATAATGCACCAGCCAAAGGAATAGAAATGAGTTTAGTTAGGAGTGAGTATTGTAAAAATTTCGTCTATCCAACACCGTTTGATTTACATTTTTCAACTATGCGCCTAAACTGGTATAAGAGCGATTATAAGGACTATATTGAAAAAATGAATGGTACAGACCATGATTTAGCAGCCCACTTCGTCATTACTAAGAATCGGGGCATAGTTCTATATGGAAAAGCAATTAGTGATGTTTTTGGAGAGATACCAGCAGAAACATATTTTGATAGTATTAAGAGTGATATTAGCGATTCACAAGATGAAGTAATAGATAATCCTATTTATATTATTTTGAATCTTTGCAGAGTTTTGGCGTATGAAAAAGACAAACTTGTACTTTCTAAAAAGGAAGGTGGAGAATGGGGGATAAAAAATATTGATGGGATATATCAAGGATTAATAAAAGAAGCCCTTGCATGTTATTCTTCAGACCAAGATATGATACTGAATCATTCACTTGCATTAGAATACTGTAAATATATGAAAAACAAGATAGGATTAAGAGAATAATTATGAAGATAATCTAATTCACAATCTTCTTATGTTGCATCACATAGTTAAAAATAGCACAGTAAAAAATATTTATGCTTTACTTATTGTGAAAGGACAAACATTGTAAAGATTATTTATAGTCGTAAAAAATATTTTAGAATGAAGTTAAGGTTAAACTTAACTGTAGGTTAAGTCTAACTTAGCATTACCAACTACGCATCCATTGGTAATAAGGGTAAATCAAGATATACTTAATGTGTAAGATCTTATACTAATAATTATGGAGTGATTAAGTTGGAAAAATTAAAAATAGGTGAAGTTATATATAATTTAAGAAAGGAAAAAGGAGTAACACAAGAAGAATTAGCAGATTTCATAGGAATTTCTGCAGCTGCTGTTTCAAAGTAGGAAAGTGGAATTTCATATCCAGATATAACTTTATTGACAGGACTTGCTACATTTTTTAATGTAACAATTGATAAGCTGTTAAATTTTAAAATTGAATTGTCGGATGAAGAAGTTATGAAGATTTATAGTGAGTGTGAAGCACTTTTTAGTAATAAGTATAATTTAGAAAAAGCTATTGAAGTAAGTGAAAATAATGTATTGACCCACTCAAATAGTTATCTTTTGAATCTTAGAATAGGATTTTTATTTTTTGCCTATTCATGGCGAGCTGGGGATGAGATGAATGGTAATGACATGCTTAGTTATGCTACTAAACTTTTTGAAGACGTGTCTGTAAATTGCACTAAAATAGAATTAGTAGAAGTAGCATTGTTTCAATTAGGAGCTATTTATGCAGAATTAAATGAGTACGACAAGGCTATAGAGGCTTTGAATAGAATTCATAAAAGTCAGTGTGAGCCGAATGATATACTTTCAAGTATATATATAAAACAAGAAAATTATAAGGAAGCAAGAAGGTTGCTACAAGGTAAATTATACAAGTGCATCCATGAGATATCAATGGCTTGTATGGGATTAACTACGTCTTATGAAAAACATGAGAAGGATTATGGGATGGCAGAAAAATATCAAAAATTAGCTCTTGATGCTAAAAAAATCATATCAAAAGATGAAGATGCAAGTTTGATATTAATGTCAGAATATCTTAGATTAGTAGAAGTTTATCTTAAATCAAGTAAATACAATAAAGTATTAGAAACATTGAAATTAATGATGGATAATATTAGGACAAATGATATTAATGATTTTGGAAAAAACATAAATAATATCTGGTGTTTTAATGAAGTAACAGTTGCAAAGAGAACACTAACCTTGAACTTATATGAAAACATTTCTAAAATATTTGAGGAACCAATTTATGATGTTATAAGAGAAAACAAAGAGTTTATTAGTATATTAAATGAGTTAAAAAGGTTAGAAACTAGTGAATAAAAGAGAGTATATAAGTATTATTCAATCAACAAGACAATGGTTTTGTGCTGAAAACAAATTGTTTGTTAATTTTCTATTAGAGGAATTTTATAATGCAAGATATTAATTTAATAAATGGATATAAGATTAAATATCTTTCCAAAGAGAACAATAATATCGTTGAGAAATTATGTGAGAAGTGTTCAGATTATTATATATTGCACGGTGCAATATTACCATTATAAAACTTCAGGAGGGTAACAGTAATGGGAAATAAAAGCTATTCACAAGAAGAAATTGATACATTTTGGAAAACCTTTTTAATGGAAACCAAAAGACATGAAACAACAAAGTACTTAGAGGCATTTCATTTTGAATTAACAGAAAGATTGGCAAATGAATTATTGCGATTGGTTTTAATTGGGCAAAAGAAGGCTACAGCAAGTAGTTTATGGGGGTATGAAATTGAAGGTGAGCGTATACCTAAGATTGGTGATTTAAGTATTATCACTGATTGGGAAGGGGTACCACGATGTGTTATTGAAACAATTGAGGTAGCAATTATCCCGTTTTCAGATATTACTTATGATATTTGTAAGCGTGAGGGAGAGGATGATACATTGGAATCTTGGCGTTTAGGACATATTCATTTTTTTAAGGAAGAAGGAAATGAACTTGGATATGAATTTATAGATGATATGCCAGTGGTTTTTGAAGATTTTAAAGTAGTATATCAAGTATAGATTTTATAGGAAAAATAAATCTAAATTGTATAATTTCTGAAGAACCTTCTATTAAGTGAGCAAAGCCTAATATAAAACTAAGTTAAATTGTAAAATTAAATCATTTATATTATGGGAGGTAAACGAAATGTCTACTATGGATAAAATAGAAAATGTAAAACAGCAATATTCTAATGATAAAAATTTGTCTGTAAGAACTAAATTGCATTTAAAACACAGCACAAATAAGCAAGGATTTGTGCCTTGGTTATTTGATAAATACGAGTTTCCTGAGAACTGTCGCATATTAGAACTTGGTTGTGGAAATGGTGGGCAATGGCAAGATCAGATTGAAAATCTACCTAAATGTTGTAGTTTAACCCTATCAGATTTTTCTAAAGGTATGGTAGATATAGTTAGAACAAATTATTCCAAATGTAACAATATTTCATTTCAACAAATCGATATACAAAATATTACTTTTCCAGATGAAACCTTTGATATTATTATTGCTAATCATATGCTATACCATATTCCTGACTTGTCAAAAGCATTATCCGAAGTAAAACGCGTGCTTAAGACTGACGGAAAATTCTATTCAACTACTAATGGGAATGGTGGGATGCGACCTTTTTTACATAATGCCTTAAAGCATTTTAATCACGATGGGGATACAAAAGCATTCACACAGGAACTTTCTTTTAATCTACAAAATGGATATAAAATACTAAATGGCTATTTTTCAGCAGTGAAAAGGATGGACTTTGAAGATTCATTATCAATTACAGAAACACAAGATTTAGTTGATTGGATAAAACCTACTATATCCATAGCAAGTTATTCAGAAAAAGAGCTTGATGGATTATTTGATTATTTTGAAGATATAAGAAAAGAAGATGGTGCAATCAACATTGAAAAAGAATGCGGCTTATTTATCTCAATTAAATAGTTAGTATTAATAAAAATGATCTTCAGGCGGTGCTTAAAAAATGACCTTGGTAATTATGTTGAATTTGAAAACCATGTAGTAAGATTTGCTATTTCTATGAGAGATGTTATGTATGTGTATAGTGGTGAATATAGGAAGGAGTCATTTGGACAGGGCTTTGAACTTGCTTTTTCATGTGGAAATCCTAAAGATGTTGATGAATCATTTAAGAAGTTAATCTCTAAAGGAGCAATTTCTATTCATGAACCACAAGATATGCCTTGGAATCAAAGAACAGCACTATTTGCAGACCCAGATGGAAATATACATGAAATTTTTGCAGAAATTAAATAATGCGTAGTTTTCATAAATTATGAAGATGATTTAAAAGAATCAGATAAAATTAGCCTACTTGAAATTAAACCCTATATTTTAAGTAATTTTAAAGGGAGGATATGTAATGAATTTAAAATATAAAAAGTTTATTTATACTTTAGTTGGGGGTATTATCATCCTTTCATGTAGTTATAATTTTTACCAACATAATAAGATAAATGCTTATAAAAAACAATTAACTAATATAGTGAGAAATAATGTCCAAGAATTTGCTAGTACTTTGGCTAATACAAATGATGAGGTTCTTTATGCTAGGAAATATGCAAGTATTGTTACTGCACAGCAAGCGTATATTGTTTTAAGTGACAAGAATGGTTTTACTTCAGATGAATGGTCTTCTAGTCTACCTGGGTTACTTCTTGAAATAAAACAGGTTATGATTAACGATAAATATAAGTTTAAAGAAGTATTTAAAGAATCAGGGGTGTCAGAATTAATGTTCAAGATATCAGATAACTTTGAAGATGGGGAGTCTATAAATAAGGTTTATAAATTATTAAGTGATTAAATATCAAATATTTATTAAGGTAAATAGATTAATTTAAGTGACGCTCTAAATCTTTGATTTAGATAGTGAAACTTACTCCTACGTAGAGTAGTGAAGTAGGAGTTTCTTTTATAACGCTTGATGCCATGTACGTAAAAGATAAAAACAGAGGACCTGGAATAGGAACAGCATTTATAGAAGAATTTAAAAGGTGGTGCAAATCAGTTAATGCAAAATATATTGATTTAACTGTTTTAGTTGATAATTGCTCAGCTATTGAATTATATAGAAAACAATGGGTTATAGCTTTGGAAAGTTATGCATTTAAGTAAACTAATATGGGGCTATTTATATTGTAATTAAAATATTAGGAGGTAAACTTATGTGAATATTTATTATATTAAGCAAAAACTTTCATTTAAGGATAAGTATATGATATATGATATTAATGAAAAACCGGTACTACAAGTTACTGGTTCTTCATCAACTGTAACTTTTGAAAGAATATTTGGAAGTCTATTTTCTATAGGACATATATTACAAGTAAATAATTTAGAAGGTGAAAAGCAATTTATAATCAAGCGAAAACCAGGATTTCTATGGAAAAGATATGATATCATAATCGAAGGGGATACTATTTCAGTAAATCAAAATAAAAATTTATTTGTACCTAAAATGTACATAAATGCTAGGTGCAGTAATTATTTAATTAAAGGCGATATTTTGGCTAAAAATTTTTCTATTACTAAAGATGGTGTTGAAATAGCTCAGATTTCAAAAAAGACTTTATCATTACAAGATATTTATGAAATTTGTGTATACGAAGACCATGAAGACAAACTAGCTATTGCAATACTTATTGCTATGGATAATTGTTATCATAATTAGGTAGAAGTTTTAAGTTGTATTAAATATTTAAAGGAGAATTTAGTTAAAGTGAGGTTTCTGAGTTTGATGTAAAGAATATACAAAATGACGTAGAGATATGGGGGGGACTTACATATGAAGAAGAAAGTAGTAATATCGATCCTGTTCATGGTTTTTTCATTAGGATTATTGGGATGTACTAATAGCCTTTCTAAAGAAGCCATAAACCAAGGTAAACAAGCATTGGAAAACAAAGAATATGATAAGGCATTGGCTTCATTGGACATAGCCTTAGATAAGGATTCCAAAAATCAAGAAGCTTCTACTATGAAAAGTATTATAAATGATTACTTAGCATCTAAAGAATATTTGAAGCAAGCTAAAGTGGAAGAAGCAGAAAAGGCACTTAAAGGAATTAACTCTCAGTATAGTGAATACTCAATAAAAGATGATATTAACAATCTAAAAGTCCAGATAGATGAAGAAATAAAAAATAAGATCATTGCTGAACAAAAGGTTGTAGAGGATGATAAAAACAAAGCTGTTACTGAACAAAAAACTACAGAAAAAGAAAAAGTGGATGTACATAAAAATAAAAGAGAGCTATATATAAATAAATTAAATAATATTGAATCTGGATCCACAGATTTAGAAGAGAAATATTTAAGAACAACAGCGGAAATGAAGGAAGCTGAAGGAAAGCGATATGAAAGGTGGGATAAAGCTTTAAACGAAATTTATACTGAATTGAAATTACAGATGTCACCTAGTGATATGAAACAGTTAACAGAAAAGCAGATTAAGTGGATATCCTATAGAGACAATGAAGCTAAAAAGTATTCTTTAGAATTTGAAGGTGGAACAATGGAATCATTAACTTACGTCTCCTCATTAGGACAAATAACAAAAGATAGATGTTATGAATTAGTTGAGAATTATATGAGGTAATCATTTCACCATTATCCTAATCCATTAAAAGCTTTAGATGAGGTTTATAGGGTGTTAAAGCCACAGGGTAAATTTATCCTGTGTGACGCATGGATATTTACTCCAATCAGACAAATTATGAACGTTTTTATTAAGTTTAGCGATGATGGTGATGTGAGAATATATTCAGAATCTGAAATCACAAAAATGTTTATTGAAAGCAATTTTAAGAATATTAATTGGAATAAGGCAACAAAATACACGTATATCTGTATTGGTGAAAAATAACTATAAAAAGACAAACTATAAGTTAGACAAAAGTGCATACTGTTATCTGACAGAATGTGTTCATGGGAGTTTAGTTTCGTTATTAGAAAAGTGATAGTGAAAATTTGTTAGAAAGTACGATTCATTAAAAAGAGTGATTACGATAAGGTTATTGAAATTATAAAAGCAAATTTACCTAAGCAAGCACAGGTATAAAATTTTAGAAACAAATGCAAGGTATAATTGACATTAAGTCTTATATATCATATTACATTTTATATAAGGAGGGCTTATATGAAAAATAAACGTATGAAGATAGCTCGAATTGAATGCGATATGAACCAAGAAGATTTAGCAAGGGCAGTGGGGGTTACTAGACAAACAATTGGTATGATTGAATCTGGAAATTATAATCCAACTCTTAACCTTTGTATATCTATATGCAAAGCACTTGGCAAAACATTAAATGAATTATTGATAGTGTTAACTAATCTATGAAAAAACAGATTAAAAGTTTTAAGATTTAAATTACACTTTGAAAAGTGAAAATGTGCTCTAAAAGAATGAAGTGTTACTTTTTCTTTCACCAGAACCTTTAAATTTACTCTCGAAAATTAAAAAACAGCAACAAGAATACACCTTTTCAGACTGTTTCTTTTTAACAAAACCGCTGATAGGTGAAAAAATTCATTGGATCAATAGATAAATCATAGATTTGTCTATACAACCTGATTTTTTAGTATAAGTTGTTGTGAGAGTTCAATTAACTTTTGCCATTTTCCTGGCATGGTAGAAATTCTTTCAAGCTCAGGGATGGGGTTTAATGGTTCAAAGTAAGCGTAAGAGTGCGGTCGAAGAAAGTTGTAATATGCTACAAATAAGGCCAAGTGCGTGTTGGAACCTTCCTCACTACCAAAGCCGTTTGTAACCCTATAAGAGAATTTAAATGTTCTGTTAAGTCGTTCAATTATTTGTTTAACCCAGCGATATTCAGTTGAAATAGAATCGTTATTAGTGAGTCCAATTACTTGAGTTACATCGAAGTCAAAGCCATTAAGATTGAACTGTTGCTGCGCAAGCTTGTATGCCGTATAACCATCAGCAATAAATTTAAGGGACTTACCAGGAAATTCTTTAAACTTATCAAAAGCCATACGCATAGTTAAAATGCAAGGTCCAGTATCGCGGGTAAATGAGGCTTGGTATCCTAAAATTGATTTTTTAATGGCATCCATAACGAGCCAGATATATTGAGTCTTTCCTTTGACTTTAGTATAAGTTTCATCAGCAGCAAGATAATTAGTAGGTTTATAGTCATAATTATCGACATAGGGTTTAACTAAAGCGGCAGCGGTGATGGCATATCTACTAACCATGACATGAGATATTTTAACACCGTGAATTTCCCAAAGCGCACGTGCGGTATGGCGTGTAGATAGTCCTAAATTAACGTTGTATGTTAGGCAAAGTCCCATTACATGAGAAGAAAAGTTTCTGAATTTGAGGCTAGTGGCACCTTTAGGCATAGAAGATAAATCAACGTTAAAATAATTAGTAGTAAACTCGCGGTAAATATAATGGAGCTTGAATTTGTGCTTATCGTTCTTGTATTCTTCTAGATCTTTCAATGAAAGTTTTGCAAGGGAGTTTAGGTAGAAATCACATTTTTTATTAACACATTTATGGACATAAAAGTTCTTGCGGTCTTTCTTTTTGCTTAGAGCATGTCCGCAGTAAGGACAAATGAAGAGTGCGGTCTTGAAGTCAACTTTGTTTTTACTAAAATGCAAATCACAAACCTTGCAGCAAAGCTGCCCGCGTCCACCTGCGTTATCGTAGATGTAGTTGTGCGGAGCACCAAAGCGAGGGCAGACAGTATCAGGTGTTACTGGGTTCTTTCCACGAGGATTTACTGGCTTTTTATCTTTACCATTAGCAAGTTTGTATTCATTTAAAAGTTGATTGTAATCAAGATGTTCAAAGGTCTTAATAATCGGTAATTTATCTACAGTAAGTTTCTTGTATTTAGGGCTTGTCATATCATATTTAGGAGCCTTTAAAGGTATGTTTTTCGCAATGAAAATAAGTAATTGATTTATTTGTGAAAGTAATAGTTGATTATATGTAACTAATATTGATATAATTGTACTCACAATGACACCTTCCTTTTTGGAGATTTTTGTTGGGGTAGATTACAACAATTATATCAGAAAAGAGGGGGTCATTGCTTTTTTACGTTTAAAATAGCACAAACCCTTGCAATAGCAAGGATTGAAATAAATAAAACAAAGGTAGTGTTAACACTATCGAATTATTTTGGGAGGAATAAGTATGAAAAATAATAATATACAAGATGAGAGGGTAACTGCACAAAAACGAAAAATAACAAGTGAAGCTTTTTTACTGGTTATGATATTTCTTATTGGGTCAATACTTGTAAAACAGTTTGTATATGATGCTTCATTTTCAGAATATGCTATAGAATTCATTGCCTTTTTTGGAGCGTCACTTTACCTTACAATTAGGAATATTTTTGTTGGTAATAATCTCTTTCCCGATGATAATCAGGAGAAGAAGAAAAGTATAATTGTAAATAGCCTTGTAACTGGAATCACCATTACAGCGGTAACGGCATTTTTGCATTTTAAGGAGTTAGGAAATAGCGATGGGATTATTATCACCTTAGTTAGTGCTTTTGTTATTTCCACTCTGGTATCATTTGTTCTTTATTTTTGTTTAAACATTCTAAACAAACGTCGAATTGCAAAGCTTGAGAATAGGTTTGATGATGAAATAAAAAAGGTATAAAAATATTATTCTGCAACTGGGAAAATTTCATGGTACTTAGGCGAAGGACATATAGATAGTGATGTATATTTTGATGGCACTTATTATAATTATTAAATAAGTCTATGGAGGAAATATGAAAAAGAATCAATATATATATGTATTAATTATAATAGTAATAATATCTTTTATAGTATATAAATATAAATTTAAATATAAGGAGGTCATTTTAAAAGAAAATAAAAATAATACAATATCACTGATGTATACGAATAAAGATAATATTGCTACCTATGGGGTATATAATATAGAAAAAGATGAATTTATAAAAAAGTATTGTCGTAAAAATGAAACCTTTTCTGATTTTATAATTGATGAAAAGCACAATATTTTATATTATACTGATTTGATTGATAATAAGTATAATATATATAAAGTTAATTTAACTAATAAAAAGGATAGTTCAGGAATATTATTAGATAGTAAATGTACTGGCGATATATTTGATTTGTATAATGATACAATAATCTTCAGAACAATCAATAGTGATAATTCAAATTATTCATTAGGAAGGTACAATTTGGTAACAAAAGAAATAGATATTTTAAATAAAGATTATACTGATTCGTATCTGTATAAATTTTATTATAATAAATTTAATAATAAGATTTATACACTAGAGCGTTCTATAAGTGAGATGGGGTCTAAAAGATTTCCTGATATTCCAACACATAAAATTATTGAATATGAAATGAATACAAAAGTTGAAAAGGAAGCTTATTCTACAAATAAATTCATTAATAATATATCTATTAATAACACATCAGATAAGATCTTATTTGATGCTACAGAAATAACTGATGACAAGACAAGTAATAATATTTATTTAATAGATTTGAAAAGTAATGATGAAAAGGTCGTATTGATATCTAGTTATGATATTAATGATTCTAAGTTTACTCTAATTAAAAATCCGGAATTTTCAATGTATGAAAAGGGCTTTTTTTTCTTAGGAGTAACACCAGCATCAAATCAGGTTGAGCAACGTGATGGTAGTAATGCAATAATGTCAAATGCATTATATTATTATGAATTTGTAACTGAAGAAACACATAAACTTTTTGAAGTTGATGATGCTGTTATTAATATATTTAAACTTAACTATTAAAATAATAATGCTACCAAATTTAAGAAAGGCAATGGCAATTGCCTTTCTTAAATTTGGTAGTACTTACCGTGAAGTCATCCACATCCACATCTATAACTATTGGTAGTTAAGGGGTGAGGTGTATAATCTTATTACACTGACTAGCAACATATTTATCATGAGTTACTAGTATTAGAGTTTTACCCTCTTTATTTAGTGTTTTTAGTAGAGTTAGTACTACATCTCTATTTTTTTCATCTAGTGATCCTGTGGGTTCATCTGCTAATATTATTTTACTTGGCTTTAGCATTATTCTTGCAATAGCTACTCTTTGTTGCTCTCCACCACTTAATTCATATATTTTACGTTTCTCATAACCTTCAAGTCCTACATGTTTTAGTGATTCACTGATACTAAATTCTTTTTCAGGTCTATTTGCCTTTACATATTTACAGGCTAGTTTCAAATTGTATTCTACGGTTTCTTCGTCCACAAGTGCAAAGTTTTGAAAAAGATAACTTATTTTTTCTCTTAATATTTTATTAGCTACTCCGCTATTTGGCGAGGGACTCGTCTTGCCATCTATAATAATCTCTCCACTATCAAATTCTTCAAGTAGACCTATAATATTTAATAATGTACTTTTTCCACAGCCACTGTCACCTGTTAATGCTATGAAATCGCCACCTTCTACTTTTAATGAAAAGTCTTTAAATATGGTTTTATCACCATAGCTTTTAGTAATATTATTTAATTCAATTAATGACATAACTTACCCTCCTTTTGTAATTCTAAGGATATTTCTTTTTTCAGTTAATCTAATAAATACTAAGGAAATGATAAGTTCTGCAGTGAAGAAAATAAGTGTTATCCATAAAACTTCATAAGATCTCATTATTAATGAAGAAATAGTTAATATTATAAGAAAGCTTATAAGTTCTATTAGAAACCACCCCTTATATTTATCAATTGTCTTATAGCCATTAAACCTTTGTACAGCTAGTCTAACCTTGTGTTGTTCAAAGTAGTTATATATGTTTTGCACTGTGATTATCATAATAATTGATATTAATATTGTGATAATTACAGTTAAAAATCTAATTTCTCTTTTTATTTCTAAAATCTCTTCTTTAACATTATCGTAAACACTAGATATTGGAAAACTGTATATGCTCATATCATAGTAATCCTTTACCTTATCTAGGATGCTTGCCGCTGGATTAGATATATCATCAACTTTAAATTTAAAAGGGCTACCGTTATATCCAAGTAATTTATAATAATCAATTAAGCTTCCGTTTGATTCGGTTATAACCACAGCTACAGGGTCTGTAATACAATTTCCACTTCCCGGATTTATATCTAGCCTATAAGAAAAAAAGTTTTGTCCCTCACTAGTCCATATTATTTTAATATTAGGATCCACCTCTTCTTGTGCTACATTTGAATCATCACCATCCTCCTTGTCTGCATGAGACTTACCCTTGTTACTTCTGTTAGATTCATAATATTTTCTTATGCCATCTTCAATTGACTTATAGTTTTTGGGTACTAATAATATTAATTCAGTTTCAGTTTCATCAATACTGACTATCTGACCATTTTCGTCATAAATAGTATGTTTATTTAAATAATTTGGATTTATATTTATTGATAGCGGTCCTTCATTCATATCACTATGTTTTAAATTAAGTTCATACACATCTGGAGCATAACTCTGGAAATTTGCATATATAGCACCTTTTTTGTTAAAATACAAGAATAGTTCTTTCTCCTTTTGCATTTGCTCTACAGAATAATCATCATTAATAGTTTTGCCCTTTGTTATTAATCCTGTAACTATGGCATATTCCTTTGTATCCTCCCAAGTTTCATAGGAACTCGAATATCTAGATTGAACAATTTTATAGCTTTTATATACACTTACAGATAATAATACTAAAGATATAGATAATAAAATCTTTATAAAGATATTGAAACACACTATAGACTTTACTGGGCGCTTATTTTTTAACATGTTTGATATAGAAATTCTCTTTACATATAAGAAGGGGATAGACACAAATATAAAAGTGAATATAATCATTAAAATATAAACTTTAAGTAGATTAATTATAAATGCTATAAATAAACTATTATATACTTTAAAATTAACAAAAATAAGAATAAAGGTTGTAATGCACATAACAATAAATTCTATGCTGATTATAGATAATATACCCTTAAGCCATATATCTTTCTTGCTATACCCAAGCATTTTTTCAATGCCTATTTTTTTATAGGAATTTAATAGATGATAAACTATCAACATTATTAAAACAAAAAAACAAATCACCACCATGATCTTAAATACAGGCGCTGAAGTCATTTCCCCTGAATTACCTAATAATATTTGAATATATAGGTCTTCTCCCTCTAAATCCTTTACAAATTTACTGAAATCTGATGGGTCTTTTAGTTGAATAATAAGATTTTTATTGAAAAAGCTATCATCTAAATTATTTTTAATTGTTCTAATCTCAAAGTTATTATTTCCTACAAAATCCTCTATTTGTCCTATTTGATTGCTATCACCAAGATTTTCAGTAGACAAAAATTTATCTGATTCATTTTCAAAGACATCTAAAAATCGACCATCACTTAATCTAATGTCTTTAAATAAATCAGCGTTACTTATATATATATATTTTGTATGAATAGATTTTCCCGGCTTTGTTGAGGTTTCACTGTAATATAGATTTCCATTATACATATTTAAGTATAGTTTTAATATTTTATAAATATCTTCTGCACTTCTCCCTGAATTAGAAATAACAATCTTATTACTTTTATTTGTTTCTCCTATATTTATCATTTCAGAATATCTGTTATGTTTTTCTGCGTAAAATAAAGAGTTAAATGTGAATATAGTTATGAAAAGGAAAATAAAACCTAAAGGAATCTTCTTTTTCATTTTTACATCTCCCTATGTATGTTAATAGATTTAATTAATGCTTAAGAGTGAAATTTTGTAATTTGTGTAAGAAATCTAAATCTTAAATTACAGGGCTTTTTTAGTCGAGAGATGTATGAAATATATTCAAACACCTCTCAAAAGATATAAGCTCATGGTTTATAAAATTTTTAAATTAATCATGACCATAATAAGAGTTCCATTCACTTGGATTTTTTACATAACTAGTTTTTGCTTTAGCCCACTTTCCAGCAGGTGCATCAGTTCTATCTCTAAATTCTTGGCCATCTGAATCTTTCATTATAGCTGTAGCGTGATGTTTTTGTTCACCACAATAAAAGTTTGAATATTGTCTTGATTGATCCCAAGCCCATGGCAAGGGATTAGCTTCTGGTCCAAATTTAAACTCATCACTATTGTGAGTAAAAGCAGCAACAACAGTTATAGTAGTAGTGACTAATAAACCTGTAACTATTGCTATCTTTTTAAAACTTTTCATATTAATAGACCCCTTTTTCTTTATTTGATTTGTTAAGTTATATAAACATTGTCCTTCTGGCTTTATGA
Source organism: Clostridium putrefaciens (assembly GCF_900461105.1). GTDB lineage: Bacteria > Bacillota > Clostridia > Clostridiales > Clostridiaceae > Clostridium_L > Clostridium_L putrefaciens. The sequence goes on along the minus strand of NZ_UFWZ01000001.1, from coordinate 2,700,929 downwards.
AATATAATAAGTTTAAAAGAGTTAATATATCGGAATAGAAAAGAAGCACAATGAATAAAACTAAGATAAGGTGTCCTTACTGTCATTTTGATAATCTATACAAATTTCAGTTAGACAAGTAGGATATCCAAAAGCATCAATTGAAGAAAATGTAACCATTTGCTATTATATACATATATAAGTAAGTTTGTTTACATATAATAGTAGCATATATATATATAAATATTTGTTGCAATATGTTGTTTGAAAAAAGAATAAAACGACATATTATGCACTTGATTATCTAAGTAGTCTTTCCTCACTAGTTCCAAAGAGGATAGATTTTTGGCTTTGGATAAACTTTCCAGTGTTTTCATTTCTTCCTTGGAGGTGGTATCTGGCATTTTTCATACCAATGCTGTCAGCAGCCACTTTTGATAGTTTAAAGAGTTCTTTATCTTTGCATCTATTAATGATTAAGCTAAAGCGTGTATCATGAAAGAAAGATAACATAGAAACGTCACCATGATTGTCTCCACCAACTATTAAGGGGGACTTGCCACCATGTTTTTTCACTAAAAACCTTTCAATGGTTTTGGTCTTTCCTTCACCTTGTGTTTGGTGATAATTTATTTTAAGTTCTGGTTTAATTAAATTATTATTATCAAATTCAAGTTGCATACCAAATACATTTTCCGTTGGAATACTGTATCCAAACTTAGGATTTGAAGCAAATTCTCTAACCACGTATAAATAAGAGGCAGAGCAGATATAAACATCTATTCCATTATATATTAAGGTTTTATAAAGGTTTTGCATCTCTTTTATTGATTTAATACCAGTATTGAAGGTAACGGATATAATCCCTGACTTACCCTTTAAAGCTAGAGGACTTGTCCAGGTAGTTCTATTAATTTCATGTTTTAACCAATAAATGATGGACTCTTCTGATAGCCTGGAGACTTCATCACTTGTCATCTTAGAAAAAAGACGCATGGACCAGGTGTAACCCGAAGCTAAATCAAAGGAACTTCCTATAGCACTATAAAGATACCTAGTTTTAGCTATAAAGTCCTTATACTCTAAAGTTTCTTTAATATGCTCTAAGGATTTATTTCCATTTAGTCCTTCATAATTATCATATAAAAATCTATAGTCAAAATCTAAGTCCTTCCCAACTAAATCAATATTAATAGAATTTCCATCTTTATTATTAAACTTATCTTTAAAATTATCCTTAGGGATATCTTTTCTAATAATTTTACTAAACTCCTCTGGACTCATTTTAAATCTAAGGTGTATTAATTGATAGGCTAAAACAGCATCTTCAACATCATTAATTATTGATGTATTATCCCAATCAAATACAGCATAAGGTCTTTTATTTTCATCGTAAATATTACTCTTATTACCATTAGTTTCTATAAGGGTTTTCAAAGATTCATAGTTCTCATAGGCAAAGTTACCTCTATTAAGGATAACTTCCTCTTTATTATATTGGTTATCATGACTATTTTGTTTTGTGTTTTCATCACTTGTTTCAAAAGAACATTTAAATTCTTTTGTAAGGTTATGCATATTAAAATTTAACCAAGTTACATCAGCTTCTTTTTTTATATTACTCATTGGTGACCCTACCTTACTTAATAGATTAAAACAATATTTACTTTAATATATAGAAACACTTAATTTTTAAGCTTTTTAAAATACTGTTTAAAATAATTGTATCATATTAAAGGGGACAGTTCATTAATCTTTACATTAATGTTTGAGTCAAGTAAAAGTGGGCAACTATTTTATTTAATTTATTATCCATTATTTTACATGGGGTATTTATAATTTACCCTACCCATTTTTATTCTTAATTGTAACTAAGATCTCCAAATCCTTTTAATCCACAAAGTTTTTGTATTACTTTTCTTCCCAAGGTAACCGCGGCTCCACTATAAGGAATAGGCGCGGTATGTATCTTATATTCTTTAGATTTCGTACCCTTTTTATTAACCGCGGAAGCGGATAAAGGTATTTCACGAATTACAGTATCTATAACGCCCTTCGGTATAATGTTTTTATAGATCTTATCCAAGGTACTAAATAATCTATTGCTAAACTTTTCTGCTAAAATTTTAGATAAGTTATCGGCTCCATTAATAGACCAGCTCATTTTTCTACCTTTCATTCTATGTGCTAACACATCGCAAATGTTATGTTCCATAGTCCCTAATTGCCTATATTCTATCCCTTCGGGTGCCGTAGGCATAGTTATATTGTCTCTTAATTTATATGGAACTAGGCCCTCTTTATTATGCACAAAATAGTCATATAGCTCTGTAAGCTTTTTAAAAACAACTTCATCTTTATTACTTTCTATCATCATGTTAACAATTACTTCTAATCCTTCATCAACTTTCCCTTGCCTAAATAACTTAAGTAAGACTTTCTGTTCTTTTTTATCCGATGGCTACCATCCGTAACTCCCCTATCTTCTTCAAGATGGGGATGACGGCTGCTGAGCCCCTGGATAAGTTCTTCTAAGACTTTGATGGAGATATGTATTCCTTATAAGCAAACTCCACCTAAGTCTAAGAATCACTTGATCACTTACTTTTCTAATAATTGCTTGGCTTATATGAAATGGATCGAGCTTAAAGTGTATGTCTTGATCTTCACAGGTTGCTTTTATCCACTTTGCACCATCTCCATTTAATATCCTAGTTTCTATTTCATCAACATTATATTTTTCAGCAATGGTTGCTTCCGCAACCTTTTTAAAGTGGCTAGAACTATTAAAACTTGCACAAACAGTTTTATCAATAACAACATATTCTTTTTTACTACCTGGACGCAACTTCCAACCTGTATAAGATACTGCTAATTTAAGTTCTTTTTTTCTATTCTTACCCTTTGGTCTATCTTTTCCCTGAATGGATAACCATACACCGTCTTGCTCCTGAAATAGCACTGGTACTTCCTTTTCGCCTTTCAACGCACCTTTTTCATTTAGTTCAATCTTACGCTTTTCTAGTTCATTTATCTTTTCTCCAACCGTTTGAACTATGTTCCAAACTCCTTGAGCACTAATTTCCTGATTACACATTGTTTTTATATTTTCAGCTGTTTTTCTAAAAGATACTTCTGACACGTTAGTTAAAATAGTTTCTACAAGATTTATAGATACATTACCTATGGTGTCCATGCCTAGATACTCATCTAAAAGGAACTTAGTAGCTGTTTTACCATCTTCAAGTTCAAACTGATAGATACGTCTTGAATATTCAACATCCCCCATAATCGTTCTTAAACAAGTCTTTTTAAGTCCCTTATTTCTATATACTTTAATCTCTCTTTCTTTAAGTAGCTTTTCATCTAAAGCTTCCAACACATTTTTTAAAACATTGCAGGCTTCATCACAAACTATCTTATAAATCTTTTTCTCTATTTCCTTGAAAGTTAAGCCGTTTTCATTTAAACTAACATTATACATAAATTCAACTCCATTCAGTTTTGTGTTTGCAACTTAATTATAATGGATAATTTATGTATTGGGGAGATGTTTTTGCATCTCCTTTTATTTATATAGTTTTTTATACTAGTTCTGCCTACTAAAATTATACTCTAACTACATTAATGAACTGTCCCCAATCCTAAAATAATATTTTATTTCTATAATTAATTCACTTTATTATATAAGTATAATTTTATTATTTAGCTTTCTTTAATAAAACTTCTTCTTTGCTTCCAAGGAATACAGATTTTTGAGTTGGTATAAACTCACCAGTGTTTTCATTTCTTCCTTGTAAATAATATCTAGCATCTTCTTTTCCTATAGTGTCAGCAGCTTCTTTTGAAATTTTACCAAGCTCATCACCTTTGCATCTATTAACTATTAATGAAAACTTTGTATCATTAAAGTCAGTTAACATAGCAACATCTCCCGCACTATCTCCTCCAACTATTAAAGGACCTTTTCCAGCATATTTTTCTACTAAAAATCTCTCTATAGTTTTAGTTTTACCCTTGCTTTGAGTTTGATCGTAATCTTTTCTAAATTCAGATTTAATTACGCCTTTGTCATCTCTTTCTAGTTCCATGGCATATACATTTTCTTTTGGAATATCATATCCAAACTTAGGGTTTGTAGCAAACTCTCTAACAACATCTATAAATGATGCTGAGCATATATAAACATCTATTCCATTAGACATTAAAGTCTTATAAAGGTTTTGTTGTTCTTTTAGTGTTCTTAATCCAGTGTGGAAGCTAACAGAAACTACACCAGAATTACCCTTTAACTCTTCAGGACTTGTCCAAGTCTCTTCAGAAAGTTCATGTGATAACCAGTAATCATTTGACTTCTCTGTTAATGTAGCAACTTCTTTTTCTGTCATTCCAGCAAATAAATAAGTAACCCATGGGTAGCTTACATCTGAACTAAAAGATTCTCCAATTGATGCATAAAGATATCTAGTTTTAGCTATAAAATCTTTATATTCGACAGTCTTTTTAATATCATCTAAAGATTTATCGCCTTTGAATCCTTTGTAATTTTCATATAAGAATTTGTAGTCTGAATCAATATCAGCACCAACTGATTCAATATTAACAGGCTCTCCAGCCTTGTTGTTACATTCTTTTGTAAAGTTATCCTTTGGAATATTAGTTCTAATAGTTTTACTAAACTCTTCAGGAGTCATTTTAAACTCAAGATTTGTTAATTGATATGCAAGTAATGCTTCTTCTACATCATTGATTATTGTAGTGTTGTCCCAGTCAAATACAGCATATGGCTTTTTAGTTTCATCATAGTTTTTGCTGTTTTTACCGTTGTTTTCTATAAGAGTTTGTAAGGCTTTAAAGTTTTCATCTGCCCAGTTACCCTTTTCTAGTTTAACTTCACTCTTGTTTGATTGTTCTGTATTAGTTTTATCATTATTAGTGCTTGGAACTTTAGCAGAATTACTACAAGCCACTAGAGAAAATGATATAGTGGATGCTAAGGCGATACTAAACACTTTTCTTTTTAAATTATTCATAAATGACACTCCTTACTTTCTTATGTAGATTTGTATTTTACACTTAGTGATTAATATAAAGTGTTGGATGGAAATAAAAATTTATATAGGCTTACTACAAATAGTTATGTAAACCTTGTTATTAGGATCTTTGTTAGTTATATAACGAGCATGGGGAAATGTCAATAAAAAAATTAATGAATTTATCCGATGGCTACCATTCGTAACACCCCTATCCTCTTCAAGGTGGGGGATGACGGCTGCTACGACCCTGGATAAGTTCTTCTAAGACTCAGATGGAAAGATGTATTTCTTATAAGCAAACTCCACCTCAGTCTAAGAATAACTTGATAAAATTCAACATGCCCCATTGGGATATCATACCATATAAGTAAGGTGCACTCCTTATAAATGTAAATAAATAGCTAAATATCTTGACGAAAACCTATAAGAATGGATATAATAATGTGATAGCTTTTAAGATATAAAACAGAATAATAAAAGATAAGAATAAAAAATAAGAATAATAAATAAGGTTTGAAAGTTTAATATAAGCGCCAGGACTAAAGCTCCACCGAACAAATCATAGATTTTTTGGATGGGTAAGGAATCTCCGCCTACGGTGGAGAAAGCTCCATAGGCCAAATCATAGATTTTTTGGATGGGTAAGGAATCTCCGCTTACAGCGGAGAAAGCTCCACCAACCAAATCGAAGATTTTTGGAAGGACAAATGAATCTCCGCCTACGGTGGAGAAAGCTCCACCAACCAAATCTTAGATTTGGGGTGTCGCTTTAGTTGACGAGGATGAGGATTATCGAGATTTCGGCGGGTGCCTCACGGTATAGCACTATCGTAAAGAATTATAAAACTAGAAAGTGATTTCTAGCACAACATAATTTAGGTGTTAAAACTTATCTATATTCAATTCTTTTTTGTTTCTAAAGCTAATCAATTAATAAGTATTAAAAAACTAAAACACAATGATTTACCTGAATCTAATTTTAAATTTTGATGTAGGACTTTTTTGTTATATCTTTATTTCTATTAAGGACTAAAGATTTAGTAAGGTCTTTTGTAATGCTTAAGATATTTATATTAGGAAAAAATATTTACGAGCCATTATATTTTCAAAGAAATTTTAAAGAAAGATTTAAAGGATTTATTTGTTGTGTAAAAAAACAAAACAGAAAAGGAGACAAAAAGATGTGTGGAATAGTAGGATTTGTTGGTAAAAAGGATGCTTCACCGATTTTAGTAGAGGGGCTTTCAAAATTAGAATATAGAGGGTATGACTCTGCTGGTGTGGCTATTTTAAAGGATAATTCAATTGAAGTTTTAAAGTGTAAGGGTAGATTAAAAAACTTAGAAGAAAAGTTAGAGGAAAGTCCTATAAAAGGTAATATCGGAATAGGACATACAAGGTGGGCAACTCACGGGGAGCCTTCAGATGTTAACTCTCACCCTCATAGCAATAAAAATGAAAGTATAAGTGTAGTTCATAATGGAATAATAGAGAACTATTTAAATATAAAAGAATGGCTTATGTCAAAAGGATATGAATTTTTATCAGAAACGGATACAGAAGTAATACCAAATCTTGTGGATTATTATTATAATGGAGATATTTTAGATGCAGTTATGAAGGCAACAGCAAAGATGGAAGGAAGCTATGCTCTAGGTGTTATATGCACTAAAGAACCTGACAGAATAATAGCAGTTAGAAAAGACAGCCCTCTAATAATTGGAGTAGGTAAGGGAGAGTACTTTATAGCTTCAGATATACCAGCAGTTCTAAATCATACTAGAGAAGTTTATCTATTAAATGATAAAGAGTTCGTGGTGCTTACAGATGAAGGTGTTGAAATCTTTGATGAAAATAAAGAAAAGATAGAAAAAGAGATATTTCATGTAACTTGGAATGCTGATGCAGCAGAAAAAGGTGGATATGAAGACTTTATGTTAAAGGAAATCCACGAGCAGCCAAGAGCTATAAGAGATACCATGGCATCTAGAATAATAAAAGGAAAACCTATAGTTTTAGATAAGATAAAACTTACAAAAGAGGATCTAAAAAATTATAACAAGATATATATAGTAGCCTGCGGAACTGCATATCATGCAGGGGTAGTAGGTAAAACTGTTATAGAACGGTTAGCTAGAATCCCAGTAGAGGTTGATATCGCATCAGAATTTAGATATAGAGATCCAATAATGGATAAGAATACTTTAGTAATGATTATAAGTCAATCAGGAGAAACAGCAGATAGCTTAGCTGTACTAAGAGAGAGCAAGAAAAAAGGTTGCCGTGTTATAGCTGTTACTAATGTTGTAGGAAGCTCAGTATCTAGAGAAGCAGATGATGTTTTATATACTCTAGCAGGACCAGAAATAGCAGTAGCATCAACAAAAGCTTATGTAACCCAGCTAGTAGCTATGTATATAATAGCTTTATACTTTGCAGAGGTTAAAGAAACTACATCAAAAGAAGAAATAGAAAGCATAAAAGAAGAGCTATTAAATCTTCCGGAAAAAGCTGAAAAGGTATTAGAAAATAAAGAAATACTTCAAAAGTTTGCAGCACAAAACTACATGCATAAAGATATGTTCTACCTAGGAAGAGGCCTTGACTATGCAGTTTCTATGGAAGGATCTTTAAAGCTTAAAGAAATAACCTACATCCATTCAGAGGCTTATGCAGGGGGAGAGCTTAAACACGGTCCAATAGCACTTATAGAAAAAGGCACCGTAGTAATATCCACCATAACTCAGATGGATCTAAAGGATAAAATGATAAGCAATATAAGAGAAGTAGTTACAAGAGGGGCAAAGACACTAGCTATAACCTTTGAAGGAAATGAAGAGGTAGAAAAGTCCGTAGATTCAGCAATATATATACCAAAGACCTTAGATATATTATCCCCAATACTAAGCGTTATACCACTACAATTAATCTCATATTACGTAGCAAAAGAAAAGAATTGTGACGTAGACAAGCCTAGAAATTTAGCCAAGTCAGTAACTGTAGAATAGGGAGATTGGGTAGTTTGGCGGAGTTGTAGCTTTATAAAAAACCTCAACCGTTTTGAAAAAAAAGTTAGCTGTTTATAAAAAGTTGAATTGAAATATTTATTATGGATATGCTATGTTTTAAAGAATGTAGTATTGAAAATTAAAACAAATATAAGAATATAAAAGACTGCATTTTCTCATCTAAGGTGAGAGTGTGCAGTCTTTTGTTTTATTACGATATCAAGTGATTCTTAGACTCAGGTGGAGTTTGCTTATAAGGAATACATCTCCATCTGAGTCTTAGAAGAACTTATCCAGGGGCGTAGCAGCCGTTATCCCCCACCTTAAGGAGGATAGAGGTGTTACGGATGGTAGCTATCGGATAAAAAGAAGGTAAAAGGAGTTATTTGTAGAAGATATAAGTAATTAGTAATTTACTGGGTATCTGGAGTGTTAGAGGGAGACAAAGTCACCCTGTTGCTTATCATGTAAATGATGAGAATCAGTTCAGAATATTAATGGATAAAGTAATAACATCTTTTAAATAAAAGTATGAAAGTGGTGGATGGGATGATAGAAGGTTTTAATCCAATAATAGATAAAAATTGTGAAATATTAATTTTAGGCACTATGCCAGGAGAAGTGTCGTTGAAGAAGCAAGAATATTACGCTTCTGAGAGAAATCAGTTTTGGAAAGTTATATTTTCTATATTTGGAGAAGAGATGGATGATGATAATTATGAAAGTAAGAAAGCATTTTTATTAAATAATAAGATTGCTATTTGGGATGTGCTTAAAAGTTGTGATAGAGAAAATAGTAGTGATTCTAACATTAAAAATCCAGTAGCAAATGATTTTAAGTCGCTATATATTAATTATCCTAACTTAAAAAGCATTTATTTTAATGGTAAAAAGGCAGAAGTTTTCTACAAAAGGTTAGTAGTTAAGAATGTAAATAAAGATGATTTAAGTCTATTCAATTTACCATCTACAAGTCCTGCTAATGCAGTGAAATTAGAAGATAAAGAAAATGAATGGAGACGAATACTATTACCACTTAAGGGGTAGATTAACACCGATAGTTTAATCATCAATGCTTGTACTTGGTAATTTACTGGCACCCTGGGGTGTTGGAGGGGGACGAAGTTACCCTCTTGCTCCAGGTTTTTAATACGATTTAAAGAATCCATGAAAGTTGATTTGAATTTTAAATCTACAAAATTTGAAAAGAAGAAGAATTGAGAAATGGGATTTCCTAAGAGTATCCAAGATACAGTTTTGGTAAAATGTAAGAGACATTGCTGCTTGTGCGGAAGAAATGTAGGAATCAACATTGAGTTACATCATATTAGGCAAAAGGCTGATGGAGGAGATGATTCTGAAGATAACTGTATTCCACTATGTTTTGATTGTCATGCCTCGGTAAAGTCTTATAATAAACATCATCCAAAGGGACATAAATATTCAGAAAATGAAATAAAACAAAGAAGAGAAAAATTTTATGAAGATATTAGCAATATAATAACGTCTATGTTATTGAGTAATGATGATTATAATAAGCTAGAAAATGTAATGAATAATTATGGTGTATTAATAGAAAGTATGATTGAGTTAGATCCATGTACAGAAACAGTTTCTATAAACTTTATTGATAATCTAGAAGGTGTTGCTCAAAATTTAAAAAGTTTTAAGTATGATTTCTCTAATGTAGATTTAGAAGAGTCTAAATGTATAATAATAGATAAAATTCATGAGATTATTTGTTTATTATATAATACTGAGTATTTTCATTCGTTAAATGATGGAAGAATTTGCTTTAATAACTACTCTGTAAATAATTATAGAAAAGAAATGTACAATATGAGATTAATGTTAAGAAATGCCTATTTGGTTTTTAGAAACTCAATGTGATAATGGATATATTCCCAGGAACGGAGAAATTTAAAAAAGTTATATCGACATATTCCCACGAACGGAGAACTGAAAAATATATAAAAAATACAGCGTTCATCCACTCAAAATAGGTTGTGATATCAATCCAAGCCTATTAACCATGTGGAGACGGTAGCATTTATAACAAAAAAATAGATGTAAGAGTGTGTGAGATACTGATAAATAAAGGGTTTCTGAGATTGGAAGTGTAGTTGCTAGTTTTATAGCAAGGACTTTTATTCTTAGAAGCCCTTATTTTTTATTGTAGGGGTTAACATATCAGAGAATGGTATATTTATATAGTTTAGTAGGTGGGATAGAAGTTAGAGGGTACGGGTAGTTAGGATAGATGAATTTTATAATAAATTCTTCAAATGTTAGTAAATATCCCAAAGGATAAAGTTTTGAGTATTTGTATAGATTTTACGGAATTGTTTATGGTAAGGAAGAAGATTCCAACCCCTGTAAAGTGAATTATTAGCATGAACACACTATTTATAGCATATAGCAATAGTGTTATCTTGTTCCATTCAATTACCTCTCTCGTATAAGTTTAATAATCTTTGGTTTGCTAGAGGGCGCGGGGCGAAATGAACCTCTTGTTTTATTTTAATTTCATGTCGAAACTTGTCAGTAATTGATTATTTGGAATGGGTTGACGGGAGTGGCGGTATCGTTATACAATGTATATATATTCAAGGTTAGCAATAATTAGACAGCTACAATATCACGCTTCCATAGTATTCTATCTAAGATAATTTTGAAAATTAATTTAAAAAAGTATTCAAAATGAAAAGAATAATATATATGCACTCAATATATAAAGTAGGGGTATTATGCTAATTACAAGGATGAATATAAAATAAAAATGCGAAAAATACTTATACTTATATTTATACCCATAGTAATCCTAATAGGATGAAGTAAAAAGGATGAGCAAATTCTATTACTTGAAACTAGTAGTGGAGGCTATCCAACGTATCAAAATGATAATATAAAGACAAAAATATCGGATAATATAGACGAAAAAGAAAGCGTTTATACATGCATACTAAATGAACTGCGGAAAATAAATGAATTTGCACCAATAAAAGATCTTGAAATACAAATATCAAAGCAATACGTAGTTCCCAATATAGATGAGGGAATAAAATGTGATGCCAAATTCATAGAAACAGAGGAATTTAAAAAGGAACTTATAAGAAAGTCCTATGAAATATATGATAACTGGATATCAGAAGGACTATATGCAAAGATATATGAGATAGATGAAAAGGAAGTAGATTTTGTTAAATATTATGCTAATAAGGATTTTTCATTATTAGGAGTAAGAGTTTTTGAGCCATTTGCAACAAAAGAGGAAGTAGAGAATGTACAAGCTGCATCAAGAGATTTAGTAAAATATTTATTAGGAAATAATAAGAATGTATTAATGTAATCTTTTGTATAAAATTGCACATTAGTTTTTTTGCTTGAAGTGTTGATTTATATGGGTATTATGGCATTTCAAATATTAATAATAATTTAAAAATAATGTTAAGTATCGATATCTGCGTTCAAATAATTTCATTTATATAAACATATTCTATCTAATTCCTTTATGTTCTTAAGGTGAAGGAATTAGACAAGATGTGTAGAATTGCATAAGGTATATGGAAGATACATGATCGTATAAATTATACAGGGGAGGATGAGGTTGTAATGACGTTTTTAAAATAAATTTAATAATTATTTAAGAATAGAGTCGAATGAATAAAAGAAACTTTAAATTCAACTAACAATGATGATACAATGACTGCAATGTGTGGTGGATTTCATATTTTGTGACATCGCAAAAGTAATAATATTCAGAGGAAAATATTGTCATGTGGCTGTATTTAATATTAATCGTTGCCATACGATATATCTCAATCCTTCCTCCACGATTGAGATATATCGAGGCCCAAGGGTTTACGAATTAATTAAGAAATAAAAGGAGGTGATTAAAAAATGGAATGGGTTAATAAACCGCAAAAAGATTTGGTGGACCTAGATCATGCTTGCTTTATAGTATGGTGTAGTAGTCAACATACCCCACCAGTATGCCAGGGTTATGTAAATCATTGTCCTACGGACACTAGCGCATGTAAAAAGGGCAATATGTTATAAGCATTTTCAAAATGAATTTAATGATTATTTAAGAATAACAAGGAGGTGATTTAAAAATGGAATGGGTTAATAATCCGCAAAAAATTACAGGTGGTAGTACCATAGAATCCTCTTGTTGGATTGACATCTGTACTCTATGTTTTATGCATGGGTGTAAAGATCACTTTGGTTGCAAGAGTCATGGTATGAACATGTAAGAGTCATAGTATTGAACAGGTATATGCACTTGATATTTGATAGTGTTAACTAATCTATGAAAAAATAAATTAAAAATTTTTAGATTTAAATTAAACTTTGAAAAGTGAAAATGTGCTCTAAAATAATGAGGTGTTACTTTTTCTTTCACCAGAACTTTTAAATTTACTCTGGAAAATTAAAAAAGAGCAACAAGAATACACCTTTTCAGATCGTTTATTTTTAACAAAACGCTGATGGGTGAAAATAATTTGATTATCTATACAACTTGATTTTTTACTATAAGTTGTTGTGAAAGTTCGATTAACTTTTGCCATTTTCCTGGCATGGTAGAAATTCTTTCAAGCTCAGGGATGGGGTTTAATGCTTCAAAGTAAGCGTAAGAGTGCGGTCGAAGAAAGTTGTAATATGCTACAAATAAGGCCAAGTGCGTGTTGGAACCTTCCTCACTACCAAAGCCGTTTGTAACCCTATAAGAGAATTTAAATGTTCTGTTAAGGCGTTCAATTATTTGTTTAACCCAGCGATATTCAGTTGAAATAGAATCGTTATTAGTGAGTCCAATTACTTGAGTTACATCGAAGTCAAAGCCATTAAGATTGAACTGTTGCTGCGCAAGCTTGTATGCCGTATAACCATCAGCAATAAATCTAAGGGACTTACCAGGAAATTCTTTAAACTTATCAAAAGCCATACGCATAGTTAAAATGCAAGGTCCAGTATCGCGGGTAAATGAGGCTTGGTATCCTAAAATTGATTTTTTAATGGCATCCATAACGAGCCAGATATATTGAGTCTTTCCTTTGACTTTAGTATAAGTTTCATCAGCAGCAAGATAATTAGTAGGTTTATAGTCATAATTATCGACATAGGGTTTAACTAAAGCGGCAGCGGTGATGGTATATCTACTAACCATGACATGAGATATTTTAACACCGTGGATTTCCCAAAGCGCACGTGCGGTATGGCGTGTAGATAGTCCTAAATTAACGTTGTATGTTAGGCAAAGTCCCATTACATGAGAAGAAAAGTTTCTGAATTTGAGGCTAGTGGCACCTTTAGGCATAGAAGATAAATCAACGTCAAAATAATTAGTAGTAAACTCGCGGTAAATATAATGGAGCTTGAATTTGTGCTTATCTTTCTTGTATTCTTCTAGATCTTTCAATGAAAGTTTTGCAAGGGAGTTTAGGTAGAAATCACATTTTTTATTAACACATTTATGGACATAAAAGTTCTTGCGGTCTTTCTTTTTGATTAGAGCATGTCCGCAGTAAGGACAAATGAAGAGTGCGGTCTTGAAGTCAACTTTGTTTTTACTAAAATGCAAATCACAAACCTTGCAGCAAAGCTGCCCGCGTCCACCTGCGTTATCGTAGATGTAGTTGTGCGGAGCACCACAACGAGGGCAGCCAGTATCAGGTGTTACTGGCTTTTTATCTTTACCATTAGCAAGTTTGTATTCATTTAAAAGTTGATTGTAATCAAGATGTTCGAAGGTCTTAATAATGGGTAATTTATCTACAGTAAGTTTTTTGTATTTAGGGCTTGTCATATCATATTTAGGAGCCTTTAAAGGTATGTTTTTCGCAATGAAAATAAGTAATTCATTTATTTGTGAAAGTAATAGTTGATTATATGTAACTAATATTGATATAATTGTACTCACAATGACACCTTCCTTTTTGGAGATTTTTGTTGGGGTAGATTACAACAATTATATCAGAAAAGAGGGGTCATTATTTTTTTGTTATAAAGATAGCTTAACCCCTTGCTAATGCAAGGATTGAAATAAAAAAAAGATGGTATTAACACTATCTGATATTTAGAGGGGGTAATATAAATGAATTGGATAAATGAACCTAAAAATATATCGATACAAAATGGAGGAAAAGCTCCATGTCCTTGGGTATTAGCAATAATTGGGCTTTGCACAACAGGTCCTCTATGTGGTAAATTATGTTTTATACACTCTGATAACTAAAATGAATTATTTACAACAATATTTAAAAACAGGAGTGAATTATTTCAATAGAAAAAATACCAATATACCAAACTTCACTTAAACTTGGATTTATAATGAATCAAAAATGGCATTCCAATACAAATGGTTTATAAAGTCATGAAAGTTGCATAGGGTTTAGTGTTAATATATGCTATGCAACTTTGTATTTAAATTTTCTCAGTTATAGATGTTTAAAGATATTTACTAGTTCGAATGTAGATGGTATGGTATCAAGATTATATTTTAAAACAAGGGTATAAGGAAGGAGCTAACATGGAATGGATTTTAACTTAAATGATTACAAGTTTTCAAAATACAATCATAAAATCTTTTTAGATAAAGATATTTATCTTTATAATGCTTTTACTGGTGGGTTTGGAAAAGTAGATGAAAAGAATAAAGAATTGGCAATAAGGTGTGATTTTACAGGATCGATAATAGAAGCAGATTTAATACAAGATGATAAATTCTTAAATTCATTATTAGAAGGTGGATTTTTAGTTTACAAAGATATAGATGAGTATAATATGCTATTAGCTGCTAGTGATATATCAAGATATAATAATCAATCAATGTCACTTACTTTAGTACCAACTTTAAGCTGTAACTTCAGGTGTGTATATTGTTTTGAAAAAGATAAGAATTATCCTAATCAACATATGACACCTGAGGTTATTGATGCTACAGTTAAGTTTATAGATGATTCACTGAAAAATGATAGTAACTTATCAATAGCTTGGTTTGGAGGTGAACCATTAGTTAGATTTGATATATTAAAAAAGTTGCAGTTGAAAATTAATGAGTTATCTAAGAAGAAAAATTTGAACGTATATTCAAGTATAATAACAAATGGTTATTTATTGAATAAAAAGACATCAGATGAGTTAGTTGAGCTAGGTATAACTTTTGTTCAGGTTACTATTGATGGTGATAAGCATACTCACGATGAAAGAAGAATGCTTCATGATGGAAATGGAACATATGACAGAATTATTCAAAACTTATTAGAATCTAATGATAAGCTCAACATATCAGTAAGAGTAAATATTAATAAAGACAATAGTGATTGTATGGATAGTTTTCTTGAATCATTAAAGAAAACTGGTATTAGTGATAAAAAAAATATTAAAACATACTTTAGTGTGGTACGTGATTATGATACTTCTAAAAGTTGCCTTAATGAAACTTGTTACACTACCAAAGAATACGCACAAGAAGAAATGAAATTATATCGATTGGCACAAGAAAAGAATATTCCTACTTCAATATCCATAAGTCCTCAAGTATCAGTGTGTGCAGCGGTATCGCCGAATTCTTACATAATTGAGCCGGATGGTAGCTTGCAAAAATGCTGGAACTTAGTAGGAGATCCTAATAAATCTGTTGGAAATATATCTTTAAAGTACAACTTAGATGATATATTAAAGTTAATCGCTTATAAATATTTAAATGAAACTAAATAAATATTTATAAGTAATGACTTTATATATTGTGAGAGATTTAATTTGCTTTTTAAGCATTTACAAATGAGATTCTACTAAGCAATTAAAAAGTAGAATCTCAAGCTTAAAAGATGTTGTTTTTAAAATTTAGAATGTCATATAAATGAGGATATATAAATATAACTAAAAGAAAGAGGTTGAAAAATAATCTTATGAAAATCATGAAACTTTGCAATAAATATTTGTGTGAATATAAATTTAGTTTATTTTTTTTAATACTTATTACTATAATATTAAAAGTTCTAAATTTGTCTATTACATATATAACAGGTAATTTTATCGACCAACTTTTAGAATTCAAAACTATTAAAATAATTTACTATAATACTGCCATTATTTTAATAATAGGATTATTAAGTGCAATCTTAAGCAATTATTGCAATTATTGTTTATTTAAGACTCAAGCTAAAATAGTTTTTGAGTTAAACTATGAAGTATTAAGACATGTAAAAAGGTTACCTATGACATTCTTTAAAAATACTGATACAGTATATTTGAATCAAAGAATTAATAATGATTCTAACGTTGTAATTGGTTTTTCTGTCTCTATACTAATTAATATTTTAATAATGCTAATTAGCTTTATATCGATATTTTTGTTAATGTATAGGTTGAATATTAAGATTACTATAATAGTATTATTAAGTATCCCAATATATATTTTATTATATATGGTTTTTAAAAAGCCACTATATAAGTCAAATTATGATTATAAAGAAGAGCAAAGCAAGTTTTTTTCAAAAATGAATGAACAACTCTCGAATATAAGTTTTATAAAGTTGAACTCAGCATTTGAAGTGTTAGATAATGAACTAAAAAAAGCATTTCCAAATTTTTTAAAATCCTTACTAAAATATTTCAAATTTAATTATCTCTTTCTTAGTGCAGACTCTACGGTTGAAAATGTTTTTAATGTCTTTTTGTTTTTCTATGGAGGAATTGAAATTATGAATAATAGAATGACAATAGGAAACTTTATAATAATAAAAGGATATTATACGGTTTTATTAAGCTTAATAAATGGATTTTTATCATTGGGAAAATCATATCAAGAGACATTAACATCATATGATAGGTTAATAGAGATTTTAGATATACCAAAAGAGCCTAATGGTGATAAACTTTTAAAAAGAATTGATTCCATAGAATTGCAAGATATTAGCTTTTCATTTGATGAAAAAATGATATTTGACAGATTTAGCTATAAATTTCAAAAGGGTAATATATATTTAATTAATGGTTTAAATGGTGTTGGAAAAAGCACTTTGATTAATATCATATGTGGATTATACTTAAATTCATATGAAGGCAATATATTTTATAATGAAGAGAATATAAAAAATTTAGATTTATATGCTATACGAAAGATTCTTTTTGGAATTGTTGAACAAGAATCATTATTATTAAATACAACATTATATGATAATTTAACCTATGGAATAGATAATGTTCAAAGGGATTTAGTTGATTATTGGTGTGATAAGTTGAATTTAAAATCATTGGATTTAGAGGAGAATATACTTCTTACTAATAAAAAGATTAATATCTCTGGAGGCGAAAAACAAAAGATAGCTTTAGTAAGAGTTTTTATTAAAAATTCCAACATTCTTATAATGGATGAACCTACATCAGCATTGGATATTAATAGTATTAACATTTTAAATGAGACAATAAATAAAGTTAAAGCAGATAAAATCATCATTATTATATCCCATGATGATTCAATGAAATTAAATGCAGATTATATAATAAGCTTGTAGGTAATTGGACAAATAAAATTTTTATTAAATTAAGAAACTACCAGTTCATGGCAACCAGACAATGATATGACTGCTTTTGATTAATTACTTATGGTATATTAAATCCAGTGTTTTTAGCAATATGATAAAAAATGGTTTTTCTTGAAAATCACGAAACTGTAGCTGTTGAAATAACCATGTTTGATTTAGGTTTTCAGTCTAAAGATAAAAGCTAAGAAACAAAAAACGATGTTATATATTTTTACAATATTAAAAATGGGATAAGGGGGTGATGTAATATGGATTATGGTACAATTTTACTTTCTATTTTTATTGGTATATATTTTATAATTAAGTATAGTAAAGATAAAAAAGGTTTTAATTTAGTTATAATTTTTGTTTTTATTACAGGAATGTTTTACAGAAGAACTTTTGGTATATATAACAACGTAGGTAACTCAGCACAAATAATTATTAATATAATTTATTCGATTGTTGTCTTGATTTTATTGGCAGTTTATTTTATTAATGAAAAAGGTAAGCGAAAAAAAGTAAACCAATAGTAGTTCTAACATGGGATTCTAAGCCCAAAACCACGCATTTTTGAAATTTCAATATATTGCAAAATTTAAGAAGGGTATAGCTATAATGTCTATATCCTTTTTATTTTGTCAATAAGGGGTGTAGTCAATTAAAGCCACAAAACCCACGTTAAGGAAGTCGGTACCAAAGGCCTTTGCTTTTGATAATTTACTGGGCCTTTGAGGTGTTGCCCAAGTTCTTGTCACTAATAACTAATCTTATTCTTTCAGAAGACGTTTCTAGAAATAAATCTAAAGTTATCATTTCAGATTTGCATATGTCTATAATTCTTTTCTTTGCTAACTTCCTTTGATAATAATCATGAGTATATCTATTCCTAAGTCTCACTATTCCTTGAAGTTTCTTAGAATTATTTGAAGATATGAATCCAAAGTTTGATGATAATTCTATTATATCTACCCCGGATTTATTAGGTATATAATTTTCTGTTGCTACTAAATATGTTTCACACATATCTAATATAAATTCACAGAAAGAATTAAAGTAAGATATAATAGCTTCATCTACTATTTCATCCTCACTATTTGGGTTTCTCTTTAAACACTCTCTTATTCTCACTAAAAAGACTTTACTTTCTACAAGCTTTTCTTTTAACTTTTCTTTTTTATATTTATCCGATGGCTACCATCCGTAACACCCCTATCCTCTTCAAGGTGGGGGATGACGGCTGCTACGCCCCTGGATAAGTTCTTCTAAGACTCAGATGGAGAGATGTATTCCTTATAAGTAAACTCTACGTGAGTCTAAGAATCACTTGATAATAAACCATAACTACAATCCTCTCTCCTTTAAGTGATAGTCTCTTATAATTTCTAAGTACTCTCTATCTCTTTTAAAAGATGAATACCCTAGTATATAATCTAAATACCGTTCTTCCTGTAATATGATTTTATTAGGGCTTGATATCATAATTTCTCCAAAGGGATAAACAATAATTTACTGGACCACTAAGGTGATAGAGTGGGACGAAGTTACCCTCTTGCTAACAAAATAAATAAAATAGTTGCCCACTTTTATTTGACTCAAGCTATTAATTAATAACTGTGTATATTTACATTCTATTATGGTAGAATTAATATTATAAAACTGGACCACGGAGGTGAAGTTAAGTATGGAATATAAATCAACTATTAAGTCTAGACCATATTTATATAAAGAAACTAAAAAGGCTGCAAGCCTTATAAGTAAAGGGTTGAAAGCTGAAGGTATAAAAAATAAATCATTGGAAGATAATATTTTTCAACTTGAAAGTGAAACAAGAAAGAAGGAAGTTGCATCAATTATTGTGGCAAGACTTAAAGATTTAGATAAATTCATAATAGATAAAATATCAGAGGGAAATGTAGAAACATCAAAGATACTTGTTTTGTATGCAATTATTAAGACAGATAGATTATTTTTCGAGTTTATGAATGAAGTTTATAAGGAAAAATTATTATTAAGAGAATTATTTTTAAGAGATAAGGACTTTAATACATTTTTCCAAAGTAAAAGAGAGCAAAGTGAAAAAGTAGCCTCTTGGACAGAGTATACATTTAAAAAGTTAAAACAAGTTTATGTAAGAATTCTTTTTGAATGTGGACTTATTGAAAATCAAAAAGGTGATAGAAAAATAAAGACTCCTATTTTAGACAGTGAAGTTAAAGAGTACCTGTATAAAATAGGTGATAAAAAATATATAAATGCAATTGTTGGAGAGTGTGGGTAGTGAGTGGTGAGTAGTGAGTAGTGAGTAGTAAACAGTAGGTGGAACTTATTATCAACTGCCAACGACCAACTGCCACTACCCACTAACTACCGCCAACGACCAACTGCCCACTAAAATACAGGAGGATATAAATGAAAGATATATATCGGAGAATTGATGAAATATTACCTAAGATAATAGAGCCTAACTTTAGAAAAAACAAAGGGCTAGGTAATGAAATTGGATTCTATATATTTGATTATGAGCCAGAGTATGAACTTTTAGTTAGAGATAGGGTTAAGTTTATAAAAGAAAAAGTTCAAGGTGGCTACGGATTAAATATAGTAGAGTTTGATTTGTATGAAATAATCATAGAAATGTTAGAAGAAAAAGGTTATCTTAAAAAGAATTTTGAAATGGAAGAGAAAAAGGGTAGCGAACATGTAATTTTTAAAGCAACTAAGTCAACTTTAAGAATTACAGAAGAAGATGATGTGTTCGTTAAATATATAGGAGAAAGACTAGAAGGAGCAGATATAGTTTTTTTAACGGGGGTAGGTAAAGCGTGGCCCATAATTAGGTCACATACAATTCTAAATAACCTACACAGAGTTGTAGAAAAGCAACCATTAGTAATGTTCTTTCCGGGAACTTATGATGGTGGAACTCTTATGTTATTTAACAGTTTAAAAGATGACAATTATTATAGAGCATTTCAATTAGTAGATAGAGTGTAAACTAATCCAGGAACTTAGCAATGCTTAACGACTGCTTGTAAAAGCAGTAGTTTTAGCAGTGGTTAGTTACCGGATAAATATTAAAAATAGCAGGGGGAAGGTAAGATGGAATTTAAGTTAAAAGACATGTTTCATAAGGAAATAGACAGAGATATAAAAGGGGTTATAAAGGTTGGTCAGGCAGATGATGAAAATATAAAGCAAGAGTTAGATGAATATGTTGTAACAGGTGAGTTAAATAAGCATATTGATAGATTTTTTGAAGCATATAAGACAGGTATTATAGGCAATACAGATAAAAATGGAGTTTGGATTTCAGGGTTCTTTGGTAGCGGTAAGTCTCACTTTTTAAAGATACTTTCTTATCTTCTAGAAAATAGAGAAATAGAAGGGAAGAAGGCTATTAATTACTTTGATGATAAGGAATTAGACAGTTTCATTTTAGCAAATATGAAGCAGGCGGGAGATGTGAAAGCAGATGTCATACTTTTTAATATAGATTCAAAATCTGATTCGGATTCAAAGTCTAATAAGAACGCTATAGTTAAAGTGTTTAATAAGATGTTCAACGAAATGCAAGGTTTTTGTGGATCTAAGCCATGGATAGCAGATTTAGAAATTCAAATGGTTAAAGATGGAGTTTATGATGATTTTACAAATGAATTTAAAAATATATCAGGGAAGATATGGGAAGATACTAGGGCTGATTTTTATTATGAAGAAGATAACATAGTAGAAGCATTATCAAAAACAACTAAAATGAGTCAAGAGGCAGCAAGAAATTGGTATAACAAGTCAGAAGAAAACTACTCATTAAGCATAGATGATTTCGCTAAAAGGGTCAAAGAATATAGTGAATCAAAAGGAAAAAACCATCATGTTGTATTCCTAGTGGATGAAATAGGTCAGTACATAGGGGACAATACAGGGCTTATGTTAAACCTTCAAACGGTTGTAGAAGATTTAGGAACTAAGTGCGGGGGTAAGTGCTGGGTTATAGTTACTTCTCAAGAAGGAATAGATGAGTTTACAAAGGTTAAGGGTAATGACTTCTCAAAAATACAAGGTAGATTTAATACTAGATTATCTTTATCCTCTGCCAATGTAGATGAAGTAATTAAGAAACGTATACTTAGAAAAAATGATGCGGGAGCAAGTTATTTAAAAGCATTATATGAGCAAAAAGAATCTATAATAAAGAACCTTTTAACTTTTACATCAGATACTGCTGAAATGAAGTTGTATAAAAATGGAGACGAATTTGCAGAGGTTTACCCATTTATACCTTACCAATTCAATCTACTTCAATCAGCCTTTAGTGGAGTAAGAGAACATGGCGCTTCAGGTAAGAGTTTATCTAAGGGAGAGAGGTCTCTCCTAGGAGCTTATCAACAAGTGGCAGTAGAGTATATGAATGGAGAAGTTAATGTACTTATACCTTTTTCGGCATTTTATAAAACAATAGAAACTTTCTTAGATTCATCTATAAGAACGGTTATTATTCATGCGGAAAAGAATGATAATTTAAGTGAATTTGATGTTGAAGTTTTAAAACTATTATTTTTAGTTAAGTATGTAAAGGAAATAAAGTCTAATATAGAGAACCTTTCAACATTATTAATAAGTGAAATAGATGCAGATAAGTTAGAGACAAAGAAAAAGGTTCAAGAATCTTTAAATAAACTAATAAGAGAGACATTAGTTCAAAAGAATGGTGATGAATATATATTCCTAACAAATGATGAACAAGATGTAAATAAAGAAATTAAGAATATGTCAGTTGATAATGGAGAGGTTATCCAAAAGGCTTCTGAAATAATATTTGATGATATATATGGAGATTCTAAATTCTCATATTCAAGAAAATATCAATTTACATTTAATAAAATTGTAGATGACAGAACTAGAGGACCGCAAACAAATGAAATAGGAGTTAAGGTAATAACTGCAAACTTTGATCTAGTAGGAGGTTCAAGTGAAAGTGAACTAAAACTATTATCTACTAGGGAAAATAATGTGATTATAAATATAGCAAGGGATGTTAATTATCTAGATGAAATAGAAAATGTATTAAAAATTGATGCTTACTTAAGAGTTAAGGGTGGATCAAAATCAAGCACTGCTATAGAGGATATTAAATCAAAAAAAAGCAGGGAAAGAGAAGATAGAGCGAAGAGAGCGAAATTCTTAATAGAAGAGGCTCTAAGAACTGCTGAAGTATATGTAAATGGTAGTCTTTTAGATATAAAAGAAAAAAGTGGAGTAGATAGAATAAATGAAGGCCTAAGAGTCTTAATAGATTCTAAATATAACAAAATAAACTATGTAAAAGAGTTTAAAGAAAATGCTAAAGATCTTTATGACATAATGGATGCTAGACTTAATCAAATGGAATTAGTTGATAGTAATCCAAATAGATTAGCAGTGGATGAAGTTAATACCCATATACAAACTAGTTCTTCAAGAAACCTTCAAATTACAGTTAAGAGTATATTAACTAAGTTTTCAAATGCTCCTTATGGGTGGAAGGATATTGATATCCAGGCTATAGTAGTATCTTTATTTAAAAATCAAGACATTAAGGTTATATTAAATGGGGAGGTATTAACTCCTAATAATAGGGAAGTTGTAAACTATGTAACTAAAAGAGACTACATTGAGAGAGTTATTTTAAAAACTAGAGAAAAGGTAAATCAAAAATATATAGATGTTGTTCGCGACTTGAACAAAGACTTATTTGGATTCTCATCACTTCCAGCAGATGAAGATGGAATAATGGGTATATTTAAAGAAGAATGTAAAAGGGAACTTTCAAGGATAAATGAAATGCTTGTTAATTTTACGTTCAAAGCATCTTATCCGGGAGAAAAGACATTAAAGGATGGTAAGAAACTATTTACAGAAGTAATAGATATTACAGATACAATTGATTTTTTTAAAGACGTATATAATTTAGAAGGAGACTTCTTAGATTATGCTGATCATATTGATGAAATAAAAGGATTCTTCTATAAGAAAGAGAATGGAAGAATAGAATTTTCATCTAGAGGTGAGCAAAGAGTTATATTTGATAATGCTCTAGAGAAGTTAGAAAACTTTAAAGAGAACAAAGAGTATATAGTTAATGATGATATAAAAGCAATTATAGAAGAAATAAAAGAAATAATAAGAATGCCTAAACCTTACTCTAGGATACCGACAATACCTCTTTTAATTGAGAAGTATAATAATAAAATTATTGAGTTATTGGAAGAAGAAAGTGTTCCAGTAAAAGGTTTTATAGAAATGTGCAGAAAAGAAGTTTTTGAAACTTTAGATGGATATGACTTTAAAGATAAGTTCAAAGATAATGTAATTAATGAATTTAATAATCTTTATAATAGAGTTGAGGGTGCAAGCAGTTTCGTTGTACTTTCATCAATGTCAGACCTTGCAGAAAAGGTTAAATTAAAGTGGATAAAGGAAATAGTGACAGAAGATGGGACTCAAAAGAGAATAAAGGCTAAAGAAATAGAAGAGGCAAATAGAGTAGCAGAAGGGGTAGGAAATGGTGAAACAAAAACTGCTACATCAGAATATAAGGTAGAACCTATAGCAGAAGTAGTTATTAATACTAAAACTCTAAGTATGAGAGAGCTTGTTAAAGGTCAAAAAACCATAAAGAATAATGATGATATAGAGGAAGTTGTAGAAGCGCTAAGAAGGAAATTAAGAGAAGAACTAGAAAAGGATACGATAATAAATTTGGTTTAGGGGGCAGTAGTTGGTGGGCAGTGGGCAGTCAGTAGTGGGCGGTGGGTAGTTTGCAGTGTGCAGTGAGTAGTGGGTAGTGTGCAGTTGGCAGATAGTAACTGGCAACTAATCACTGCTCACTGCCAAGTAATAACTGACTATTAATCACTAACAATTGCTTATTAAGTACTAATAATGTCAAGAATAGTTACTGAGGTGAGGTAATGAAAGTCTTGAATTATACTGAACTTATAGTTTGGCAAAAGTCTATGGATTTGGTTGAGAATATTTATTTAATTACAATGAAATTTCCTAAGGAAGAAATATATTCATTAACGAATCAAATTAGAAGAGCGGCAGTTTCAATACCATCTAATATAGCAGAGGGGCAACAAAGGAATACTACAGCACAATTTAAATATTTTTTATCAGTTGCACAAGGCTCACGAGCTGAGGTTGAAACACAAATAAGAATTGCTATGAGACTAAGTTATGTTTATGGTAGTGAAATGGATAAGATATTAGGTTTATGTGCGGAGATTGGTAAGATGATACATGGACTGGAGAATGCGTTGTAGGGGGCGATTGGCAGTAGTTGGTAGTGGGTAGTGTGAAGTTGGCAGTGGGTAGTGGGCAGTGGGCAGTGGGGGGTGGACAGTTGGCGGTGGGTGGTGAGCAGTTGGTAGTGGGTGGTGAGCAGTGTGCAGTTGGTAGTGGGAAGTTAGTGGGCAGTGTGCAGTTGGCGGTGGGTGGTGAGCAGTTAGTTGGCAGTGGATGATGAGTAGTGTGCAGTAACTTGTTACTAAATACTAATCACTGCTCACTGACCACTAATGACTAACCACTAACCACTAATTACCAAAAACAAGGGGGAGAAACGAGAATGGATAAGAATAAAATAAAATCATTTGCTATATGGGCTAGAAGGAACCTTATAAGTGCAGTTAGTGAAAGAGCCAATAGAATAGGTGTAACAGAAAATAAAATAATCGATACAGTAGCAGTTCAAGGTGGATTTAAATTAGAAGGAAATGATGAGATATTTAAACTTTCTAAAGATCATAGAGAAAAATTAGTGAGAGAAGTTAATGAAAAAGGCTTTGAGCAAGTAATGGAAGAAGTAGCCTATACATGGTTCAATAGATTTATGGGACTTAGATATATGGAAGTAAATGAATATCTTCCAACTGGTGTAAGAGTTCTTTCATCAGAAGTTGAAGGAAAAACAGAACCAGATGTTTTAACTAGAGTGTCAGAAGTAATAGATGAACTAAATCTAAAATCAGAGTATATATATGAACTTTTAGATAGTGGAAAGACAGAAGATAGAGAAGAGGCTTATAAGCACATTTTAGTAAGACAATGTAATGAACTAGGTAAGATAATACCTCAAATGTTTGAACAGATAAGCGACTATACAGAGTTACTACTACCAGATAACCTATTAGAAGAAGGATCTGTAATAAGAAAAATGGTAGAGAATATTGAAGAGACAGACTGGAAGGAAGAAGTGGAGATAATAGGTTGGATGTACCAATACTATATATCAGAAAAGAAGGATGAAGTATTTGCAGCCTTAAAGAAAAATGTAAAAATAACAAAAGAAAACATACCAGCAGCAACCCAATTATTTACACCAAAGTGGATAGTTAAATACATGGTAGAAAATTCATTAGGTAGACTATGGCTTGAGAAGTTGGAAGGGGATAGTGAACAGGCCGGAGTTGGTAGTGGGCAGTGGACAGTTATTAGTGATGAACTTAAAAGTAAGTGGAAATATTATTTAGAAGAAGCAGAGCAAGAGCCAGAGGTTGAGGAAGAATTAAAGAAAATAAGAGAAGAACACAGCAAACTAAAACCAGAAGATATAAAGGTACTAGATCCATGTATGGGTTCAGGACATATTTTAGTTTATGCATTTGATGTGCTATATGAAATCTATAAAACAGCAGGGTATTCAGAAAGAGAAATACCTAGAATGATACTACAAAACAACCTATATGGTCTAGACATAGACGACAGAGCAGCACAACTAGCATCATTTGCCTTAATAATGAAGGCAAGATCCTTTAATAGAAGATTGTTTAGAGAAATAGAAAGAGAAGAATTAGAATTAAATCTATGCTCAATACAAGAAAGCAATTCACTAGGAAGAGAGGAAATAGATTATTTCTGTACATTAGGTAAGGGACTAGATAGTTATGAGTTAAGAAATGCTATGGAAGATTTATGTGAAACATTCACAGACGCTAAAGAGTATGGTTCAATACTTGAAGTTAAACGAATTAATTTTGAAGTTTTAAAAGATAGGTTATATGAGCTAGAATGTGAATATGAATTAATCTTTGCTGATAATAGAAAAATTCTATTAGACAAACTTCCTATAATAATTAAACAAGCGGAGATAATGAGTAGTAAGTATGAGGTTTGTATTACTAATCCGCCGTATTTAGGTAGGAAAGGTATGTCAACTAAATTAATACAACTTATAGATAAAGAATGCGATAAATATAAACAAGATATATATTCTGTTTTTATTTGTAAGGTAAGCAATTATATTAAGAAAAATTACTTTATGGCAATGATTACTCAACATTCGTGGATGTTTTTGGAGAGATTCTCAAAATTAAGAAATGACTTATTGGATATGTTAATGATAACAAATATGATACATTTAGGAGCAAGAGCATTTGAGGAAATAAGTGGGGAAGTAGTTCAGTCAGTTGCATTTGTACTTCAAAATAATGCTAAGAAAAAATTTGTAGGAAAATATTCTCGATTAGTTGATTATAGTAGTACAGGTGAAAAAGAAGATGCATTTTTAAGTGGGAAAAATATAGTTTCAGTTAAACAAGGATTATTTGATGACGTACCTAATAAATATATTGCATATTGGATTAGTCCAAATGTTAATAAATTATTTAAACAGAATGATTTAAGTTATTATGGAAAAGCAAGAGAAGGTATGGCAACAGCAAATAATGATTACTTTTTAAAATTATGGCATGAAGTCAACAATAATAGTATAAGTTTTAGTGAATATTCAAGACAGTCTGCAGTATTAAGTAAAAAAAAGTGGTTTCCTTACAATAAGGGTGGAGAGTATAGAAAATGGTATGGAAATAGAGATTATATAGTGAATTGGCATAATGATGGTGAAGAAATAAGAAATTTTGAAGATCAAAAAGGGAAGGTAAGATCACATAACTATAATTTAGAGTATATTTTTGGTGAAGGAATTGGATGGTCATCAATTAGTTCAGGTACATTTAATGCTAGATATATACCAAAAGGAACTTTATCAGATTCTAAAGGACCTACTTATTATTGTAATAGTAATGAAAATATATACTATATTCTAGGATTCCTTAATAGCAAAATATCCAATGATATACTTAAAATATTAGCACCAACATTAGATTTTAAAGTTGGTGATATAGCAGATTTACCTTTAATAATTAATAAAGAAAAAACATATTTAAGTAATAATTATGTAAAAGAATTGATTAATATGAGCAAAAAAGACTGGTATAATTTCGAAACTTCATGGGATTTTAAAGTTCATCCAATATTAAAGTCTTTAGATAAGGCTAAGGATTTTAAGTTGAGTTCTTCTTTTGAGGTTTGGGAAAATGAGTGTGAGGCAAACTTTAATCAGTTAAAGGCTAATGAAGAAGAGTTAAATAGAATCTTTATTGATATTTATGGTTTGAAAGATGAGTTAACTCCAGAGGTTCAAGATAAGGATATTACTATTAGAAAAGCAGATAGAGAAAGAGATATTAAATCATTTATTTCCTATGCTGTTGGTTGTATGTTTGGTAGATATTCTATTGATGCTGAAGGACTTATTTATGCTGGGGGAGATTTTGGTGATAAGTGGGTAGTGGGTAGTGAGCAGTGTAAGGTTAGGAAGATTGAAAAAGATGAAGATGGAAATGTTATTTCAGATTCATGGGTTGATGATACTTTTGTGCCTGATAGTGATAACGTAATTCCTATTACAGAGGATGAGTATTTTGAGGATGATATAGTTTCAAGATTTATTGAATTTGTTAGAACTGTTTATGGTGAAGAAACTTTAGAGGAGAACTTAGATTTTATTGCGGATTCTATTGGTAGAAAACCATCTGAAACTGCTAGACAGGCAATTAGAAGATACTTTATTAAGGATTTCTATAAGAATCACTTAAAGGTTTATCAAAAGAGACCTATTTACTGGATGTTTGAGTCTGGTAAGAGTGATGGATTCAAGGCTTTAGTTTATATGCATAGATATAATGAGCAAACTGTTGCTAAGGTTAGAACGGATTATCTTCATACATTACAAAGAAAATATGAAGCAGAGATGCAAAGACAACAATTAGTAGTAGATTCAGAAGAATATACTGCGAAAGATAGAACTGCTGCAAAGAAGAAGATAGATAGAATAGCGAAGCAGATAGAGGAATGCAGAGAATATGATCAAGTAGTTGCTCATTTAGCAAATGAGAAGATATCTATTGATTTAGATGATGGAGTTAAGGTTAATTATGATAAGTTCCAAGAGGTTAAGGTAATTAACTCTAAAGGAAAAGAAGTTAAGATGGATTTATTAGCAAGGATATAAGATATAGCCCCTATGATTCACATAGGGGTGTATTCAAATTAAGAATAATAAAAGGGGGTTGAATTTAATGAAAGTAAAATCTGTTTATATTAAAAATTTTAAAGCGTTGAAAGATTTCCATATAGATTTTAATAATAATGTTAATGTTTTAATTGGAGAAAATGGTTTAGGAAAAACAACGATTTTAGAAACCATATATAACATTATTACATCTAATAGGAATTTTATAGAGAATGAAAGTTCTGATGGGTGTAAACTAAAAGTTGCATTGACAGAAAAGGAATTGAGTGCTGTTAATAGATGGACTAAAAATCCAAATGAACAATTTTTAAGTAATGAAGATGAAATTATAATAAATAATCATAAGATTAGTAAAGAAATAGATGTCAAGCAAAAAGTCTCTATAGCCACACTATTAAAAGAAAATTGGATTCGAAAAATAGTATATTTACCTACAGATGTTAACTTTAAAAAATATAAAGTTGAAACTCCAAAAAAAATAAAACAAGATGTTAACATAGGTATTATTTTGAACTCTGATGAAATGAACATAAACCTTAAAGAATATCTTGTAAATATTCATTACAAAGATTTAGAAGATATTAGTATAGGGGAAACACCACATAGAATCGAAAAGTTTAGAAAACTATATAATTCTTTTTTTGAAGAAAAAGAATTCATCGGGGTAAAAGATTTTGAACCACTTTTTAAAATAAAGGATACAGGTGAAACACATTCTGTAGATGAGTTAAGTGCTGGTGAAAAGCAAATTTTCTTTAGAGGTGGTTCACTGCTTCAAATGAATTTAAATAATTCAATAATATTAATAGATGAGCCAGAATTAAGTCTACATCCTGAATGGCAACAAAAGATATTGGGTTTTTATAAAGGCATAGGTGAAGATAACCAAATTATAATTGCAACACATTCCCCACATATAGTATCTTCTTGTAAAAAGGAAGAAGTTATAGTTTTGGGTAGATGTGATGGTAATACGGTAGTTAAAAATGATATTGAAGAAACCTACGGATGGACTGTAGAACAATTATTACTTTCTGTATTTGAACTTAAAAGCGTTAGAAATCCAGAAGTGCAACAACAACTAGATAAATTTAAAATGCTTTATATAAACAAAGAAAAACTAAATCATAGTGAATTAGCTGAATTTAATGAGTTAAAAAATGAATTAGAAAAATATTTAGATCCCGAAGATCCTTCTTTATCTTTAATTAAAATAAAAGAAGATTCTAATAAACTAGAGTCATTATTACAAAATCTAAAGTTAAATAAGAAATAATGCATAAGGTTAAAAGAAATAAAGGCCCAATAAAGTTAATGAACAAAGATAAGGAATGGAGAGACTCATTAAAAATAAACATTAAGTTAAAGCCTAATTGGGAAGAGTTTTCAAAAACAGTGATAAAAAAGGAAACTATTTCCATGCTAGAGGATATGTATAAAGGTTGTTGCTGTTATTGTGAAAGCAAAATAAAAAGTACGTCTTATCCAGAAATAGAGCATTTTAAACCTAAAACCTTCTACCCAGAACTTTGCTTTGATTATACTAATCTTCACTATAGTTGTAAAAGATGCAATCTTGCAAAAGGCTCACATTATGACGATAACATAATAAGTCCAAGTGAAGAAAATCCAGAAGAATATATTCAGTATATAGGGGAACTAGCTGTAAGTATAGACAATAATAAACGTGGTAATACAATGATAGATGTATTAAAATTAAATGAAAGGGCAGATTTAAAAGAGGAAAGAATAAAGTATTTAAATGAATTTAGCAAAAACTATGAACTTATAGTTTCCGCAATAGAAATGATACTAAATAAGGAAGATTCTAAGGATTTAAGTATATTAAAGCCATTTATCTGTAATTTTATTGATAATGTAGAACTTAAAAGTAAGCATGGGGAAAGTTATTGTACAATGATTAAACATAATTTTTTAGATAAATTAGATATATTGATGGAATTTTTAAAATAAGTATTGATTTTATAGTGAGTAGTGATTAGTGGATAGTTGTATTTACGTTGGATTTGCAAACCTTAACTTACCGCTGCTCACTAACAACTAGTAGCCACCAAATTTCAGATCGAGGTGAATTAATGAACTTACAAGAAATAAGAAATTTTCTAAAAGAGTTATTTTCAAAGCCATTAGGTGATGGTAAGAAGCGCCATATTGTATTTTGGTATGATAGTAATGAAGATTTCACTGAGGATATAGATAACTTTGATATAGAAGATGTTAAGGTTATTGAGTTAACAGATAAAAATGCCTTTTGGGCTAAATACCATATAGAAAAAGAAGATACAACAAGTAATATACTTGTGTATTCCAACATGGAAAAGCCAAAACCTGCAGAAGATTGGCTTCACGATATATTTTGTTATAGTGAAGAGTTCTCTACAGATAGGGCAACTGTAATAATGAGAGAACTAAGGGTTATGGATGCTTCTCTTAAAGAAGAGTTTAAACTTTACAATACTTTCTTTAAGAATAAGGAAAGAATAATGGCCTTTAAAAATTTAAACATACAAGACTACACTAAAGAAAATGTTCATACAGGTGTTCTTGCAGTTTTAACTAAGGTTAAAATTATGGATATGGAAGAAATATTAAAGGCTATATTAAAAGAATACTTAGATGGAAGTAATAAGATATATGAAGACATAAAAAAGTTTGGTGATTTAGATTCACTATGGAATTTAATGGTTAAGTATTATGGCTACGGGTTTGAAGAAAAGAGTTTAGAAAGATTTATGGCTATGCTTTTAGTAACTAATATGAATGAAACAATTAAGTTCCAGTTACCAAAGCAATACGAAACATTTATATCTAAGAAATCAACTAATTGTATAGTATTTGTAAATCACTTTATGAATAGTAGCAAAGATGGAGAATACTACGATAAAATGCAGGAACTTATAGCAGATAAGTTAAAGGTAGATAAGTTATTAGAAAAGAATGGTTCAGAAACCTTCATTAACTGTGATATTTTTGAGGAAATGGATATAGTAGTTCTTAGAAGAATTACTTCTCTTTTAAAGAATGAGGTAGAAGAATACAGTAAGTATTTAAATCTTATTGATACAAGAAGAACTATGCATTTTTACAAAAAGTATCAGAGTGAATATAAAGCAATAAAATGGGCTATAAATCTATTAAGTAAGAAGAGAGAGTTAGATTCAATTATAAAAACAGACTCATCTTATGATATGTTTAAATCTTATGTGAAGGACTATTATTTAATAGATAAAGCATATAGAAAGTTCTATTATTACTATGATAGCTGCATAGAAAAAGATGAGTTAAATGAGTTAAAAGAAAGAATAGAAAATGTATATAACAATTGGTATTTACAAGAGTTATCTATAAAGTGGTTTAATTCATTAGAAAAGGGAACGACCTGGAGAATTGATGGACTAAAGTATCAGGATGATTTCTATAAGGAATTCATTAGATTTGGAAAAGAAAGAGTCTTTGTAATAATATCTGATGGATTAAGGTATGAGAGCGCAGAAGAACTAGCAAGCAAACTTACTAATGAAAGAAAAGGCAAGGTAGAAATTGAGGGAGTACAAGGTGTATTGCCATCTTATACAAAACTAGGTATGGCATCACTACTTCCAAACAAGAGTATAGAAATTAATGATAAATATGATGTAGTGGTAAATGGAATTAGCAGTAATGGCACCGAAAATAGAAATACTATCTTAAAGATGGAAAATCCTAATTCTTTAGCCATTACCTATGATAAGGTTATGGACATGAAAGATGCTGAAATAAGAAAGGCATTTACAGGTCTTGATGTAGTTTATATCTATCATAACACTATAGATGCTAGAGGAGATCATGCGTCTACTGAAAGAGAAATATTTGCAGCAACAGAACTTGCATTTAATGAAATTATTACCCTAGTAAATAAATTAGTAAATAGGGTAAGCGCAGCAAGTATAGTTATTACAGCAGACCATGGATACATTTATAAGAGGAATGCTATGGAGGAAAGTGATAAGATATCTGGAGTAAAGCTCGATGATGGTGAAGATAGCAGAAGATTTATACTAACCCCTAATACAAATGAAGTAGAAGGTACTGTAGTATTCAGTATGGATTATCTACTTGGCGAAGGTTCTAATAAAAATGTTATTACGCCAAGAGGAACTTCTAGGTTTAAAGTGCAGGGGGCAGGTGCTAACTATGTTCATGGTGGAGCAATGCTACAAGAGATAGTAGTTCCAGTAATTAAGTTTAAAAATGATAGAAGTACATCATCAGCAAATGATATAAGAAAGGCTAATATATCATTAACAAGCATAACAAGAAAAATAACAAATATTATAACTTACCTTGAGTTTTTCCAAGAAGAGAAGATTCAAGATAAGGTTATATCACAAAGAATTAAGTGCTATTTTGAAGATGAAGAAGGAAATAGAATATCTAATGAAAATATTATAATTGGAGATTCTAGGTCAGAGAATCCATTAGAAAGAACTTACAGAGAGAAGTTTGTATTAAAGAGTATGGCTTATGATAAGACAAAGCAATATTTCTTAGTAATGCAAGATGATGAGGATAGTAATGGTATGTATGAAAGAATACCTTATACTATTGATATTGCTATAGTTGATGAATTTGGGTTTTGATGATAGTGGGCAGTGGGTAGTGGGTAGTGTGCAGTGATTAGTGATTAGTGAGTGGTGGGTAGTTGGCAGTAGATAATGAAGAGTTTAGGAGAAGTGAAAAGCTATTTATTAACAACTGCACACTAATCACTAAAAAGAGCGATAGCGATTTTTACGAGGGAGAATTTCAATGGATGAGTTAAGTATAAAGTTAAATAGCCATTTTGCAGGTAAGGTTGTTAGAAAAGATTTAACACAAAAGTTAAAGCAAGGAGCAAATGTTCCTACATATGTACTTGAATATCTTCTTGGTATGTATTGCGCTACAGATGATGATGATAGTATAAATGCTGGTGTTGAAAGAGTTAAAAATATATTAGCAGATAACTTTGTAAGACCAGATGAGGCTGAAAAAATTAAGTCTAAAATAAGAGAAATGTCTAGATATACTGTTATAGATAAACTTACAGTAAAGTTAAATGAGAAGAAAGACATTTATGTAGCAGAGTTTTCAAATCTAGGCTTAAAAGATGTTGAAATAGATTCTAAGTATGTTAAAGACTATGAAAAACTTTTAGGTGGAGGGATTTGGTGCATAGTAAAAATTCAATACCTATATGATGAAACTACAAAAAATTCATCTCCATTTTTGATAGAGCAAGTAACTCCAATTCAGATGCCTAATATGGATATGGATGAACTTATAGAAGGAAGAAAGCAATTCACAAAAGAAGAGTGGATTGATATTCTTATAAAATCTATAGGAATGGAGCCAACTCAATTAAAAGATCAAGTTAAGTGGCATATGCTTCTTAGAATGGTGCCTCTATGTGAAAATAATTATAATATGTGTGAACTTGGCCCAAGAGGAACAGGTAAATCACATTTATATAAAGAAATATCTCCAAATTCTATATTAGTATCAGGTGGTCAAACTACGGTTGCTAATCTATTTTATAATATGTCTCAAAGAAAAATAGGTTTGGTTGGTATGTGGGATACAGTAGCCTTTGATGAAGTTGCAGGGATAACATTCAAAGATAAAGATGGTATACAAATAATGAAGGACTACATGGCATCAGGTTCATTTGCCAGAGGTAAGGAAGAAAAAGCAGCATCAGCATCAATGGTGTTTGTTGGTAACATAAATCAAAGTGTAGATGTTCTATTAAAGACATCACACCTATTTGATCCATTCCCAGAAGTCATGGCTTATGATTCAGCCTTCTTTGATAGAATGCATTTTTACTTGCCGGGATGGGAAATACCTAAAATGAGACCAGAGTTTTTTACAGATAGTTTTGGATTTATAACTGACTATCTTTCAGAGTATCTAAGATATATGAGAAAAATAACTTATGGTGATGCTATAGATAAATACTTTAAATTAGGTAATAACCTAAATCAAAGAGATGTTATAGCGGTTAGAAAAACAGTTTCAGGCTTAGTAAAACTAATATATCCTCATGGAGAATTCACTAAAGAGGATATAGAAGAAATACTAAGATATGCTTTAGTTGGTAGAAGAAGAGTAAAAGAACAATTAAAGAAAATAGGTGGAATGGAGTTTTATGATGTTCATTTCTCTTATATAGATAATGAAACTATGAGTGAAGAGTTTGTATCGGTCCCAGAGCAAGGTAGTGGATCTCTTATACCAGAAGGTGCTATGAAGGCAGGACAGGTATACACAATAGGTGTAGGGGACTCTGGAATGATAGGAGTATATAAAATAGAAACAGAAGTAGTTAATGGTTCAGGTAAGTTTGAAAAAACAGGCTTAGGATCAGATAGAGAAGCAAAGGAAAGTATAGAAACTGCATTTAGATTTTTTAAGGCTAATAGCAGAAATATAAGTGCATCTATATCAACTACTCAAAAGGATTATCTAATGCATGTACAAGATGTAAATGGAGTTGGAATGACTTCAAGCCTATCATTAGCAGCAATAATAGCAATGTGTTCAGGTGCGCTTATGAAACCAGTACAAAGTAAGTTAGCAGTATTAGGTTCTATTAGTATAGGTGGAACAGTAAATAAGATAGAAGATCTAGCAAATACACTACAAGTATGTTTTGATTCAGGAGCAAAGAAGATTTTACTACCAATGGTCAATGCAGCAGATATAGGAATAGTACCACCAGAGTTGTTTGCTAAGTTTCAGATTATGTTCTATAGTGGGGCAGAAGATGCTGTATTTAAGTCATTGGGAGTTCAATAACATAGATTGAAAATATAGAATTAATAGAAGAATTTACTGGACCTCGGAGGAGTTAGAGGGAGACAAAGTCACCATCTTGCTTTAAATAAAAACAAACTCGTTCAAATAGAAAAAAAGTTCAATGGAAATATGTATTATGGATATACTATGTTTTAAAGAATGTAGTATTGAAAATTAAAACAAATATAAGAATATAAAAGACTGCATTTTCTCATCTAAGGTGAGAGTGTGCAGTCTTTTATTTTATTACGATATCACTTGGTAATTTAATGGGAGTCTGAGGTGTTGCCCAAGGTCTTGTCACTAATAACTAATCTTATTCTTTCAGAAGATGTTTCTAGAAATAAATCTAAAGTTATTATTTCAGATTTGCATATGTCTATAATTCTTTTCCTTGCTAATCTCCTTTGATAATAATCATGAGTATATCTATTCCTAAGTCTCACTATTCCTTGAAGTTTCTTAGAATCATTTGAAGATATGAATCCAAAGTTTGATGATAATTCTATTATATCTACCCCCGATTTATTAGGTATATAATTTTCTGTTGCTACTAAATATGTTTCACACATATCTAGTATAAATTCACAGAAAGAATTAAAGTAAGATATCATAGCTTCATCTACTATTTCATCCTCACTATTTGGGTTTCTCTTTAAACATTCTCTTATTCTCACTAAAAAGACTTTACTTTCTACAAGCTTTTCTTCTAACTTTTCTTTTTTATATTTGTAATAAACCATAACTAAAATCCTCCCTCCTTTAAATGATAGTCTCTCATAATTTCTAAATACTCTCTATCTCTTTTAAAAGATGAATACCCAAGGATATAATCCAAATACCGTTCTTCTTGTAATATGATTTTATTAGGGCTTGATATCATAATCTCTCCAAAGGGATAAACAAAATCATTGATGAAGGTAATATGAATATTTTCATGATTAAAATACACTGATAAATGATGAGTTAAATAATCTTCTATTTCCATTTCCCTAGTCCATTCTAACTCTGTATTAGAAAGAACCATAACATCTATGTCACTTCGCTCCTTGTCCCAGCAGCTTTCATTGTAACTTCCAAAAGTACATAAGGCTATAACATCATAGAGCATATCAATATCTATTCCACTATCTTTAATTAATTTCATAATATCCTCCATTCTTTAAATCTACTTATTTATATTATAACCAAACTCATTAAAACCTGCACTATATTTCATGCTTTTAGTTTTTATGTTCCTCGGGGGTATATCATTGATGATACAATGAAGTACTTGGACTTGTTAACTTACTGTGCCTCTCTCGTATAAGTTTAATAATCTCCGAGGTGATAGAGGGGGACGAAGTTATCCTCTTGCTTATAAATTAAATAAAATAATTGCCCACTTTTACTTGCCTGAAACAAAACCAAAGGATAATTTGATTTTTGCAAAACAATTTGCTAAGATATATGAAAAGTTAAATATTTCCTCTAAGCTTCAGGTTATTGGTGGAGGATCAGATAGTAATATATTTGCAAAACAAGGATTTAACTCAATTATTATTGGAGTTGGAATGAACAATGTACATACTGTTGAAGAATATTTAGAAATTGATGAACTAGTAAAGACAACAGAGGCCATTGTTAGATATATAAAAAAGGACTGATTAATAGATGGGTATGAGTAAGGAAATAATGAAGGCTAAAGTAATTTCCACAATTGAGGAAAATAGGGATTTGATTTTTGATATAGGTAGAAAGATCTATAAAAATCCTGAGCTTGGCTATAAAGAGTTTGAAACTACAAAACTTGTGAAAGAATTTTTTGAAAATGAATTAAATTTAGATGTGGTAGATGGTATTGCGTGCACTGGTTGTAGGGCTAAAATAAATGAGCAAAAGTCTGGCCCAAGGGTTGCGGTTCTAGGTGAATTAGATGGCATAGTTTGCAATGCTCATAAGGATTCTTTAAGTTCGGGGGCTTCTCATACTTGTGGTCATAATATACAAATTGCAGGGATGATAGGTGTGGCAATTGGTCTTATAAAATCAGGTGTATATAAAGAACTAGATGGTAAGATTGATTTTATTGCAACACCAGCAGAAGAATTCATAGAGATAGATTACAGAAGTAAACTCAAGGAAAAAGGAATTATTCAATATTTTGGAGGGAAACAGGAATTAATAAGAAAAGGTGCCTTAGATGATGTTGATATGGCAGTTATGTTCCATGCTTTAGATGTTGGTGATAAAAAGGTATTAGTTGGGACTATAAGTAACGGATTTATTGGAAAGAATATTAAGTTTATTGGTAGGGAAGCTCATGCGGGTAACTCGCCACATAAAGGGGTAAATGCACTTAATGCAGCTGTCCTTGCCATGAACAATATAAATGCTCAAAGGGAAACCTTTAAAGATAGTGATAGAGTAAGAATTCATCCGATTATAACAAAGGGTGGGGACATCGTAAATGTGGTACCTGCTGATGTTAGAATGGAATCATATACGAGGGCAAGAACTGTAGAGGCGATGATAGATGCAAATGCAAAAGTTAATAGATCATTAATTGCTGGAGCTATGGCTGTAGGTGCTAATATTGAAATCAAAGAATTGCCAGGATACTTGCCGATTTTAAAACATCAAGAGATGGAAGATATATTATTTAAGAACCTAATAGAACTTGGAATTACCAAAGATGATATAGTACAAGAAAGCGACTTTTCAGGTTCCTTCGATTTAGGTGATGTATCTCATATAATGCCAACCTTGCATCCTATGTTCGGTGGGATAAAAGGAGAGCTTCATTCAAAAGATTATTGTATAGTTAATGAAGAATATATTTATTTAGAGCCAGCTAAATCATTAGCTTTAACTATAGTAGACCTACTTTTTGATGATGCAAAAGAGGCTAAAAGTATTCTTAATAATTTTGTTCCTGCTATGACAAAAGAAGAATATCTAAACTTCATGAATTCAAATGACAAGCTTATAAAAAGAGAGTTTTTAGATTAAATACAAGGCTTAGTTAATAATAATAATAAAAGGTCATAAGATAAATATGTCTTATGACTTTTTATTATGTTTTATATTATGGTGTGGGGTTATTTAACATATTATCATTATAAGTCCACACTATGTTCCCATGAAAACCTTTTAAGTGCAACTTTTGTAAAAATAGATATTAATATTACAGTGCCATATTAAGCTAATAAGGGTTTTATTCGATATATAAATAAGAATTACGTATCTTGGAAGTATGATTTTAGAAATGTGATTTTGAAAATATAATTTTACAAATATAATGTTAATCATTATATTTAATAGAAGATTGGGGATTGATTATATGAAAAGTATTAGAATTAAAATATTACTACCTGTAATTATTATGTTTGTTGTTTTTATAGGTTTTATGGGAGGACAAATCATAAAAACAACAGATAACTTAAAGCAAATAGAAATAATGAATGATAAGTATTATGAGACACTATCATATTCTAAAGATTTAAAGTTAAACGTAGTACAAGTACAACAATTTTTAACAGATATAAGTGCTACTAGGGCCGCAGAAGGATTTGATGGTGGATTTGAAGAAGCGGAGGTATATGCATTAAAATTTAAAGATACAATTAAAAAGCTTATCTTAATAAATCCAGAAGATAAAGAGAAATTGCAACAAATAGATAAGGAATTTGATCCATATTATGAAGTGGGCAAAAATATGGCTAATTTATATATAAAGGATGGGCCAGTGACTGGAAATATTCTAATGGAAGAGTTTGATGTTAAGGCTGAAAAGATAAATAATGTAGTGGATGAGTACCAAGTTAAATCAAAAGAAGGTATAGTAACCTCAATAAGTAAGGTTAAAGAGCTTATACAAAGATCAATTATATTAAGTGTAATTTCTATAATCACTGGAATTATAATATTTATATTTACTTGGAAGTTTTCTACTAAAAACATTCATTATCCTATAATTAATCTGATCGAAAGATTTAAAGAACTTAGTTCATCTGGAGGAGATCTAACTAAAAAGATAGAAATAAAAACAGGAGATGAACTAGAATTATTGTCTGGTGCTATTAATGATTTCATAGACAATATTAGACGGATTGTAGTACAAATAAAAATGACAGGTGAAAATGTCGCAACATCTGGAGATATATTAAATTCTTCTATTAACGAAAATAAAGTTGCATTGAATGAAGTAAACGTTGGAATTGAAAATATTGCATCAGGAGCTTCGGAGCAAGCTATAAATATAAATGATATGTCTTACAGAGTACAAGAAATTTTTACAGGTATTAGTGAAAATCAAAAGAAGATTACGAATATTAATAACTCTGCTAGCCAAACAAGGAAGCTAATAGATAGTGGATTAGAAGCAGTAAGTAATCAAGGTATAAAAACTGATGAAAATATGGAGGCCTTTGAAAAGGTCACTAAAGGAGTTGGGAAACTTGCTAAAGAAATAGAACAGGTTCAAACTATTCTATTAACAATTGGGAGTATATCTGAACAAACCAACTTATTAGCTTTGAATGCTGCTATTGAAGCAGCTAGATCAGGTGAATATGGAAAAGGGTTTTCTGTAGTAGCTGAAGAAATAAGAAAATTAGCAGAAAAGTCTGCAATAGCTACAAAAGAAATTGCACAAATATTACAAAGTATAAATAAAAATGCTAAAGAATCAGTTACAGAAATTGATAATGCAAATTCAATTGCAAAAGAACAAAAAAAGGCAGTTGATGGCACGAGTATTACATTTAAAGACATGACAAAAGAAGTAGAAATTATGATCGGCAGTATAGATGAAATAAACACATTTTTTAGCGTTATTGAAGAAAATATAAATAATATGTCTAATAGAATACAAGGGATTTCTTCAGTGTCCGAAGAAAATGCTGCAATATCTGAAGAGGTGTCTGCAAGCAGTGAAGAACAAAGTGCGTCCATGCAAGAAATAGGAGTAACAGCTGAAAGTTTAAATAAGTTAAGTATTGAACTTGGAGAAGTTATGTCTAAATTCAAGGTATAAGTAAACTTAAATGTCATTTAGAAGATAAGGTTTTAGAGGTTATTGGAAGGATTAAGATACTTTGGGACACAATAGAAAACTTAACCCTAAAACTAACTATGTACCATAGACGTCTAAAAGGTTTTATAGTAAAATGTTTATATTACTAGCCGCTACATAAAGATTGAGTAGGTTTTAGTGAAATAAAAGTGTATATTTATATATTTTAAATGGAGGGTATTTTATGTTAAGAAATATTGCCCATGTGGGTTTAACAGTATCAAATATAGAACAATCAATTAAATTTTATAAAGAGGTATTAGGACTAAAGTATGATGGACAAATGGTAATGGAAGGTGAAGCTACTGATAAACTATTTGCATTAGAGAATTGCCGTGTTAAAGTAGCATATCTAAATGGTAGTGATGAGGTTATGGCACCACCAGTAGAACTTATTGAATTTGTTTCAGAAAAGGCAAAGGTAATAGAAAACAAACTAAATCAAACTTCTATTTCTGAACTATGCTTTTATGTAGAAAATATTGATAAAACTTATGAAACACTAAAATCAAAGGGTGTGGAGTTTTTATCAGAGCCTCAATACTTTGATTTAACATCACAAGGCTTTGGAAAAAGTAAAGCCGTATATCTTAAAGATCCAGATGGAATTGTTCTAGAACTTATGGAGTGTATTGATTAAGTCTTAGGATAGAAAGAATATAGAGGTTGTTTTTTAATAAAAGTAATTCATTAAATTAAGAAATAAACCCTGCACATTCTCATATAAAGTGAGAGGGTGCAGGGTTTAAATTATTTATCTGAAAACCAATATGATAGAAGGGAAATAAAGAGATAAATAGAAGAGTATATAGAAGAGTATATAGAAGAATATATAGAATAATAAATAATTTTGGAGGTTTTACTATGTATGGATTTAGAATATTGTTTTTTGCTATATTTGCTTTAATAATTTTTAAGGGTATTAGGACATATATGAAAAATGAGAAATCGCCAATTATATCTACTAAAGCACAACTTATTAAGAAAAAAAGGGATATGCATACTCAAACAGATGCTAATGGAGTGATGACAACCAATGAGACTTTAATGTTGATATTTGAACTAGATACTGAAAGTGAACTTAAATTTACTGTTGGAGGACGTATTTTTAGAAGTGTACCGGAGTATGAATGGGGAAGCTTAACTTTTCAAGGGACACGGTTTTTAAAATTTGAATCAGCAAGTGGGGTTGTTGAAAAATAAATTTAAGAATGGAATTAATAGTTAGGAGAGGGATACATGGGTTATAAATTAGCAAAGTTAGTTGTTACAAAATACAAAATTAAAACGTGCATATAAATTTATGTTTTATGATTGTGGTTAGATAGACATGTATTATTTAAATATTTCTATATTTAAATAAAGTTCCTATCTTATGATAAATAGTATAGCTATTATGTAGGTAGGAACTTTATTTTGGCTTAAGTATGAAGGTACTTTATATTTTATTATCTTTTAAAAAGTTAGTTAGATCCTCTAGCATAAGATTTGCTGCTTTTATACCACCAGCTGTGTTCCAGATAATATCATTTACCTTGAATGCTTTATTATTTTTAACAGCTTCTAAAGATTTAAATAATGGATCTTGTATCCACTCCTCTTCTCTAGCAAGGCCTTTACCATCACCGAGTTCATAGGTGAAGTAGAATATTACGTCTCCATCTCCTTCGTTTAATCTTTCTTTGCCGATTTCATTAACAAATTCTGTTCCTTGCTGAGATTGTGGTCTTTTAAATCCTATTTCTTTAAGGATGGTTCCAGAGAAGGTGTCTCCAAGATATATTCTAGTTTTTCCAGTCATAAATCTAACAAGAGATACTTCAGTATCTAACTTATCTTTATAATTTTCTTTTATAAAGGTAATTTTATCTTCGTAGTCTTTCATAGCTTTGTCACCTTCAGATTCTTTGCCTAAAACTTTTGAATAAAATTTAAAGTTATCTTTCCATGCTCCTCTTATTGTATTTGAATATACAGTTGGGGCTATGGATTTTAGTTGATCATATATTTTTTCGTGTCTCATTTTATTTCCAATTATTAAATCAGGTTTTAATGCAGCAACTGCTTCTACATTTACTGAAGTTTCTTTCCCAACAGGTTTCACGTCTATAAGCTCATCTTTAGTATGCTCGTACCAATCACCAGCAACACCAGTAACCGCACCAACTGGCTTAACACCAAGAGTAAGGAGTGCTTCTGTACCCTCACTAGTTAGTATAACTACTCTTTTGGGACTTTCAGGGATAGTAGCTGTTCCCATGGCATCTTCTATAGATATAGTTTTATCTAAGGATGTGTCTTTAGTTTTATTTGAGCAACCTGCAAATAAACTTGCAGATACTATACCAGCTAAAATTATGGATAATGTTTTTTTTGTCATATGTATGTACCTCCTACTGATTATGTTTTGTGAAAAATTATGGATTTAATAACAAAGTTATGATATCATAAATAAGAATTATTATCAATGGTTATTGAAATCCACTATCATTTAATCATTAGAGGCAATCTTAAATTAGTTAATCAAAGAATTAACATACTATACAATAAATTAAGCAATAAACTAGATATCTAAGAATTAATTATCTAGCTTAAATCAAATTAGATTGAATTAAATTTAATTAAATTGATTCAGGAAACAAATGGGGGGATTATATGAAAAGTGTTATAAAAACCAATAAAAATAAGATAATATTATTTCTATTACTTACATTATTAGTGATTATATTATGTTATCTAAGTATTACTAAAGGCTTTATACATACATCTTTGGAAATGGTTATGAATTCATATAAGGATTTTGATAATTCTAAGGAA
The DNA here is from genome assembly GCF_900461105.1 of Clostridium putrefaciens. Lineage (GTDB taxonomy): Bacteria > Bacillota > Clostridia > Clostridiales > Clostridiaceae > Clostridium_L > Clostridium_L putrefaciens. The sequence goes on along the minus strand of NZ_UFWZ01000001.1, from coordinate 2,657,304 downwards.
CATATAATTATAAGAACATCTAGGGTTCCAAGAACTTTAAATGCTCTTTTAGTTGGTGGGGCGCTTGGTGTTTCTGGGCTTTTGACCCAGGGAATTACAAGAAATAAGTTAGCTTCTCCAAGTATATTAGGTATAAATTCTGGGGCCGTATTTGCCTTAGTTATAGCAATAAATTATATTCCGAGTATATCTACATTAGGACTTATATGGGTTTCTTTTTTAGGCGCATTAGTTGCTGCAATATTGGTTTATATATTATCTGGAGGCCTTGTAGGAGATATAAGACCCATGGATTTAACCCTTGGAGGAACGGCACTTGCGGCACTACTATTTTCGTTAACTCAAGGAATTTTATACAAAAATGATGTTGCTTTAGAAGAGGTTATCTATTGGATGACAGGCTCTGTAGAAGGGAAGAAGTTAGAGATTATAATTAGATTTTTTCCAATTATAATAGGAGTAATAATTTTCTCATTATTTATTGGAAAAAAGCTTAATGTATTTTCATTAGGAGAAGAAATGGCAAAATCTTTAGGTATGAACACTCTTTATTTAAAGGTAGTTATAATAGCTATAATTGCAATTTTATCAGGGATATCTGTGGCTCTTGCAGGACCCATAGCATTTATTGGACTTGTAACTCCACATATAGTACATAAATTTATGGGTACAGATTATAGATGGCTTATACCCTTTTCAGTATTAACAGGGTCTTCCATATTATTATTTTCAGATATAATGTCAAGATTTATAATTTATCCAAAAGAAGCTCCAGTGGGTGCTTTGACAGCACTTATAGGAGGCCCTTTCTTTATATATGTGGCTAAAAGGAGGATAACTTAATGATTAATATAAGCAAAAGAACTATTAAGATAGGCGGAGTCTTACTTGTAATTACTCTTTTAATGGCTACTATATCTTTAAGTTTTGGAGAAATAATGGTTGCACCACTGGAGGTTTTAAAAAGCATATTAGGAATGGACACAGGATTTTCCTCTATTTTAGTAATGAATATACGATTACCAAGGGTTATTGTTGCATTTTTTGTTGGAGCGTCCTTAGCATTATCGGGAGCTATACTTCAAGGAGTAGTTAAAAATAATCTAGCATCCCCAGATATATTAGGCATAGTAAATGGAGGCTCTGTTGGTGCATTAATATTTTTAACGATTTTTGTAGATCCTAAAAACAATTCATTAACCACATCCATATTATATATGCCTTTATTCACTTTTGCATTTTCCTTTTTAGCTGTGATGTTAATTTTATTTATTTCGGGAAAATCTACATCCACCAATAAATTAATCATAATAGGAATTGGAATTTCAGCTATTTTTAAAGGTATAACTAACATTCTTATAATAAATGGACCTGTAATTTTTATAAAAGAGGCTACAACTTGGATAACAGGGAGCATATATGGAGCAAGCTTTACTCATGCCTTAATAATTACTGTAATATTTACTGTTTTTGCTATAATCACTGTAATATTTATAAAGGATTTAAACCTCCATCAGTTAGAGGACGAAGTGGTAATAGCTTTAGGAAATAATATACATAGGAGTAGAATAATACTTTTAAGTATTTCTGCTGCATTAACTGCAGGCGCGGTAACTATGGGAGGAGGAATCTCTTTTGTAGGTTTAATAGCTCCTCATATTGCAAGAAAGCTTGTAGATTCAAAGTTCGAAAATGTAATTCCTCTATCTATATTTATAGGGGGTATAATGACTTTGCTTGCTGACTTTGCCTCTAAGTGGCTATTTTATCCACAGGATTTGCCAATAGGAATATTTACAGCATCTATAGGTGCGCCATACTTTATATATCTTTTAGTAAAAAATAGACAGGCTTCAAAGGGGAGATAAAAATGATAAAGATAAATGATTTAAAGTTAGGTTATGATGATAACATTATATTAGATAATATTAATTTAGATATAGAAAAAGGAAAGATTACAGCCTTGATTGGTTCAAATGGTTGCGGGAAATCTACATTAATAAAAGCTATAGCAAGAATACTTGCGCCTAAAGATGGAACTATATTAATGGAGGACAAGAATATCTTAAAGATGCCATCAAAAGAAGTGTCCAAACTACTAGCAATGCTTCCTCAAAATAGTAATGCGCCAGAGGATTTAACTATTTATGATTTAGTAAAGCAAGGAAGATATCCATATCATAATTTATTATCTTTTTGGAGCAAAAAGGATGAAGATATAGTTTTAGAATCTATAAACAAAATGGGACTATCTGATGAAAAGAATAAAACACTAGGCAATCTTTCAGGTGGACAAAGACAAAGGGCCTGGATTGCTCTAGCTTTAGCACAAAATACAGATATTATACTCCTAGATGAACCTACAAATCACTTAGATATAAAGTATCAATTAGAAATACTAAATCTTCTAAAGGATCTAAATGAAAAGGAAAATAGAACTATAGTCATGGTTATTCATGATATAAACCATGCTTTGAAGTATGCACATAATATAATTGCTCTAAAAGATGGCATTATATTTGCCAAGGGGCCAAAGGAAGATATTATAGATGAAGATCTTATAAGAGGTGTCTTCGGAGTAAGTTGTAAACTTATTGATTCTCCTGTGTGTAAGTGTAAAATGTGTGTACCTTTTATATAAAACTGTGGATAATATAATAAGAATGTGGGTAACAAAAAAGATGAAGTACATGTAGGTAAATCCTACGCATATCTTCATCTTTTATTTAATTTGAAGCTAGTGATTTATACTGTAATAGTTATTGACAAACTAAAATTAAGGATGTAAGCTTTATATATACACCCCACGGGGGGTATGGTATTAAAATAATAATGAGGTGATGATATGAATCAAAAGTTTAATGTAACAGGTATGACTTGCTCATCTTGCTCGGCTAGTGTTGAAAAGGCAGTTAAAAAACTTTCAGGTGTTGATACTGTGAATGTAAATTTGCTTTCAAATAGTATGTCAGTTGAGTATAAAGAATCTGATATTGATAGTACCACTATAATAAAGGCTGTTCATGATGCTGGATATGATGCTTCTATATTTGTACGTGGATCAAGTGACTCTAAAAGAATAGAAAAATCAGTAAATCCAGTGGAGGAAGAGCTAAAGGAAATGAAAAGTCGTATAATTATTTCTTTTGGATTTCTAATTCCACTAATGTATGTATCTATGGGGCATATGATTAATCTTCCTCATCCTAAATGGCTCATGGGACCAGAAAATGCAATAACGTTTGCATTTATTCAATTGTTACTTACTATACCGGTTGTTTATGTGAATCGTAAGTATTATCAAGTTGGATTTAAGACCTTATTTCATGGAAGGCCTAATATGGATTCGCTTATAGCTATAGGGTCAGGGGCAGCATTAATATATGGGATATTTGCAATTTTTAAGATAGGGTATGGGCTTGGACATAATAAGTTAGATATGGTAAATCAATATTCAATGGATTTGTATTTTGAATCTGCTGCAATGATTTTAGCTTTGATAACTATGGGTAAGTTTCTAGAAGCTAGGGCAAAAGGAAGGACATCTGAGGCTATAACAAAACTAATGGATCTTGCACCTAAGACTGCATCAGTTATTAGAAATGGTGAGGAAGTTGAAATTCCTGTAGAGGATGTAGGTATAGATGATATAATAATTGTAAGGCCTGGCCAGAGTATAGCGGTAGATGGCATTATAATAGAAGGTAGCTCATCTGTGGATCAATCAGCTCTAACAGGTGAGAGTATTCCGGTAGAAAAGAATATAGGGGACAAAGTTATAGCGGCTACTATAAATAAAGCAGGATCTTTCAAGTTTAAGGCAGAGAAGGTTGGAGATGATACAACTCTAGCAAAAATCATTGAGCTAGTAGAAGATGCTAGTTCATCTAAGGCACCTATTGCAAAGATGGCAGATAAGATCAGTGGAATATTTGTGCCGGTGGTAATAAGTATAGCTGTTATTGCTACAATTGTGTGGTTACTTCTAGGGCAGCCTTTTGAATTTGCTATGTCTATAGGAATTGCAATATTAGTAATTTCTTGTCCTTGCGCCTTGGGTCTTGCAACTCCAGTTGCCATAATGGTTGGAACTGGGAAGGGTGCATCTAATGGAATACTTATTAAATCAGCTGAGGCTTTGGAAAGTCTTCACACTGTAAGTACGGTGGTTCTTGATAAAACAGGTACAATTACAGAAGGGAAACCAGTAGTTACAGATATAATTACAAAAGGCTCGGAAAGTGAAGAAAGGCTTTTACAAATAGCAGCATCAATTGAAAGTTTTTCAGAACATCCATTAGCAGAAGCTATTTTAGAAAAAGCTAAAGAAAGAGGAATATCACTTAGAAATGTTGATAATTTTCATTCTATTTCAGGCAGAGGTATAGTTGGTATAATAGATGGAAAACAATATACTGCAGGTAACTTATCATTGATGGAGGATAGAGAAATTAATGTAGAGATGCTTAAAGGTACTTCAGATGAATTTGCTATGGATGGTAAAACACCCCTATACTTTGCAGAGGATAAAAATCTTCTTGGAATTATTGCAGTAGCAGATGTAGTTAAAGCCACAAGTCGTAAAGCAATAGATAACTTTAAGGCTATGGGAATTAATGTAGTGATGCTTACAGGGGATAATAAAAAAACAGCAGAGGCAATTAGAAAACAGCTAAATATTGATAGAGTTGTTGCTGAAGTATTACCACAGGATAAGGAAAAAGAAATTAGAAATATACAGGCAAGTGGTAAAAAGGTTGCAATGATTGGTGATGGAATCAACGACGCACCTGCTCTAGCAAGAGCCGATGTTGGTATTGCAATTGGTGCAGGTACAGATATTGCTATTGAATCTGCTGATATAGTTTTAATGAAGAGTGATTTATTAGATGCTGTTACAGCGGTTCAATTAAGTAAAGCCACAATTAAAAACATTAAGGAAAATTTATTTTGGGCATTTTTCTATAATGTATTAGGTATACCAATTGCAGCGGGAGTGTTTTACACAGCCTTTGGCTTAAAGCTTAACCCAATGTTTGGAGCAGCAGCTATGAGTATGAGTTCAGTGTTTGTGGTATCTAATGCTTTAAGATTAAAATTCTTTAAACCAAAATATAAAAATGTAAATTAGTAAATACAGATTAATATTATATATAGTCTTTGTATAAAAATTATAACCTGCGTTTTGATGCGCTAAATATATTAAAAGGAGCGATTTAAATTATGAAAAAGATAATAGAAATTGAAGGTATGAATTGTGGACACTGCGTAGCTAAAGCTACAAAAGCATTAAATGCTATTGAAGGTGTAGATGCTAAAGTAGACCTTAAAAAGAAAAGTGCAGTAGTTACTTTGAAAAGTGATATAGAGGATCAAGTATTTAAAGATGCTCTAGAAGAAGCAGATTTTAAGGTTGTTTCCATTAAAGAAAAAAAGGGCTTATTTAGCTAAAAAGGTTAGATACTTTCAAATTAAATAATAGAAGTAATATAACTAAAATAAACATTATAAGGAGGTGGCATTTATGAAAGCAGATAAGGCAAAGGCCACACGTCTTTTGAAAACAGCAAGGGGACAGATAGATGGTATCTTGAAAATGGTTGAGGAAGATAGATATTGTATCGATATCTCAAATCAACTTATGGCAACTCAAGCCATTCTACGTAACATAAACAAAGATGTGCTTAAAAGCCACATTGGAGGCTGTGTAAAAGAAGCCTTTGAAGTAGGCAATGAGGAAGAAAAAATTGATGAAATAATGGCTATTATGGATAAGCTATCAAAATAATATATATTTAAAGCAATGCCGATCAAGTGATTCTTAGAAGAACTTATCTAGGGGCGTAGCAGCCGTCATCCACCACCTTGAAGAGGATAGGAGTGTTATGGATGGTAGCCATCGGATAAATAGTCATAATAAAACGGACAGATATACATGTCCGTTTTTTATTTAATTGAATATTGATGAATTATTGTAATAGGGCATATATAATGGTATAGTTAAGATAACATATGGCGATAATATATGATGAACTAGGTTAATATGCTGTGAAATGAGGGGATATTATGAAAATAATTAATATGAAGGTTGATGGTTATAAAAATTTAATAAATTGTGAATATGTTTTAGAAGATTTTAATGTATTGATAGGAGCAAATAATAGTGGTAAATCGAACTTATTAGAAGTATTTTCTTTTTTTAATGTACTTTTAACTGGAAGTGAGGATTTAAAGGAACAACTTTTAATTAAAGGAGAGTTAGATAATGATAAAATAGTATCTCATTGCACAAATTTTAAAGGCAAACCTATTTCTATTGAAATAGAATTTAATGAAGAAGTAGACGAAGAACTGTATAGATACTCATACCTTATTGAGGTAGTAATTGGGAATAATGATATTGATACTGGATATGTAAATAAAGAAATATTTAAATATAAGAAAATAAGTTCTACGGGTCCAATGATAACTGCTTTTGAAAGGGAAAATACAGTTGTAAGAAAAGTTAAAGGACCTAAGATACAAAAAATAGATGGACTCGAGGCATTGGTATCACTTATTAGCAAGATAAGGGATATTAAAGATAGTTTTGATAAACCCATTCAAAAAGGGATAGATGATATATTTTTATTATGTAAAACTCCCGTTATATATAGTGCACCAGATGTAATAAGAGAATCAATAAAAAAACAAAATTCAGTAATTAAAAATGGAAGAATAGTATCACTAGCACTTATTGAGGAAATTGATAAAATATTAAAATCTGAAAAGGCTCAGTATTATAAAGAAATACTAATGGATGTACTTAAGATAAACAGTATCAGTGTTATTAATATTGCACAAGACTTGAAGAACTTAACATTTACCTTTGATAATAAACAAAAAAGTGACATAAATGAACTTTCAGATGGAACACTTATTGTGCTTAATATAGTAACTTATCTTGTATCCAATAAATATCCCATTATTGCAATAGAAGAACTAGAAAATTCAATACATCCTAAACTGCTAAAAAAGATGATAAATTTAATAAAGAATGATTTTTATGATATACAATTGATAATAACTACTCACTCACCAGTATTATTAAACATGGTTAAGATTAATGAGGTAAGTATAATAAGTAATAAAGAATGCGGTGAAGCTTTTATAGAGCAAGTTAAGAACAAAAAGGAATTAATTAAAAAGTTATCAGGACCTTTTTCAAATTTTAGTGATATATTTTTATATACAGAGGAATAAGTTATGAATAAGACTTTGGGTAAAAAGAAAAAACTTGCTTATATATTTTATGAAGGGGATACAGAGGAGCTTTTTTATAAAAGAATCTTTTTTAAGTACTTAAGAGGAGTACCGAATAAAACCAAGAACCTAGAAACAGGAACTAATATCAATAAAAGAATAGCAAGCGAGTTATGTTACTTTTTAAATAAAAAAGAAAATAAAGGTTTAGACATATATGTATATGCTTTTACCGATAGAGAGGGTATGAAAAGTGATATTTCCGAGTTTGATGGTGAAGCAATAAAAAAAGCTTTAAATAAGAAACAAGTTAAGAAAATAGAAAATATTGAAGCTATAATAATGATAGAGAGCTGGTTTTTCTATGATTTAGAAGGAATATGTGATTATATTGGTTTGTCCTATACAGATAGTTTACAGAGAACATATTCTAATCCAGAAAGGCTTACACATAAAGAATTGCAAGGACTTTTTAGAAAAGGAACAAGAAGGCAACATTATATAAAAGGGGAAAAAGGTTTTCTAGAGAAATTGGATATAGACAAAATTAAGAGAAAATGTACTGCTCTGAAAGAGGGTATCCACATGATAAATGAGGATTTTGGGTTAGATTAAAATTAAACAAAAAAGAGGCTTAGCATTGAAAAAGGTAAATTAGGTATTAAAAGATGAAGGCGTTGTAGGAGGTAAACCTACAAATGCTTTCATCTTCTATATTGAAAAATATTTTAAAAAATTCATTAATCCATATGATGATTAGATATGTTTTATAGGGTAGAGATTCTAAATTGTCTATACCTATAAATATGACTTTTTTATTTTTTATATATTTAAAAGTATAATAGCCAATAAAAAATATCAAGATAGCAATTAATCCGTAATCCATAATAATCATCTCCTTTTATTAAATTCTTCTTTTAAAATTGAATAACTTTTTAAATCTTTTGGTACTCCATTCTTTATAACGTCTTGTTTACGAGTGCCTTCATACTTCATTCCTATCTTTTCCATTACCCTATAAGAACCTATATTAGAATCCATGCATAATGCATATATTTTATTTAAATTTAGCTCTTTAAACCCATATTCTATAAGTGCTTTAGATGATTCAGTACAATACCCTTTATTAAAGTAAGGAACTCCAATCCAATAAGATAATTCTGCTTTTCTGTGAATATTGTTTATCATTAGTGCTACTGTGCCTATTAGTTCATTACTGTATTTTTTTATTATTGCATATATAATTCCTTTCTTATTAATGAAAATATCTTTATGTGAATTAATCCACAGTTCTGCCATCCCATCTTCGTAGGGATGTGGAACATTGAGAGTTGTTTTCGCTATTTTTGAATCTCCAGCGAGCTCTTTTACCCTACTGGAATCAGATATTTCAAATGGTCTTAATAGTAAATTATCTGTATGAATTACTGGTTGAATAGGCATGATTATCCCCCCTATTAATATTTTAATTAAATAAAATTAATCTCAAGTTTTACAATATATTACTAAGTAACAATATATAGTATTGTTAGGAAATATGCAACACACTCAGATTACATATTATCTAAAATCTACATAAGTATAAAAAATATAAGCCCCTCATAAGGGGCAATGACAATAATAACAATAATAATAACAATAAAGATAATAATATAAATAACAATAAAAATTTAAATAACAATATGAATAATAAAGAATATTATAGTTAAGAATAATAGTAACTATGAAAATTAACATTAAAGAGCAAAAAGAGACCCAGCTAAAATGATCTTTTGATTATTTTAGCTGGGTCTCCTCTTTGTTATTATTTTACAATTTGGATATTGTAAATACAACTACAAATATAATTAATTTTTAATTATTAGTGTAACTTTATTAAGTTTTGCATACCTAATGATTAGAGAAGTTACTATTAAGGAGGTTTTAGTGTGGCAAAGTATAGAAGCATTATGGTGGATTTTTGGAGGGATAATTTCATTGTAAAGTTGTCTTTTGAGGAAAAGAGCTTTTACCAATACTTAATGAATAATCCAGGTAGTAGTCAATGCGGTATTTACTCATTCTCTCTTTCTATAGCTGGATTTGAGACAGGCTTAAGTAATGACAGGGTAATGGAATTGATTGAGAAATTTGTAGCTGATGAAAAGATTCTTTATGATGAAAAGACCGAGGAAATTATGATATTAAATTGGTATAAATATAATTTAAATTCCAGTAGAAATACCCATATTTGCATAAATAGGGAACTTAAAAGAGTAAAGAGTAAGAGCTTTTTGTGTAAGTTTTATGAGCTTTGCAAAAGCACCAAGTTCTCTTTAGATACTATGTTTGAAGATATTGACATAATAAAAGAGAGATCAAATGAAAAGTTATCAAAAGAAGCTATTGAAAGCTGCTACAGGGAAGATAACATAGAGGAAAAAGCTAACGTAGCCTCAAAAGATAACATATCAGCAAATAACATAACAGAAAAAGATAATACAAAAAAATGTTTAAAAGATAATGAAAAATCAGGGATGAAGGAGATATTATCAGCCTTTGATAATAACATTCATATGGCTACTTTTATGGAACTTGAAAGTCTTAAAGCTTGGAGGGAAGAAATAGGTTCAGAGCTTGTGGTCCTAGCTATAAATGAGGCTGCTCAAAATAATGTGAGGAATATGAAATATATAAACGGGATACTATTAAACTGGAAAGACAATGGGCTTAAGAATTTAGTGGATGTTAAAAATTATATGGATACATTTAAAAAAGGCAAGGTCAAAAACAATTTTAAGCAATCTAATAATAATAATAATAATAATAATGGATTTAGGAATCCTAGTTACTATGAGTTTAAACCACAAAATGTGGGGGCTTATAGGGTAGTTGGGGAGGATATTTATGAAGATGGAACAAGTATTTAACAAAGAGGCTGAAGCGGAGGTTTTATCTTCCGTACTTTTAGACAATAAGTCCTTAGTTAATATTGTAGATATGTTGGATTACGATGATTTTTATATAACAAGTCACAAAATCATCTATAAGGGCATGTTGGAACTTTATAGTAAAAGTGAAAATATAACACCTATAACCTTATTTGAAAATCTAAACTCATTTTCAGGGGAAATAGGAGGGATAAGCTATATTTCAGAACTACTAGCTAGTGGGACAAGCTCCTTGCTTATAGAATCCTATGCAAATATAGTAAAAGAAAAATCTAATAATAGAAAGATTATAAAAGAGCTTCAAGGTGCTTTAAAGAGTTTAACAAATGGTGAGAAGAAATACTTTGATGTAGTTGATGGTCTCCAAAGTTCTTTTATTAATCTTAGTAATAATGAAAAAAACGTAGAGGATATGGACATTATTCTTCAAAACTATTTAATGGTTCTAGAAAAAAGATTAAAGGGTGAGGATCAAGGGTTAACCTTAAAAACAGGACTTAGTAATTTAGATAATTTTATTGGAGGTTTTGAAAGGCATAATTTAAATATATTAGCAGGTAGACCATCTATGGGTAAGTCCTTGGTAAGCCTTACTATGGCTCTTAATATGGCAATTAAAAGTAATCTTAAAGTAGCATTTTTCCATTTAGAGATGGGTCAGTTACCAACTGTTGAAAGGATTTTATCAAATTCAGCTACTATACCTATGAAGACCTTAAAAACTGGAAAGTTAAAGGATGATCAGTGGAGCAGAATAGTAGGGGCTTGTGACAAAATATCTAAATCAAACTTTCATATGTTCAATGATATTTATACACTAAGGAGTATAACGGCAGAATGTAAGAGAATTAAGTTTCAAAAGGGCTTGGATGTGGTGTTCATTGACTATCTTCAACTTATAGAAATAGGTAAGCTTAAGGAAAATAGAAATTTAGATATATCCTTCATATCAAGGCAGCTAAAGCTTTTAGCAAAGGAACTTGATATAACAGTAGTTGTATTATCACAGCTTTCACGTGCTCCTGAATCTAGATCAAATCATAGGCCAATGCTGTCAGATCTTAGAGAATCAGGGGCCATAGAGCAAGATGCAGACCTTGTTATATTTTTATATAGAGATGAATACTACAATCCAGATAGTGAAGATAAAGATTTAATAGAATTTATAATAGGCAAACATAGAAATGGTACTGTAGGCACAGTAAAAATGAAGTGGAGCGGGGAATATCAAAGTGTTGGTTCTTAGAAAGGTTATTAATATATAAGGAGGGGATTTTATAATGTTAGATAGAAATTTTAAGAGTGGTAGCTCTATAGTTAAAGAGAAAGGTTCAAAAATAGGTAATTCTATAATAGGGGAAGCAAGCTTAATATTAGATAATTCAGTAGTGGGTGGGACAAGCCTAGTAGAAAATGATTCTGTAATGAGGGGAACAAACCTTAGAGAAGATAATCCTATAATGAGAGAGGTAGCCTTCGAGAAGTTCTTCCAGATTATGAACCTCATGGCATTTAATAAAATACTACTTTGGAAGGTAGATTATGATACCTATGTTAATGAAGACGGGGCATATATTCTTAGGATAAATTATAATAAGTTTTATGGAAAATTACTAGATTACTGCAAAACCTATAATATAAGCCATCCAAGGTTAAACATAAAAGCATTTAGGTATACATTAAAAGACAAGCCTTATTGTTTAAATTATAGTGGCATAGGTTGGCTAAAAAAGGATGCTAGTAGCGATGAATCTTATTGTATGAGATGTGGGTTTATAGATATTAAAGCCCTTCAAGCTAGGGGGATATTTATAGATGATCTACTTTATAATAATAGATTATAAAAACCTTCAAAGAGTGTAGGGAAGGTTTTTATAAAAGGACCTTTATGTTACGCATACAGATGATAATGGCAAATATTAAGTGGAATTAGAAGCACCAATCAATGGATCGGGGGTGTATACTTTTAAGATTTCGTTAACTTAGACTTTTCAATTATATTTTTGATCTCTTTTAGTCCTTGATAAATTTCACATTTTGAAAAGTTATTCTTTATTAATTCATCATCACTTTTAGAAAGCAGTATATTGTAAAAATCCTCCGCAATACTATACACCTCTTTTGATGGATGCTTTGTTACCTCATTGAAAAGAACATTTTCCGCTTTATTGTACTCTCCTTTAAGGATAAGATTTTTTAATGTTATAGGTAGAATAGTTAATGAATTCACATTTTCAAAATCAATGTTTTCATACATTGTAACGTCTTCTTGCATAACCGTTGACGCAAGTGCTTTACCAAGTTGCTTTATAAGTTTTTCTATATTCATAAATGCATCTTTATTGTTTTCTTCCTTCTTATATCTAGTGTAACACACGCTGCAATTATTGAGTATAGACTACATATAAAGAATGTAGTCTATCTATTATTTTTTAATTACAATTTGGTGCACATTTTATGAACATTACGAATTAAATTCATTCGTTTTGCTCTCATAATTTATTTTTATTATATCCATAACTTGTTTGACAATCTCACCTAAATGCATACTTCCATCTATAACATAATCCGAATTTGGCAGAATAGTCTTTAGCATTTCTTCATATGCAATTCTCGCATATTTCAAATAAAAACTCATATCTTCCCTGATTTCATCTCCAGTAGCATTAAGCATATCACGCAACACACGTCTTGCCATTGCAATATCTAAAGGAGTGTCAATGAAAATCGCACAATCTATAAATGGTTTAATCAAATCATTTTTATATGCAAATGGATAATCCAATAAAATATATTGAACCTCATTATCTCCTATGAATTTCAATATATCTTTTTTTAGTGGTTCTAAGTTCCATACATTGTAATCTGCTCCATTCATCACCCATTGATGAAAATCATCAACTTCTCCTTCAAAATCATAATCATCAAAATGAAGTGATTTAGCACTTTTCATTTTTTTCTTGAGTTCGTTTATTATGGTTGTTTTTCCACCGGCTGTAACACCTGATACTGCTATTATTAATGATTTCTTTATCATAAGTACCTCCTAATTAACTTTATTTTCGTATCATATCATTAGTAAGCTTTTTGTATTTAGGGCTTGTTATATCATATTTTGTAGCCTTTAAAGGTATGTTTTTCGCAATGAAAATAAGTAATTCATTTATTTGTGAAAGTAATAGTTGATTATATGTAACTAATATTGATATAATTGTACTCACAATGACACCTTCCTTTTTGGAGATTTTTGTTGGGTTAGATTACAACAATTATATCAGAAAAGAGGGGGTCATTGTTTTTTTAGGTTTAAAATAGAACAAACCCTTGCAATAGCAAGGATTGAAATAAATAAAACAAAGATAGTGTTAACACTATCTTAAAATTAAAGGAGGATTATTAATGAAAAGTATTTCTTTTATTAAAACAAGTTTGCTATTTGAAGGGAGGTGTTTAGTATGATTAATAAATTAAACAAAAAAGCCTTATTATTTTTATGTTTGATAATCTTTTCTCTTAGTGTTGCTTGCTCAAATAAAAACATTACTGAAGAATTTTCAAATACTACCTGGGAATCTAGTGATAAATTATTAGCTTTAAAATTCACAAGTGATTCATTATCTATAGACATAAACGTAAAGCCAAATATAAATGAGACAGACATCGAAAAAGGCAAAAAATATGAAGAGATATATGATATGGGCACTCATAAAAATGTAAAAGTTGAAAAAAACGATAATAATATAAAAATATTTAATAAAGATGGATTAAATTTGGAATTTGAAATTATTTCTGAAAGTGAAATAAAAGATAAAGATAACAATGTTTTCAAGAAGAAATAAAATGGACAAAAAAATGACCACTGATTCGGGTTCAGTGGTCTAAACCTTTATAAATCCCAAACTATAAGTAAAGGATTATTTAAATACAATGTAATAGAATTTAATGATAAGTTATTGGAGATACTTTTTGCATTGGTCTACATTATTTTGTTCAAGTTTTAAGAGCTTATTTGCTAAATCACGGATTTCTTTATCATGATCACCTTCTTATATATAATAATATTGGGTTCGCATAATCCTATGATTGAGTACTTTACATCTTTATCATATTTAGCTCGTTGATTCACTATTTTACTTGTCTGTTTATCTCTAAGTTCTTCAATTCTTTTCGTAACCTTCACATTAACTTTATTTTCGTATCATATCATTTTGAGCTTCACTTTTGTTAGCAATAAACCCTACGCTTTCATATAGTTTTATTGCGTGCTTATTACATTCATCTGCCATTAGGAATGCTCTTTTAGCACCCTTAGATTTCCCATAGAATAATGCTTGATTTAACAAGGTTTTAGCTATTCCTCTTCGCTGATATTCAGGAAGCACGGCTATTTCACGTACCCATAATATTGGACCATCACTTTCATCATAGCTATAAATCCCTATACAAATAATACCTGTTATATTGTCATTTTCACTATGCACTAAAACTGCACCATCTTTACCACCTAACGAAACTGAATTTGATTCCGTCCCTTTAATCCATTGTTTCATCCATTCTTCAGTTTGACCGGAAAAACCTCTGCTTTGTCCTCTACAAGAAAGTGTTACCTCGGATGCCTTTTTGAAGTCACATTCCTTTAAAAATTCCATTGATTTTACCTGCTCTAAACTCTTAGAAATATCATTATGGAAATAATCATTCCATATGGCATATATATTGAACTTATTCTTTCTAAATTCCTCAATCCATTCAGTTGGAATAAAAGTTATCAGTACTTTTTCATTTGATTTATTTACCTCTTTAAGTAAAATGGAGGCACTATTAGTTGCCCAATGAAATTCATATAGCCCTGCTTCCACATTAAATCCAAAAGTCAAAATTAGCTGCTCATTATTACAAATCACATCATAGTTTGAAATCTCTTCGTACTCGGTATATTTCATTGAAGAATATTTGTAATCTTTTAACTGTTCCTTTATATTGTTAAAGACATCTTTTTTCATAATTAGGTCTCCTTTACTTCGCAATCTTTTTACAAAGGTGAATTAAATTTTACAATGTTCCCTGTTAATATATTCTAGATAAGGTATGGGAATCCTTTAGCTATAAAAAGATATAATAAGCGATATGGAATATTTTTAATCATCTAACTTATGATATAATTTAAAGAAAGCTTTAGTAATTCAAGATTAAAGAAAGGGAGAACCTTATGAAGGTAAATGATATAAGAGAATTATGATAGATAAATATGTTTTAATGTACAAAGACACTGAAGTAGGAGACCTTATTTATGATATAAGTAGTAAAAGATTTGTTTTCAAAATATATAAAAATATAGATCATAGAAAATACCTTCCTTTGGGTATGTATAGCTATGAAAATTGGAATATAGATTATGTACCAACGAATGAAGATATTGTTTTTTGGCTTGAAGATAGAGTTGTGCCAAAGGAGAGACAAAATATAGATGATATTTTAGCTTCTTTAGGGCTTTTATACTATGATTTTTGGGAAGTTTGTAGAAAGACTAGAGCTATGTGCATGGAAGATTATTTTTGGTTAAGCAAAGGAGAGCGCTACGAGGATGTACACATAAGGTATCTTTCAGAACATGGGAGAATTAATGAAACTCCAATTCCATTTTATTCAGACCCATATCCGGCTGAATTTAAAATTGTAGGAGATAGGATAGAAAGAAATTTGGAAAGATCAAGTGATTCTTAGACTCAGGTGGAGTTTGATTATAAGGAATACATCTCTCCATCAAAGGCTTAGAAGAAATTATCCAGAGGCGTAGCAGCCGTCATCCCCCACCTTGAAGAGGAGAGGGATGTTACGGATGGTAGCCATCAGATAAAATCATTTTATAGTATATAACCCATAATTCACAGCTAAGTACAAAGTGTGAATTATGGGTTATAAATATAATAGGCTTTAAAATAAATTATACTAATCATCTAACCCATCAGAATGGTTTTTCTTTATAAAATATCCAACTGAAAATGCTGCCAAAAAGCATATAAATACTATTAATCCGCCTATTAAAGCGCGAGTAAAAAGTATTTCATTAGAAAACATTAGAGATATAAATGTAAATAAAGCACCAACCGTAATAGAAAGTATTAAAATCCACTTATAAGAATTAAATATAGAGCTTTTTTCTGGACCTTCATTATCTACTGAAATCCCCATATTAAGAAAGCTCATTACTACACCAGGTGAACTACCACCACTTATAGAAGTGGATGGCTTCTTGGTCAATATCTCTAATGAGACAAGGTTACCCAAGCTATCAAGGTCATTCCAACCTCTCTAACAACATATCTTTTATTATATTGCTAGTTTTAGTAGATTTTTAGCAGCATTTATATCTCTATCCATTATCATTCCACATACTGGACATATATATATTCTGCAGGATAAGTCTTTTGTTTGACTTGATTTATTATCACAGTTAGAACATAGCTGACTACTTGCATAATTTGATGGTGCTATTATGATTTCTCTACCATACCATTTTGCTTTATAAGTGAGCATTCTTCTAAACTCTGCGAAGCTAGCATCAGCTATTGATTTTGCTAATTTATGATTTTTTATCATATTACTTACCTTTAAGTCCTCAATGACTATAACTTGGTTTTCGTTAATTAATTGAGTACTTACTTTGTGAAGCATATCTTTCCTTTGGTTTGATATTTTCTCATGCGATTTAGCAACTTTCAACCTTGCTTTCTTTCTATTGTTACTACCTTTTTGTTTTCTTGATAAATCCTTTTGAAGTTTAGCTAACCTTTTTTCTGATCTCTTTAAGTGTTTAGCATTGCTGAAAAACACCCCATCACTTGTTATTGCGAATTCCTTGATGCCTAGATCCACACCTATTTTATTATCCATTTTAGGTAACTGAGCAATCTCAGTATCAACTAATATAGATATGAAATACTTGCCACTGGGTACTTGTGATATAGTGCAAGACTTAATCAATCCATTGAACTTTCTATGTTGCTCTATCTTAATCATAGACTTTAGTTTAGGTACTTTGATGTGGTTATTTTCAATGGATACAGTACCATTCTGATTATTAGTTGTGTAATTATTAGTATTAGATTTCTTCTTGAACCTCGGAAATCCAACAGATTTATCTCTAAAAAAGTTCTTATATGCTTTATCTAAATTTAATTGTGCATTAGCTAATGCTAAACTATCAACTTCTTTTAACCACTCAAACTCGGTCTTATACTGTGCAGGAGTAGGGTATTTCATTGTCTTAATATCTAGGTCTTTATTTTCTTCATATGACGTAATTCTTTCAGCTAACATTTTATTATAGATAAACCTAGTGCATCCAAAAGTTTTAGCTAGGTATATTTTTTGTTCTTCGTTTGGATACAGTCTGAATTTGTAAGCCTTTAGCATTTTATCACCTCTTTTCATAATTAATCATTAATAGTATTATGTCAAAAGGTTATTATTTTATGTATCGAACCTAAAATAATAAGGGCTATTCATCCCCCACCTGTAGAGGATGGGAGAATTTCACCCGTTTTGTTAAAATAAATACAAGAAACAATGGAATATCTGAAAAACTTTTACCATCCATAAAATGTTGTTTACATAAAATGGTGATTATGCCAAGGGTTTGAGACAAAAAAGCAATACGGATATTTTTTAAGTTTCTTAAAACTAAACGTTCATCTTTGATTTTATTCATGATTTATATTGAAATACATCTAAAATAGTCTTAATTATTGATGTGGCTATATTTTTAATATTGACATATACAGTTTAACTGTATATAATAAAACTATATAGTACAACTGTATAGTTTTGTTGGCTAATTGGAGGAGAATATGAATAGAGATAAAAGTTTACCATTAACAGAAACTACCTACTATGTACTTTTAGCATTACTAGAACCTGCTCATGGTTATATTATTATGCAAAAGGTTGAAGAATTAAGTAATTATCAAGTTAAGATAGCAGCAGGGACACTTTATGGTGCTATTGAGAACTTACTAAAACAAAAATTCATACAATCGGTCAAAAGTGATGATGCTAGGCGAAAGGTTTATGTTATTACTGAAAAAGGAAAAGAAGTTCTACAATTAGATTTTGAAAGAATGAATTTTATGATTGATATAACAAGAAGTTTAATAAAATTCTAATTTGGGGGTATTAAGATGAGAAAATTTAAATTTTTCATTAATTATGATAAAGAAGAGAAATGGTTAAACGACATGGCTAAAAAAGGATATGAGTTAGAAACGGCATCTTTTGGGTATAAGTTTAGTTTTACAAAACCTCAAAATACTAAAATAAGAATTGATTATAGAATTTTTAAAAATAAAGAGGATTTTATGGATTATAGTGCTCTATTTGAAGATAGTGGTTGGAAACATATATCTGGTAATAAAAGTTGTGGAGCACAATATTTCAAAAAAATTAATGAAAATGGTGATGAGGATATTTTTTCAGATGATATGTCAAAAGCAGCAAGGTACAAAAGATTATCTGATATGTGGATAGGACTTGCAGTAGTATATTTACCTATTTCTATAGCACTGGCATTTCAAAAGAGTATCGACATTAAATCAGTTCTTAATCCTAAATTATTATATTATACACCAGGGCTATGGGAAATGTCTGGAATATCATTTTGGAGACGTTTTTTATTTGAAACGCCTTTTGCAGCGGGAAGAGGTTTACTATGGCTAGTTATTCCAATAGCATTAGTTTTATATATTTGTTTTTCAGTTAAAGCTAAAATGCTATATTACAAACAAAAAAATCTTCAGTAAATTTATCTAAAGAAAATCAAGTGACATCGCTATTTTCATCTTTCTTTACGATGAGTCTCACTTTTCCATTTGCGATAAGAACATATGCTATGGAAAGGTGTAGGGGTTCACTAATATACTTATTTCTTCTCACATGCCCATATACAGGTAGAATATCAATAGACACAATATTTCTTGTAAGAGCTGTCACAGTATTTATACCTGCTTCTTCTTTTGCCTCTTTAATTGCAACCTGTAAAAAATCGGTATATTCAACATTAATTTTTATTGAACCGCCGTGTACTGAATGGTATTCACGGTGGTGTGATACTATATAATGCTTTTTACAACCCAATTTACGAAACTATATAACTAAAATTACCAGTGTTAGGTATGTCAATTATGTGGCCTCCAATTAATAGATCAGTTGCTCTTGAATATAGTAGGTGATACCACCAAATGAAATATTCTTCAAAAGATATTTCATTTGAATATACAGAATTATTATAGCTATAATGGATACTTTTATAATTTTTCTCAAAAACATCTATATAATCATCCTTTATAATATTAGCTATATCATTTAATTTATAAAAATCATCTTTATTTAAAACTGGAATATTAATTTTATTACCCTTCATTATTCCCAAACGATTAAATCCACTTATAAGATTTTTAGTTAGTTCATAATCCTTTTCCTTAAAGTACTTTAAAAGTTCTTTCAATAAGTAGCCTTTAAAATCATTTACATTTTTAAAATTAAAACTACCAAAGTATGTTTCCAAACAAAGGTTATCAATTGTATGAAAGTTAATTCCATTTCTTTCATTACCATAAAGCCCAAATGCAATATCTCCATAATATCTAAACATATTTCCGTATATGCCTAATGACTCTTTTTCAGTATGGTTATATTTCTCTTGTAATGAATAATAGTAGTTCATACCATTTCGCCTTGTTCTTTCAGATTTCAAGAATAACTTTTCCACATTATCTATTTGTATAGAGTCTAATACAACATTACTCAAAATAAACAGAGATATTTCATTAAACTTAAATTGTTTAAAGCATTCAAATTTATATGTTTCTTTCTTTATCTCATCAAATTTATCCTCAATCAATTTTACAACGTTATACGCGATTTTATCTAATTGTTCATTTAATTTCTTTCCTTCTTCCAATGAAATAACCATTAAATAAGGAATATACTCATTCTGTTTATTTATAATAAGTTCTTCTTTAAGCAATAGCTCTAATCTATCAGATAATTCCTTTTGTGACCATCCGAAATATCTACTTATTTCACTAACTTTTATTTTATTGTGTAGTAATATACATATATCTTTTAGATTATACTCATTTATATTAAGCTTTGGAAAATTATTTCCTTTAGAAATCATTTTACTTTCATACTCAAATTGTAAAATCTCTTTTATTATATTAGTTTGATTAAAATTACTCATTTCTAATTACTCCTTATAACTTCTTAATAGATTACAGTTGTGGCATAATTCAAGAAAATTGCGTGAAAGTTATTTGATTAGATTTTCTATAAGAGGAATGGTGGATTTGTTGGAAACCAAAAATAATCATCTACATCAAGATGAATATAATTTAATTTGTTTTCTAATTTTTTTCCTAAGGTTGAAGTACCTGAACCTGCTGCTCCTAATATATGTATTATATCTATCAAAATAATCCCTCTAATCCATTATTAAATTTATTTCATAAAATAATATTTACTTTATATTTGCGTACAAAGTCGAATGAAATATTATAATAAGGTATTGTTAATGTATTCTAGAAGAAACATAAGATCCCTCTAATTATAAAATGATATATTAATGGATATTACATATTTTTAATATTGACACATTCAGTTAAAGCTAAAATGTTATATTACAAACAAAAAAGTGATAATTAGCATTTGGAGCTCAATATTATATTGTGATTGTCATTGAAGAGCATGAAGTATTAACTTATGACAGAATGTTTACAAAGATAATTAGCCTCCCTAAAGGTAGGGAGGCATTTTTCATGATTACACTATATTTTTAACGCTTTTTTTTATAATTAGTTCAGGATCTAAACATATCTTTTTAATTGCTGTTTCTTCATTTTTGAGAAGCTTAAGCATCAGGTCACAAGCTGTTTTTCCTAGATTTGAAATATTTTGATCAATGGAAGTTATGCCTGGACCAAGGATAAAGTCATTTAATAAGTTATCATAGCTTACAATAGACAAGTCTTCAGGAATCTTTATACCTTTTTCGCCTAATCGTTTAAGTAATCCAAGGGCCATCATGTCATTTGTAACAAATACAGCGGTGGTATGATTTTTAATTACCATATCACCAGTATTATATCCACTTTGAATACGATAATCTCCTTCAATAATGTAATCTTTCTTTATTTCTAGACCATGTTCCTTCATTGCTTTTTCATATCCTTCAAAGCGTGATACAGTGTTTTTTGAATAAATACAATTTGTAATACAGGAAATTTTAGAATGTCCATTTTCAATTAAATGCTTTGCTGCAAGATAAGAGCCTTTTACATTATCAAAATACACCTGATTACAGTTTAATTCATCAAAAACTCTATCCACCATTATATAAGGTATAGTTAATTTTTTAAGCCTTAAACATACCTCTTCTTTATTATTATATGCGGAATTAGAAATAGCAATAAAAAGACCATCTATGCCTCTTGCTAATAATAAATCTAATAAATAAAGATCCTCTTTATATTCATCATTTGAGTTTACTATAATCAAAGCGTATCCAAATTGCCTGCAATAGGTTTCAATGGTTTTGGTAAGCCTTGAGAAAAATATGTTTTCAATATCAGGAATAATGAGTCCAAGGGTTTTAGTTTCATTTGTAATTAGGCTTCTTGCATTAATATTTGGAGTATAATTATTATCTTTTGCAATCTTTTCAATTAATTCTTTCTTTTCGCTTGAAATTCTACAAGGCTTATTATTTAAAACTAAAGACACAGAGGTTATGGATACGTTTGCCTGTTTAGCAATATCTTTTAATTTAACTTTCATTTTAATCACCAAAATAAGTATAGCATATTATTTGTGAAATTTTTGTTAAATACAATTGAATATATAAAATAAAAAAACATCTTATATTTCATGAAAAAAATCAAAAAAATTCATGAAAAATGTTGACAACGGTTACACCTGATGATATCATATTCCATATTGATAAAACGTTTTACCACAGGGGATGTTAAAATGAAAATATGTAAAAATGGCTTAACATGGGATATATATCACAGCATAAGGCAATATGCAAATATGCAACAATATCATAAAGAAGACATTATCGAAGCATTAAAAAACACTGTTTATAGTGTAGTTATATATGATAATGAAGATCCTATTGCTATTGGAAGAGTAGTTGGAGATGGAAGAATTGTATTTTTCATAAAAGATGTGGTGGTTCATCCTAAGTATAGAAATAAAAAAGTAGGAAAAATGGTTGTTGATAACTTATTAGATTATATAGAATCATGCTGTTGTGAAAATGCTTATATAGGACTTATGGCTATGCCTGATACAGAAGGGTTTTATGAAAAATTTGGATTTGTACAAAGGCCAAGTGAGAGATTTGGAGCAGGTATGATTTGTTTAGAAAGAAAGAAGTGATAAATAGTATGAGAAAAGTTATTGTAGTTGGAAGTCTTAATATGGATCTTACAATTAAAGTTGATAATATTCCGAGTAAGGGAGAGACTATCCAAGGTCATGATTTTTTGCTAAATGCAGGTGGGAAAGGTGGAAATCAAGCAGTTGCAGCAGTAAAATCAAATGCAGAGGTATCATTTATAGGAAGTGTTGGAGATGATCCTTTTGGAGCTGAAGCGGTAAGTGCTTTAAAAAATAATGGAATTAATACAGATAGTATTGAATTACATAAAAAGCAACCCACTGGTACAGCTATGATTATATGTCATGAAAATGATAATAGAATAATTTTAAATCCAGGTGCAAATTACGCTTTAACCTTTAATTTTGCAAAGGATAATTTAGATAAACTTGCAAGTAAAGAAGATATATTTGTAACTCAATTTGAAAATAACGTAGATACAACTCTTAAATTAATAGAGTATGCGAAAGGTATTGGAATGGTAACAGTATTAAATCCAGCACCAGCTAGGCTATTTAAAGATGAGTATTATAAACATATAGATATTTTAGTTATTAACCAAAGTGAATGTAAGATGTTAACGGATATATATCCTAACAACTCTTATGAGTGTGAAAGGGCAGCAAAGATCCTTCAAAATAAGGGAGCAAAAAATATTATAATTACATTAGGATCAAAAGGCAGTATAACTGTAACCTTAGATGAAGTAATTAGGATAAATGCATATAAGGTGGAGACTGTTGATTCTACGGCTGCAGGGGATTCCTTTATAGGAGCTTTAGTAGCAAAAATATCTTTTAGTAGCCCTTTATACGAAGCCTTATTATATGCAACAAAGGTTTCTGCTCTAACTGTTACAAGAGAAGGAGCTCAAATATCTATTCCAACTCTTGAAGAAGTTGATAATTTTTTTGAAAATAAATAAAAATCCAATAAATTTGTTAAAAATAAATAAAAGGCTAACAAATATATAAAATATACTTAAAAAGCAAATAAATTTTTAAACATAAATAAAAAATTAATAAATTGTCAAAATATAAAGGAGGCTGAAGCCCAATGAGCAAAAGAAAATTAATAATAGACACTGACCCAGGTATCGATGACGCAATAGCAATAGCAATAGCACTATTTTCCGATAAAATAGATGTAGAACTTATAACAACTGTAGCTGGAAATGTTAGTCTTGATTTAGTAACTGAGAACACATTAAAACTATTGACCTTTTTTGGAAAAAGTATACCTGTAGCAAAAGGTCTTAGAGAGCCTTTACTTGAAAAGTTTGATGATGCAAAAAATGTTCATGGTGCATCAGGAATGGATGGATATGACTTTGGAGAGCCATGTCGTAGTAACTTATTAGAAGAGCATGCAGTTGAGGCAATGAGAAGGACTATTCTTCAAAGTGAAACTCCAATAACTATAATGGCTATTGGACCACTTACAAATATTGCAGTGCTATTAAAAATGTACCCAGAAGTTAAAGCTAATATTGATGAAATTGTATTTATGGGTGGATCTTTGACAAGGGGCAATAAGACAGTTATGGGTGAATTTAATATAGCAACAGACCCACAGGCAGCTAAAATTGTGTTTATGAGTGGTGTGAATCTAGTGATGGCAGGATTAGATATGGGGCTTAAGGCACTAGTATACCCAGAGGATAGTGAAGAAATTAAAACCTTCGGAAAAACCGGACATATGATGTATTCATTATTCCAAAAGTATAGAGGTGGAAGCTTTAAAACAGGATTAAAAATGTATGATAGCTGTGCAATAGCTTATATACTTTGCCCTGAAATGTATGAGATGACAGAAACCTTTATAGATGTTGAAACACAAAGTAATTTAACATTAGGGTGCACTGTGGTTGACTTAAAAGGATACCTAGGAAAATCTCCAAACGCAAAGGTATGTACAGATATAAATGCAAATATATTCAAAGAGTGGTTCATGAGTTCAATTAAAAACTGTATATAAAATAAACATAGGGAGAGGAATTTATTATGAACAATTTTATAATGCTTGGGACAGCTATTATTGCAATTGCTTTAGTAATATACATGCTAATAAAGAAAATGGATATAAAAATAACCTTATTTGCTATTGGTATAATATTAATGTATATTTCCATTGCAATGGGAAATGGTATAGCAATTAAAAAGTTTGAGTCTACAGGGCTTATGTTACTTGACCCATTAAAAGCAACAGCAGATATTTTTAAACAAACCTTATCAGCGGCAGGATTTATCATTTTGATCTTAGGAGGATACTCAGCTTATATGAGTAAAATAGGAGCAAATGATGTTACTGTAAGTGTTTTAACAAAACCAATAGGTAAAATTAAATCAACTTATATATTAGTTCCAATTGTATTTTTATTAGGAAATTTACTTTCTTTAGTAATTCCAAGTGCTTCTAACTTAGCAATTATATTATTAGCTACATTATTTCCAGTTTTAAAAAGGTCAGGTATGAGTACACTAACAGCAGCGGCAGTTATTGCCACAACGGCAACAGTAATACCAACACCTCTTGGAAGTGACAATGTTGCAATTGCTCAAGAACTAGCGAAGTTTCCAGCTTATGCAGGATTAACAGTAACAGATTATGTGCTTAAATATCATGCTATAGTTTCAATTCCTACACTAGGTTTCATGGCAATTTTACATTATTTTTGGCAAAAGTTTATGGATAAAAAACAAGTAAATGACTTGGATAGAGAAGAGGTTGAAATAAAAGCAGTTAGTGAAATTAAGGGATCGGCATTATTTAAAACAGTATATGCATTACTACCATTACTGCCAATATTATTATTGATTATGGTTTACTTCACAGGTTCATCATCAGCATTATCAGTAGAAGTAGCATCAATCTTAAGTTTTATCATTGCAATTATCTGTGAATTAGTTAGGCACAAGGGAGATAATAAGGTTTTGAAAGAAACAGAAACCTTCTTTAAGGGAATGGCAGGTGGAGTTTCAATTGTGGCATTATTAGTAGCAGCCAGCGTATTTGTAGCAGGATTAAACTCAATTGGATTGATTAGTACTTTACAAAAGACTATGATTTCTACACAAGGTACAGGCATGGGAATAGTTCTTCCACTAATCTTGGTAGCGTTATCTATGCTAATAGTATTGCTTTCAGGTAGTGGGACAGCCTTATTCTTTGCAATGATTCCGTTAATAGTTCCATTAGCAGAGGCAGCAGGAATTAGCCCTATTGCAATTTCAGTTCCAATGGGACTTGCAGGAAATCTAATGAGAGCAGTGTCACCAGTGGCAGCAGTTACCGTAATTGTAGCAGGATCTGTAAAGAAAAATGCTATAGACGTTGTAAAGAGAACATCGGTGCCAATGGTTGGTGGAGTTATATTTATGTTTATTCTATCAATGATAATGTTTTTATAGATAGAAGACACAGGAAGACTAATTTTATTTATAGTAATTAGGATAAGTTTTCAAATTATCATACAGTAGACTTAGATATAAGTTTATATTAGAAGTTTAATGAAGTTAATAGAATAATAAGTCAAAAAAGAACAGAGAGTTTAATGATCTGTTCTTTTTTGTATGTAGTATTTTATAGGTGTTATATGAAAGCTTTAGTAATATGATATAATTTATAGTGAGGAGTTACACTCTAAAATATTGAGAACTTTAATCAATATAGCTAGGGCTATTAAACAAATTCAAAAGCAGGATATTCTAAGAGGTGAATTAAATTCCGCTCAATATATTTAGTAATAAATAATTTTAGTAAGAGGGTTGTTATGCTAACAACTTGATCAGCATGGATTTGAAAAGATACAAATCCATTTACAGTATACATTAAAGAAAAAGGGTGAAATTATTAAAGGAAAAAATGAATATAATATTAATTCATTTTTAAAATTGGTATCTATATGTAAGTACTACAAAAGAACGGTTTGAAGTGTTAAAGGTTATGCTTGATAATGGAATTCCTACAGTGGTTTGGCTGAGTCCCATTTTGCCATTTATAAATGATACAGAAGAAAATATAAGAGGCATTCTTAAATATTGCGTAGAGGCGAAAGTACATGGCATTATTTGTTTCGGTATGGGAGTTACTATGAGAGACGGAAATCGGGAATACTTTTACAAGAAACTGGATGAATATTTTCCCGGTATGAAAGATAGGTATATAAAAACGTATGGCTACTCCTATGAATTAACTAGTGATAACAATAAGAAGTTAATGAAGATTGTAAGAGAGGTATGTGCATCCAATGATATTTTGTTTGAAGTGGACCAATGCTTTGAATATATTCATAAATTTGAGGATAAAAAAGGTTATGAGCAGTTGGTGCTTCCTCGACTATAAAGGTATAGGAGAATGAGGAGTATTACACTTCATTTTCATTTCAATATTGACATGTTAAATAAAATATGTTATATCTGTATTAGGAGTTAGCACTCACACTTACAGAGTGCTAACAACAGATTTATCTATATTATATTTTTTACTGCGCTACATTTTTTGTTACGTGGTTTTTATTCTGAAGGGAGAGAATTACATGGAAACAAAAGAATTTAAAGCAGAATCTAAAAGACTGCTAGATCTAATGATTAATTCAATTTATACTCATAAGGAAATATTTTTAAGGGAACTTATATCTAACTCTAGTGATGCTATTGATAAAATTTATTACAGGGCATTAACAGATGATAGTCTAAGCTTTGATAAGGAAAGCTACTATGTAAAGATAGCAGCAGATAAGGAAAATAGAATATTAAAGATTACTGACACTGGTATAGGTATGACAAAGGAAGAGCTAGAAAATAACCTTGGGGTTATAGCAAAGAGTGGATCTTTAGCTTTTAAGAAGGAAAATGATTCTAAGGATGGCCATGACATTATAGGTCAGTTTGGTGTTGGTTTTTATGCTGCATTTATGGTAGCTGAAACAGTTACTGTGATTAGTAAATCTTTAGATAGTGATGAAGCTTACAAGTGGGAGTCTAAAGGAGCAGAAGGATACACTATAGAGCCTTGTACAAAGGATTCTGTTGGTACTGAAATAATATTAAAGATTAAAGAGAATACTGAAGATGAAAATTATGACGAGTACTTAGATGAATATAGATTAAAAGAAATCATTAAAAAGTATTCTGATTTTATAAGATATCCAATAAAGATGGATATAACTAATACTAAGTTAAAAGATGGCACTGAAGATGAGTATGAAGAGTATATAGAAGAACAAACTATTAACTCAATGGTGCCAATATGGAAGAAAAATAAAAGTGAGCTTAAAGAAGAGGATTATGATAAGTTTTATGAGGAAAAACATTACGGATATGATAAGCCTTTAAAGCATATTCATATAATTGTAGATGGAGCTGTTAGATATAATTCAATATTATTTATTCCACAAAACACTCCTTATGATTATTACACAAAGGAATATGAAAAAGGGTTAGAGCTATATTCAAGTGGAGTACTTATTATGGATAAATGCCAAGATTTATTACCAGACTATTTTAGTTTTGTAAAAGGTATGGTAGATTCAGAGGATTTATCTTTAAATATCTCAAGAGAAATGCT
Source organism: Clostridium putrefaciens (assembly GCF_900461105.1). Taxonomy (GTDB): domain Bacteria; phylum Bacillota; class Clostridia; order Clostridiales; family Clostridiaceae; genus Clostridium_L; species Clostridium_L putrefaciens. The sequence goes on along the minus strand of NZ_UFWZ01000001.1, from coordinate 2,629,125 downwards.
TCAACACGATAGACAGCTAAAACTTATTGCAAAAAACATTAAAAATAAGATTAAAAGTGAATTATTATCTTTATTGAAAAATGAAAGAGAAAAGTATGAAAAGTTCTATGAGTCCTTTGGTAGACAATTAAAATATGGTGTTTACAATGATTTTGGAGCAGATAAAGAAATGTTACAAGATTTACTTATGTTCTATTCTTCTAAAGAGAAAAAGCTGGTAACTTTAGATGAATATATTTCTAGAATGCCTGAAAGTCAAAAATATATATACTATGCATCAGGTGAATCTAATGAAAGAATCGAAAAGCTTCCACAAACTGAATTAGTTGCAGAAGAAGGATATGAAATATTATACTTTACAGATGATGTGGATGAATTTACAATTAGGATGCTTATGTCCTATAAAGAAAAAGAGTTTAGATCAGTTTCTAGCAATGATTTAGGTATTGAAACTAAGGAAAACGAAAAAGAAGAAGAAAAGGCACAAAAAGAGGAGAATAAAGAACTCTTCGAATATATGACAAAAGCATTATCAGGAAAGATAAAAGAGGTAAGAGCATCTAAGAGATTAAAACATCATCCAGTATGTTTCTCTAATGATGGTGAAATATCTATAGAGATGGAAAAGATATTAAATTCAATGCCAAATAATCAAGAAATAAAGGCAGATAAGATACTAGAGATCAACACTAATCATGATGTATTTAAAGCTTTAAAGAGTGCTTTTGAAGGAGATAAAGAAAAATTAGATCTATATACTAATTTACTATATACTCAAGCACTATTAATTGAAGGATTACCAATTAATGATCCAGTAGAATTTACAAATGATATATGTAAGATAATGAAATAGATAAAAGATAATAGATAAGAGACTTCCTATATTTAGGGAGCTCTTATTTTTTGCGTAAATTACAAGATGTAACAAGTTCCGACAAAGATCATAATATAATAGTGGGAAATAAATTATAAAATCATATAAAGCGTATTAGATTATATAAAGGGAGGTAGTTATAAGATGGCTTTTCCAGTAACCTCTTCAACATTAACTGAAATGCAAATTACAGATGCTTTAGTAGAGGCTGAAGCTGGCATACTTCAATGTATGGCAGCTGAATTTTGCAATGATATAGTTCCTGCACTTAAAGGTGGAACATCAGCTATGGAGGTAACACCAGTTACGAGAATAGATGCAGAAAAAAGGGCTAGATTAGTAAAAGAATTTTTATGCGCTTATGCATGTAAAGAATGTGCAATTGCGGACATAATAGATGCAGTTGCCTGAAAGATATCAGTAGATAATGGAATAATTAAAGAAGACTGTGACTGTAAGTGTTAGAAAAGAATTTTATTTAAAATATATTTTAATTTATATTAAATCAAGATATATAGTTTTAAAATTCGCCATATTAATATAAATAGGTGGCGAAAAATGGAGATTATAAGTAATAATTATTTAACCATACTACATAATGTGTTAAAATATTCTAAAAGGATAGGTGTAACTATAAGATGTAGAAAGGATTAAATATAGTTATATATAAATCAAAAATGTTAAAAATATTAAAAGTAAACTAATTAGGAGGAAATTATGAAAAGTATAAAATCAAAGCTAATAGTATTTCTAGGATTGTTAATAGGGGTTATATGCATAGGGCTTGGGAGTGTTTCGTTCATAAGTTCATCAAAAGCATTAACCTCAAATATAGGAAAAACGTTACCAAAACTTGCAGAAGAATCCGCAAGTAATATTGAAGGGAGAATTGAAGGAAATCTTAAAACACTAGAAGTTATAGCAACAAGACAAGACATAAGAGATACTCAAAATTCATGGGAAAGTAAGGAGTTGATTCTCTTAGAAGAGGTTAAAAGAAATGGTAGTATAAAGATGGGTATTGCAGATAAAAACGGAGATGTAAAATATACTGATGGCAAAAGTGCAAATGTTAAAGAAAGACTCTACTTTCAAAAGGCATTGGCAGGAGAAAGTCACATTGAAGATCCCTTAGTGAGCAAGGTAGATGGAACAATTGTAGTTATATTTGCAACGCCAATTAAAATTAATAACGAAATTATAGGGGCTCTAATTGAAGTAAGTGACGGTAATAGATTAAGTGAATTAACAAGTAACATTAAATTTGGAGAAACAGGTAATGGATTTATGATAAAAAAAGATGGTACATTCATTGCCCATAGTGATAATAATTTAGTTATGAATATGTACAATACTATTGAGGAATCAAAGAAGGATCCCAAATTACAAAAGCTTGCTGATATTCAAAAAAAGATGGGGCTTGGAGAAATAGGAATAGGTAAATATCAGTTTGAGGGAATACATAAATACATAGGATATGCTCCTGTTAAAGGTACTGAATGGTCAGTCGGGATAGTAGTATCTACAAACGAGATATTATCAGAACTTAATGGACTTAAAATATCTTTTGCGGTATCGTCTATACTATTTTTATTAATGGGACTTTCAATGGTTTATGTAATTTCAGAAAGTATATCTAAAGGAATAAAATCAACTTCAATACATTTGGATTTATTAGCAAAGGGTGATTTATCTAAAGATGTTCCATCTAAATACTTAAATTTAGAAGATGAGGTTGGAGCTATGACTTATTCAATGAAAGTTATGCAACAATCGTTAAAAAACATGATTAATGGAATAAAGGATAGTTCTTCAAATATTAATATCCAATCAGAAAATTTGTCGGCAGTTGCAGAAGAGATATCTAGTTCATCGCAAAATGTTGCTGAAGCTATAAATCAAATTGCTGGAGGTACAAGCTCTCAATCTGAAGATTTAATAAATGTAACAGAAGTTCTTAATGAGTTTAGTCATAAGTTATCTGAAGTTGTTAATGAAATGGACGTTTTGGATACAAGTGCTAGAGGTATTAGTTCAATGGCAAATAATAGCAGTGGTTCTATGAATGAATTAAACAACTCTGTAACAAATGTTACTTCTTCATTTAACACATTTAATAGAAAAATTATTGAACTTGGGAAAGATATAAATGAAATAAACGATATTACTAATATAATAAATAATATTGCAAAGCAAACAAACTTATTAGCATTGAATGCCGCTATTGAAGCAGCTAGAGCAGGTGAATCAGGAAAAGGATTTTCAGTGGTAGCAGATGAAATAAGAAAGCTTGCAGAACAATCAAAGATATCATCAGAAAGAATTAGTATATTAATAAGTGAAATATCTAATAATGCTGATACAATAGTTTTAGACTCAGTTAATATGGATGATGAATTAATAAATCAGGTTAAGATTATTAATAATTCAATAATGTCTTATAAAGATATTATCGAAGCAATTAATGAAGTAATTCCTAAAATTGAAACAGTTAAAAATTCTACAAAAGATATAGATAAGGATAAGGATAATATTTTACGAAGAATAGATACGGTATCATCAGTTTCACTTGAAGTTTCAGCATCATCAGAAGAAATTGCAGCATCATCAGAAGAAACTAATGCAGCCACAGAAGAAGTAGCTCAATCAGCACAGATGCTTAGCAATATGACCAATAAAATGCTTGAAGAAGTAAATAAATTTAAAATATAAATAAGATGAATTATATTTTGTGGATATACTTCTTAGAATACATAATTATGTTTAATGTTACACTTATAATGACTTAGAATTGTTACGAATAAGGAGAAAAAGGTATGGACGCTATTATTAAAATTTCAGACCAGATAGAAAACATTCTTAAAAATCACATTAAGGTTGAGACTAAGGTAATGGCTGTAGACAGCCTATTTGGCAATATGAGGTTTCAAAATAAGATTATATTTAATCCCTATTATCAAAGGAAATACGTTTGGGATTCAGAAAAAGGAACTTATTTTATAGAAAGTATCTTACTTGGCACAGAAATACCACCGTTAGTTTTTTTTAATACAAGTGATGGAAAGATAGAAATTATTGATGGAAGACAAAGGTATGAAACTATAAAGAAGTTTTTAAATGATCAAATTATACTTACTAATAGGGGATTAGATACTTTAAAAGGATTAGCAAAACGAAAATATTCTGATTTAGAAGATAGTATAAAAGAGCTATTATTAGATACTAAATTAAGGATAATAGAATTTACTATAGTAAACGAAGCAAAATTAACAGAGAGTCAAGAAGATTTAATAAAAAAAGAGATTTTCAAAAGATATAATTCAGGTATAACACCACTTAAATCTGTTGAAATAAATAGGGCTAAATACAATCATGATGATGTAACAAATTTATTTAAAAGTAATCTTTTGAATAATAAAACACATAAATTCTATATAGAACAATTATTTTTCAATGGAAAAGGTAAGAATATATCAGTAGATGCAATTATGGATAAGATAAGAAGATATTTAGTGATTCATAAAATACCTGTAAAATACTTTTCAAAATCAAATAATCGTAAATTAGTCATAGAGAAGTTATATGAAATACTTATGTTAGAAATTAGTGATCCTAAGGATGAATACAATGATTTTATGGACAAGATATTAACCTTATATAAATTTAAAGAGTTACTAGATCTTAATAAGGCTAAATATAATGTACTTGTATTTGAATGTATTTTATGGGCGTTATATATTTGTGATTATGAACATTGCAAAATAGAGGATATTGATTATGATACAAAGTTTTATTGTGGATTAATGAATCATATTATTAAAGGATTTGATAAGTATACAACAGTGGAAAGTCATTTTTATAAAAATTATGAGCCTAGATATTATTATACTTTAGAATACTTTTCTAGTTATTTAAATAAACCACATCTTCTAGAAATATATGTTGAAAGTCAATATAAAGATGTTGACTTTAAAGATGAGAATATAAATAGAGAAGATATAAATCTTAAGATAAATGAATTACAAGATTTAAGGATAAAGAAGCCAGAACCATCTAGTATAACTGTAGATGAATTAGGAAGACAAATGCTTAGAGGGAAATATTTAATTAGACCATCCTATCAAAGAGATGAGGTAATAAATATATTTAAGTCATCATCCATTATAGAAAGTATTTTGTTAGATATTAAGCTACCACCTATTTTTATTTATAAAAGAAATGATGGTGTAAGTGAAATTATAGATGGTCAGCAAAGATTGCTTTCTATATTAGGATATGTTGGTCAGGGGTTTAAGGACCAAAGTGGTAAGGAGGAATTCTCTAAAAAGAATAAATTCAAACTTAAAGGACTTACTATATTAAAGGATGAGATAGATGGTAAAAGGTTTGTAGATTTGACTTTAAATATGCAAGAAAAGATACTGGATTTTAATTTAGCAGTTGTTGAAATTGATGAAGATAAAAATCCTAATTTTAATCCAATAGATTTATTTATAAGATTGAATAATAAGCCGTATCCTATAAAAGACAATACATTTGAAATGTGGAATTCATATATTGATAAAAGCATAATAACTAAATTAAAAGAATTAGCTTTTAGTTACGAAAATTGGTTTTATTTTAGAAAAAATAATAAACGCATGGACAATGAAGAAATGATGACATCTTTAGCTTTTTTATTTTATAACAAGGAATATGGTGAAGTATCCAATAATATAGGATTAAATATTTATCAAAAAGGTAATAGAATCAATTTTAGAATACCAGATAAAAAAGAAATCACAAAACTATTAGTAGATGCATCAGCAAATAAAGATATAAAAAGCGACTTTTTTAAATCAATAAAGTTATTAGAGAGTTTCATAAGAAAACTTGAACTAGTGTTAATTGATCAAAACTTATCAAATAAAAATAGGGATGATTTTTTAAAGGATGAATTAAACAAGCTCTTTCAAATAAAAGCAAATTCAAGCAGAAGAAGCTTACAAGATCTATACTCCTTGTGGTATATCTTAAGTCCTTTGAATATAAATATGATTAAGAAATATAGAGAAAAAGTTAAAGAAGATATTTCGGTTATATTTATTATGTCAAAAGAAGTACCTGAAGATTCATTAGAATATTATAAGCAAAAGGTAAATGAATTTAATGACTTATATATAATTAAAAAAAGAAATTTAAAATTAAATTATGATGAGGTAGAAAAGTTAATTCAAACTCAAAATAATAAATGTCCTATTTGTAGAGGAAGTTTATATATTGGAGATTCAACTCATAATGATCATATAAAAGCAATCGCAATAGGTGGACAAGACACAAAAGAAAATATACAAGTTGTTCATTCAAGTTGTAATCTAAGCAAAGGTATAAAAGAGGACTATCAATTAATTATTGAATAATACCTAGCGTTATACAAGGACATAATATATTTTCAATAAAATATTAATACTAAAAGCATGTATTTAGATTTTATATTTAAATACATGCCTTTTTTATACTTATAAAATATAATCATGATTAACATTGTTATTTATATAACAAAACCTTGTAAATATAAAAGGTTTTCAGAAAAAAATGTCGAAATATTTATATAATACATATAAAAGGATTGATTTTATGGATGAAGGTTTTAAGCTAAAAGAAAATGTTATATTCATGGCAGCTATTGCAGCGCTATTTTCACAAGTTTATATGGGGATATTGGTAGAAAACTTTAATGTATCTTTTGGTATTGTAATACTAATAATAATTTTTTATGAAGAGGATATAGAAGATAAGTTAAAGACAGGGATGTTTTGTGGTGGCTTTGTCTGTATATTAAGAGCATTTATATATTTTCTACAGTCTGGTGGAATACTTCATTATTTTGGTGAAGGATTAATCAATTACTTTCCAGAGACTATATTTTATACAGGCTATGTTATATTTTATTTAATATTTAATAAAAGGATAAAGACGGTGAATAAACTTTTCTTTTACACCATAATATGTGACCTTTTTGCTAATATTTTAGAGATGACGGTGAGGACTTATCTTTTAAGAGAGGTAGTTAGTATAAAAATATACATAGGTCTAGGTATAGTTGCAATATTAAGATCTTTTTTCATATGGATTATATTAAATCTTATGAATAGATATAGTATAAAACTTTTAAAAAGAGAACATAAAACTAGATATATGAACCTTGTCATGGCTAGTTCAAGGATGAAAAGTGAAGTGTATTTAATGGAAAAGACTATGGATAATGTTGAAATAGTTATGAGTAAATCATATAAATTTTATAATGAGATAAAGTCCTTTAAAAAGTATCCAAAATGGGAGAGTGAAGCAGTAGAAATAGCTAAAGATATACATGAAATAAAAAAGCAAATAGCGCTTATATCAAGGGGTGTTATAGAAATAACTGATGATAAGGTTGATGAAAAGGTTATGGAGTTTTATGATGTTTTAGACCTTATAGGTGAAATTATGGAGCATTTACTTAAAGATAAGAATATAAATTTACATATAGAAAAGGGACAAAACTTCAATACAATGAAGCATTATTATTTAATTTCTGTATTTAGAAACATTATAAATAATGCTATAGACTCAATAGAACAAAGAATATCAATAGATTCAGATGAGTTACTAAAAGTGTATAATGGAAATATAGATTTAATTCATTACATAGTTCAAGGGAAAGAAGAAAAATACCATGCTTTTAAGATTAGAGATAATGGACGGGGAATTTCAAAAAAAGATACTGAACACATATTTAGCCCAGGATTTTCTACTAGGATAAACTTTGAAACTGGAAGTATCAATAGGGGGCTTGGACTTAGTATCGTAAAAGATATAATAGAAGTGAAGTTAAATGGGATAGTTAAGTTTACTTCTATAGAGGATCAAGGGACGGAATTTATTATTTTAATCCCACAATCTGAAATAGAGGAGTGATTTTTTGAAAATACTTATAATAGATGATGATTTTAATATACATAACATATTAACTATGATAATCGAACATGAAAAAATAGGTGAGGTAATAGAAAATAAGGATTTAGATAGTACTAATATTTTTAAATTAATAGATAAAGATAAACCTAAAATTATTATAGTTGATTTATTAATGCCAGATAAGGATGGTATAGAAGTAATTAATGAAATACGAAGTAAATATAATAATATAAAGTTCATTATGATATCTCAAGTAACATCAAAAGATATGATAGAAAAAGCTTATGAAAGTGGTATAGAATTTTTTATAAATAAACCTATAAATGCTATGGAAGTTAAAGCTGTTTTATCTAGAGTGATAAATGATATAATTATGAGAGAAAAGTTAAATAAGATACAAACCTTATTTGAAGTTGATAATTTAAAAATAGGTGAAGCTAAGTTAGATGACAAAGATAATTTTGACGAAAATGAAGAATTTATGTCAAATGTTGAAGATAGTATTAAAGGTATTATGAAGCAAATAGGAATATTAAGCGAAGGGGGAGAAGAGGATATAATAAGAGCTTTAACATACATTATAAAGCATGATGGCGTTTTGGATAGAACAACTTTAAATGACTTTTTTAAAAAGATATCTTCTAAGCCTAAATCTACAGAGCAAAGAATAAGAAGGACTGCATTTAGAGCTATGACAAATCTAGCTAGCCTTGGAATAGAAGATTATATGAATGATACCTTTACAGAATTCTCCACATCTCTTTTTAGTTTTGATGAAATAAAAAGAGAAATGGACTTCATAAGAGGTAAGGGGAAAGAAAGAGGTAAAGTTAACTTAAAGAAGTTTTTGCAAGGAATTCGTTATTATATTAACAAATAGCACCTATAAGAATTTTGTATAGCATGTTATAATTACTAATTTGAAGCTCCTTGAAACCTTATGAAGGTAAAGCGTTACAATCAGAATAATTAATGAATTTGAATTATTTTGATTAAAAAATTTGAAGGAGTGAGCATTATGATGGACATAATAATAGGTATAGGACTGTTGCTATTTACACTAGCTTTATTTTCAATTTTTAGTTTTAAGGCCCCAAAAGGAAATAAAGCAATGTCGGGACTTGCAAATGCAGCAGTAGCAACTTTTCTTGTAGAGGCAATACATAAGTATATAAGTGGTGATTTTTTAAACTTAAGTTTTTTAAGACAGGTAGGAGAATCATCAGGCTCTATGGGCGGAGTTGCAGCAGCTATATTAGTTCCAATAGCAATGGGGGTTAATCCTATATATGCAGTAGCGGCAGGGGTGGCGCTTGGAGGATACGGAATACTTCCAGGATTTGTGGCTGGATATATAGTAGGACTTGTAGCACCAATTATAGAGAAAAAGCTTCCGGAAGGGTTAGACACCATAGTTGGGGCTCTTGCAATAGCACCTTTAGCAAGAGTTATAGCTTTAGGCGTAGACCCAGTAGTAAACTCAACATTGATTAGCATAGGGGAAATGATATCAACAGCAGCGCAACAATCTCCATATGTAATGGGATTTTTACTTGGTGGAATAATGAAGATAACTTGTACGTCTCCACTTAGTTCAATGGCACTCACTGCAATGATAGGACTTCAAGGTTTAGCTATGGGTATAGCTTCAATAGCCTGTGTTGGGGGTTCTTTCACTAACGGTATTATGTTTAAAAAGCTAAAGCTTGGAAATAAAAGCAATGTAATAGCTGTTATGTTAGAACCTTTAACACAAGCTCATATCATAACGAAACATCCAATACCCATATACTGTTCAAATTTTTTAGGTGGGGGACTCGCAGGACTTGCAGCAGCATATTTTAAAATAATAAATAATGCACCGGGAACAGCATCTCCAATACCAGGGCTTTTAGCACCTTTTGGATTTAATGATCCAATGAAAGTAATATTAGCCATTGTATTTGCAATTGTTGGGGGAACTGTAGCAGGAATTTTAGGTTCCATAGTATTCAAAAATTATGGAAAAGATAAAAATGCAGCCATTGAAGAAGAAACTGATGAATTAAGCATGGAAGATAAAGCAACTGCTTAGTAAAGGAAAGATTTTATGAAAGCTTTAAATATAGAACAGTTAAGGGAATTAGATTTATTTAATGAATTAAAGGATGATACATTGCATAAACTTTGCTCCTTTGGAATAAAAAAGACTTATAAAAAGGGCAATGTTGTCTTTAGTGATAAGGAAAAGGTCAATACAATATATATAGTTATAAGAGGAAAGTTTTCTATTTATAAAATAGGAGAAGATGCAAAAAGGCGAGTTATATATATATTAGGAAGAGACAAAATATTAAATGATGTTATACTAGACGACCTTCCTGCATCTATAAATTGTGAAGCCTTTGAAGAGGGGGAGCTTTTGCTTTTAAATAAGAATAACTTCCTTCGATGTATGGAAGAGGATTTTAATCTTACGAAGGTAGTCTTAAACTCACTTTCAATTAAGGTTAGAAGGCTATATAGACAGCTTAATAATACAAATCCAAATAAAAAGATAGAAAAGAAAATAGCTTCTAAACTTTGGAAGCTTTCTAAAGATTACGGTATAAAGGTTGAAGAAGGAATAGAAATAGATTTAAACATTAGTATAACCTATCTCGCAGATATGCTAGGTAGTCAAAGAGAAACCATTTCAAGGTCATTAAAACTTCTAGAAGAGAAGGATTTAATTAGGCTAAATAATAGAAAGATTATTGTTAAAGATAAAGATAAACTTGCTAGGTTCTTTAAAGGACTGTGATTAATATCACAGTCTTTTTGCTATTTTATAGGTAAAATAAAGATATAAGTAATATAAATAAGGAGGACATATTATATTATGTTTAGTGAAGAAATTAACAAGGTATCCGAGGCAGCAGAAAGTAAATCAGATTTATTAAAGAAAAATGGAATTGGATACATTTTATCTGCAACACTTGCAGGCCTTTATATTGGTTTTGGAGTAATGCTAATTTTTACAATAGGAGCTTCTTTAAGTGCAGTAAACTCACCTGCTACTAAGATCGTTATGGGTGCATCTTTTGGAGTAGCACTTAGTCTAGTTATATTTGCTGGTGCAGAATTGTTTACGGGGAATAATTTTGTTATGACCATAGGAGTTCTAAAAAAAACTGTTACCCTAGGGGAAGCTATTAAGGTTTGGGTAGCTAGCTTTTTTGGTAATCTTTTAGGCGGAGTCATTGGAGCATACCTTTTTTATGCAGCGGGACTTGCTACAGGACCTGTAGGAAGCTTTATAGAATCAGCGTCTATAAGTAAGATGTCACAAGGTCCACATGAATTAATAATTAGAGGAGTTTTGTGTAATATATTGGTATGTCTTGCGGTATGGTGTACTTTTAGGATGAAAGAAGAAACAGGGAAGTTAATAATGATATTTTGGTGTCTTTTTGTATTCATAACAGCAGGATTTGAACATTCCGTAGCTAATATGACGCTTCTTAGCATTGGATTATTAATACCTCACGGAGCGGCAGTAACCTTTAGTGGGTTTATTTATAACCTAGGATTTGTTACACTTGGAAACTTTATTGGAGGAGCAATATTTTTAGCTCTACCATATTATTTAATATCAAAAAAATAGTAAGAGGTGATTGTTATGGGATATAAAATTAATAAAGAAGATTTTGATAAGGTTCTACAAGAAATTTCAAAAGAATATAAGATTTTTGCACCGAAGGTTTTAAAAGGGAAAGGGACATTTTCCGATACAGATTCGATAAAATATAGTGAAATTAAAAACATAGATGAAATAGAGTTTGATAAAAAGTCTAATTTTTCATATAAGGAAATCTTAATACCTATAACTGAAACTTTATTTTATTTTAATGAGGATGAGTGGATAGAACCTAAAGCGGAAGAAAAAGGTATGATAATATTTCTAAGAAGTTGTGATATCAATTCTTTAAAGAGAATAGACAATATATATTTAAAAAATGGAGCTGAAGATCCTTATTACAAAAGACTTAGAGAAAAGGCTAAATTCATACTTATAGGCTGCAAGAAAAGCTTTGAAAATTGTTTTTGTGTAAGTATGGGTACTAATAAAACTGATGAATATGATGCTTATATTAAAGTAGAAGATAATATGGTTTTATTTGAAACAGGGGATGAACAGCTAGGAAAATATATTGAAGATATAAGAAAAGAAGAAACTAATATAGAAATAGACTTTGTAGAAGAAAATGATGTTAAGGTGAATATACCAGAAAACCTTGATCTAAAGGTTATGAATTCATCTATGTGGAAGGAGTACTCTGCAAGATGTATAGCCTGTGGTAGATGTAACTTTGTCTGTCCTACCTGTACATGCTTTACTATGCAAGATATATTTTATAAGGATAATAAGAACGTAGGGGAAAGAAGACGTATTTGGGCCTCTTGTCAGGTAGATGGATATACAGATATGGCAGGTGGACATAGTTTTAGATTAGATAAAGGACAAAGAATGAGATTTAAGGTACTTCATAAGGTTCATGATTATAAGAAAAGATGGGGACAACATATGTGTGTAGGTTGTGGAAGATGTGACGATATTTGTCCTGAATATATATCCTTTTCAAATTGTATAAATAAGCTAGAAGCTGGAATGGATGAGGTGAAATAAATGAGTAATGTATACATGCCATTTGCATCAGAAATATTAGATATAAAAAAACATACAGATATAGAATATTCGTTTAAAATGAGCTTTAAAGGAGTGGTAAAACCAGGACAGTTTTTTGAAGTATCCCTTCCAAAGTATGGGGAGGCACCTATTTCTGTAAGTGGCATTGGGGATGGATGGATTGAGCTTACCATAAGAAGAGTTGGAGTAGTTACAGAAGAAATATTTAGTTATTATGTGGGTCAAAAGCTATTTATAAGAGGACCTTATGGTAATGGATTTGATGTAGAAAACTATATAGGAAAAGAAGTTATAGTAGTAGCTGGAGGTACAGGTCTTTCACCGGTTAAAGGAATTGTAGATTACTTTTCAAAGAGTCCTAAGTATGCGGATAAATTCACATTAATAGCTGGGTTTAAATCCCCAATGGACATATTGTTTAAAGAAGATATTAAGATTTGGAAGGAAAACATGGATTTAATAATTACTGTGGATAATCCAAAGGAAGGTTACCTTGGAAATGTAGGTCTTGTGACTAAATATGTATCAGAGCTAAAGATTAAAGACATAGATAATGTACAAGTTATAGTGGTTGGACCACCAATGATGATGAAATTCACTGTTCTTGAATTTTTAAAGCTTGGCATAAAGGAAGAAAATATTTGGATCTCACAGGAAAGAAAGATGTGCTGTGGACTTGGGAAATGTGGACATTGCAAAATTGACGACACTTATATATGTATAGATGGCCCGGTGTTTAACTACACAAAGGGTAAAACTTTAATAGATTAGGAGGATACACCTATGGATATAAATACTAAAGCCCTTAAAAAGAATGCTTTTAGAGTGACTAAAGAAAGAGGTCTTACAGCTTCAAGAATAAGAGTTCCAGGTGGACATCTAAATGCTAGATATCTAGGACTTATTCAAGAAATAGCAGAAATGTACGGTAACGGGACAGTTCATTTAACTACTAGACAAGGATTCGAAATACCTGGTATAAGCATGGAAGACATGGATGAGATAAATACTAAGCTTCAACCAATTATAGAAGGACTTGAAATAAATCAGGAAGTAGAAGGAAGTAATCCTAATATAAAAGGAAAAGGATATACTTCAGCAGGAACAAGAAATATTTGTGCCTGTATAGGAAATAAAGTCTGTCCCTTTGGTAACTATAACACCTCAGCTTTTGCAAAAAGAATAGAAAAGGCAATATTTCCAGATGATCTTCACTTTAAAGTGGCATTAACAGGATGTGCAAATGATTGCTTAAAGGTTAGAATGCATGATTTTGGAATAATAGGAATGACTGAACCTCAATATGATGCTTATAGATGCATCAGCTGTGGAGCCTGTGTTAAAAACTGCAAACAAAGAGCAACAGGAGCCTTACGCTTTGAAAATTTTAAGGTAGTTCGTGATGATGAGAAGTGTATAGGCTGTGGAGAGTGCGTAGGAAAATGCCCAACTAACGCATGGACAAGAAGTGAAAAGAAATATTATAGACTAGCCATTATGGGCAGATCAGGAAAGAAAAATCCAAGACTTGCAGAGGATTTTTTAATCTGGGCTGATGAAGAAAGTATATTAAAAATCATACTAAATACCTATGATTATGTTAATGAATATATAGATAGGACTGCCCCAGGCGGAAAAGAACACATAGGATATATAGTGGATAGAACTGGATTTAAGGAATATAAAAAGTGGGCACTTAAAGATGTAGAGTTTGATGAAAAAACCATAGTTAAAGAAAATATTTATTGGAGCGGCATAAGATACTAAACAAGATAAGAAGTTGAAAAATATGTTACGTATGATAACCAACGGATAAAAGAGTCCACAGCAAAGGCTAATTAAATAGTTAAGCTGTGGACTTTTAGTGTTATATTTTTATAGATATATTTACTGACAGTTAATATTAAATTCTGGTATATATACCCTAAGTCTATGGATATATGTTATAATATTCCTATGCCATTTAATGGTTTACACTTAGTTATAAACTTTTAATGGAAGAATTAAAGCTAATAATCTAATTACAACATGACAAAAATTTAATACAAGGGGATTAAATAATGATTAATATACTTATATGTGATGATTGCGAAAAAACAGTGAATATGATAAAAAATATAGTTATCAAAACTTACGAAGAAGAAATGAGTTTTAAAGAGTTTAATGTATTAACTTTTAATAGCCCTACTGATGTTATTTCATATATTAAAAATTGTGTTGGAAAAAACATATATATACTAGATATTAACTTAAATGAAGAAAGAAATGGATTGAAATTAGGAAGAGAAATTAGGAAATTAGATAAGTATACAGGGGAGATGATTTTTGTTACTAACCACATTGAGGCAAGTCTTAAAGTATTTCAATACAAACTCCGGGTGGTAACATTGATAGATAAAAGCTTATACCTTGAAAGTGAGTTAAAGGAAAGTCTTTTAATTGCTACTCAAATACTAAATAAGAATAATGATAAAGATGAAAAAAGGTTAGTAGTTAAAGTAGGTTCTGAAATGTTTAATATACTGCTTCAAGACATTATTTATATTGAGACTATAAAAAATAGCCGTAAAGTAGTTCTTTATAGTATCAATACTACTGTTGAATTTTATAGCACGTTAAAAGAATTAATGAATTTACTAGACAATAATTTTATTCAAGTTCATAAAACAAGTATAGTAAATAAAAGATATATAAAAAGTGTATGTAAAAATTTAAATGATACTCATATTGATATTGTGACAGGAGGAAGGTTATCTATTTCTAGAACAGGATTAAAAGAGGTGAAAAAGGCTTGGGGATAATAAATATAGGTCTTTTATTTATTACGTTTTATGTTCAATTATATATTGCTTATAAATTTAAAAGATATAAATTTACCATCAATATAAATAATTTCATAATAATACTAAGTAGCTCTATAGTATATTATTATTTACTTAAGTTTAATTATTTAAATGACTATAAAATTATAATTACCACTATATTTCTTATGATTATTTTAACATTACTTCTTGAACTAAACATCTTATCTTTGATTCAAACTACATTTTTTATAACTTTAATAATGGTATTTTCTGAATCTTTAACAGCACAAATTTTCATCAATATATTAAGGCTTAATTTTAAAAATTTATATGCAAATAATATAATATTTATATTTTTTAACATTGCAATGCTTTTCAATGCTGCTTTTATTATTAATTTAAAAGAAATATTTACTGGGTTCTTATTTTCTAAATTTAAAATTAATAATTTTATGATGAATACTATATTTATAACAAATTTAATGATTATATTTCTTGCTATTTATTTTATAGCGTATAAGTTTTTTAATAATGACGCAGTTTTTATTGTGATTTTAAGTTCTGTTGTTTGTTTAATTTTAAACTTAACCTTTTTTCACAAAAATTATATATTAAAAATAAAATAACAAGAATTTATAGAATTAAAAACGTATACTAACATTATAGAAAATTTAGTAGATGATGTGACTAAGTTTAAACATGATTATAATAATATCATTTTTATGATGAAAGGATATTTAGATGACAATAACATTGAAGAATTAAAAAAGTATTTTAAAAAAGATTTAATTTCTGAATATGAAAATAATGAAATAATTAAACTAAAAAAAATTAAAGACGCTGGACTAAAAGGATTGTTAACTTCTAAAATAGTAAAATACAATCCCGATAATATAAATTTGTCAATAGAAGTTTTAGATACACAGAGATTTCGCATTAAAATCCCAGTGAAAATTTTACTCTTACTGTAATTGTCACCTATTACATTCATTAAGATATATGGAAACACAACACAAAGATAGGTCGCAAAATGCCTATAAATTCCCCCTCCCCAAAGTATCTTCAAAATTAATTTACAATTATTAAACTAGTTAAGTAGTATCGAAGATAGGATTTATCCAATCTTGTACTAATAGCATCTCATCCCTTAAATCCTCAATTATATTTATTTGCAACATCCTTTTTCTTCTAAACCCTCTAATGCACCGAAAAAAATATAATTGCATTAAGTTAAAGGCTATTACTATAAACATAAGCACTGTTTCTACACCTGTAGGGCTATGAAGAAAGCAATGATCTAAATGCCACTCCGTTTTTAACTGATGAAACGCATTATTTTCAATATCCCATCTTTTATGCATTATCTTCCACAAAGTTTCTACTGAAGTAAATTTGTCTGTAGTTATAATCCATGATTCTTTGATTTCTACTTTATCTTTTTTATGTACTTCTTCTATAAACTTTATAAATCTTACTTTTATCTCTGAATTAGACATTTCAAAATTATCTTCATCCCAGGCTTTTATTTTTATATAGTTGTTACTTTTTCTATTCACAACCCACTTTTTATTTGGCTCCCTGCACTTGAATAAAGCTAATGCATCTTTGACAATATGAAGTCTTTCATCTTTAACTCGTACTACTGCATTCATTCCAATTGATAGCACTTCTTTAATCCAAGTGGATTTACAATATAGAGCGTCAGCGACTATGATATCTGCAAAATGATGAAATTCTTTATATAGCCTATTGATTAGGCGTTTCCCTCCGGTAGTTTCACCTTCATCCTTATTTGATCCATCTGTTTTAGGTTCAAGCATTTCCTGTCCTAAAATAAGGTGCGGATCAGAGCCTACAGTTGAACATACTACTGACCTGTGAAAATAATGAGTAACTCCACCATTGTGAACTCGGCTAAGACATTTATCACAACACTTTTTGGTGCTTTCAAATAATTCTACACCATCTATTGCCACTACCTTTAAACCATCCATAGTACTAGCTCTAAAGACTTTATTTTTTACCGCAGTTTTTATTATTTGATTGTGCATATTATTTAAACCTTCTAAGTCAAAGTCGCTTAATGAGCGCCTAACGGTATCAATACGTGGCACTTTAGTTTTCTTAGGTAGCAACTTTTTAAATTTATTTTTTTCAAGTAAGTGTTCTAATCTATTGAAACTTCTTATTTGAAGTATAAACCCAAATAATACCACAAAGGAGATTGTTGAAACTTTTGCAGAAAATTTTATTCTTTTATCCTTTAAGGTATTGATTTTTTTGCCTATATGATATACCTTATTAATATAGGTGAGCATTTGTTTTAAATAATTTGTGTTCATTTTATCAGCATCCTTTTATTTTAAGTTTCTAGTTAAAACTATTATAAAAAGGATGCTTTTATTATGCAAGTTTTTCCCTTATAAATTCCAGCAAAAATCGGAATTAATAACGATTTTCTTAATTTGATACAAATCATTATAAATCAACGGGCTATCGCCCTAAAAACTTTTCAAGTGCTAAACTTCTGTTAGATACAATAGATACTTTTCATATAGATATAATAGATCTATGTAGAATTGTAGGTATACTTATAGATAATGCTCATGAAGCTGCAAAAGATAGCAAAGAGAAATTTATATCTATAGTTCTTATTCAAGATGAATATTTAAATATAACCATTGCTAATTCTTATACAAAAAGTATAAATATAAGTAGTATATATAAAGAGAGCTATTCCACAAAGGGAAAAAATCGTGGAATAGGTTTAAATAATGTAAAAGAAATTATAGATAAAAGATATCCTAATGTTTTACTAAAAACATCAGTTGAAAAAGACATCTTTATTCAAGATTTGTATATAAAAGCTAGATAAGATTACTTATCTTTTTTAATAGTAATTTTGGCATTTTAGGTTCTTCTAAAGCATAGGCTATAGAAGCTTGGATAGATGTATAAGCTATATTAATAGCTATATCACTTATTTTTATTGCTAAAATTTTAGATAACTTTTGTGTAATATTCATAATTGTTATACCTCTTTTTCATTATTTTGTATGTAATTGGACATATAATATCGCTAAAATAATAGGAGGTTTTGTAATATTCATAAATAACACTTCTAAGCCATACCTTATAATTTCTAAGTCTTCTTCTGTCTTATTAGGGACAGCTTTTTTATGTAATTAGATAGTATCATACTAAATTTTTCGGATAATGTCATGCAATCACTTCCTTAACAAAGAAAGTTTTTACGTAAAATTAACAAGTAAATCATTAGTTGTCAATAAGACTTAGTTGAACAACATAAAAATTACATTGAATGATATATTATCATATGATAATGACGAATAATACAATTATTATGTTGTATACTTAAAGGCTATATACACATATTAGGATAGATGATATTCTTTTTACAAAGACAGGCGTTATGCTTGATAAACTCAGTAATATTTTCTTCGATAAGGACACTTAGTGGAGGGGTATTATTGATAATAACTTAAAAGTCCAGTGAATTTAAATATTAAATATCAGGAAGATTTGTATTTGAAATGTGATTGTAAAGTTAAGAATATATACAACAGAGGGAGATTAGAAGGTGGGTTATAAAAACTATTTAGTTAAGCAATATGATAGTACAGACTGTGCAGCGGCATGTCTAGCCACTATAAGTATGTATTACAAAAAAGAAGTTACAATAACTAAACTTAGGGATATTTTAGGCACGGATATCAAGGGTACAACACTTAAAGGCTTGGAAGATGGGGCAAGAAGACTTGGATTTGATACCAAAGCTATTAGGGTTGATAAAGGGGGACTTCGTAGCAAGTACACGCTACCAGCTATTGCTCACTTAATAACTGATGAAGGTCTTAGCCATTTTGTGGTGATACATAAAGTAAGGAAAGATAGTATTATTATATTAGATCCTGCAAGGGGAAAAGAAAAGCAATCAATAGATGACTTTTTAAAAAGTTTTGATGGAGTTCTTCTTTTAATTATACCAAGCAATGAGTTTAGTACAGATAAAGATAAGAAGGAAAGTACCCTATCAAAATTTATAAAGATATTACTTCCTCAGAAAAAGCTTTTTATATACAGCATTATAACCTCTTTGGTACTTACTGTATTAGGAATTGCTTCATCTTTCTTTAATAAAATTTTAATGGATGAGATTTTACCCTATGGTTTAAAAAATCAACTTGCTATTTTTAGTATAGGATTTATGGTTATAGGAATAACTCAAATTATAATAACTGCTATAAGACAACATATGTTACTTTATTTATCACAAAAAATAGATATTCCATTATTACTAGGATATTTTAAACACGTTTATAGATTACCTACCAAATTTTTTGCTACAAGAAAAGTTGGAGATATATTAACTAGATTTAGTGATGCTTTTACCATAAAAAATATTTTAACCTCTGTAACTTTGTCACTAATAATTGATATCGTTCTAGCTATGGTGTCAGCAATAATACTTTGCATGATGAATAAAACACTTTTCTTAATTGTTTTAATGCTTACAGTGGTAAGTGCTGCACTTATATTTATATTTAAGGGGCCTTATAAAAAGATAAACTTAAAGCAGATGGAAGCACATGCGAGTCTTAATAGTACTATAATAGAAAGCTTAAAAGGAATAGATACAATAAAATTTCATGCAGCTGAAGAAAAGACTATGGAAAAACTAGAAAGCGAATACATAAGGAATCTTAAGATTGCATTTCAAGAAGGAGTCTTATCAAATATACAAGGATCTATTTCATCAGTAGTATCTAATATAGGTAACTTGGTACTTATGTTTATGGGTGCAACAATGGTTATTGATGGAAAGATAACTTTAGGAAGCTTAATGGCATTTACATCTCTATCAGCTTACTTTATGGGGCCTATAGGTAGACTTATAGGGCTACAACTAAGTATTCAAGAAGCTAGTATCTCTCTTAAAAGAATTTCTGAAATATATGAGGTTGAAGAAGAACAAAGGCAGGATGAAGAAAAGATAAAAATTGAGGATATAGATGGAGATATAACTCTTCAAAATATAACCTTTAGATATGGAAGTAGACAACCTGTGATTAAGGATCTAAATATTACTATTCCAAAAGGAAAAAAGGTTGCCTTAGTTGGTGAATCAGGAAGTGGTAAAACTACTATATCAAAACTTTTACTTAGATCTTTTGAGGCTGAGGAGGGAAAGATTAATATCTGTGGATATAACATAGATGAATTAGATATTTATTCATTAAGAAAATCAATAGCTTATGTACCTCAAGATGTAGAACTATTTTCAGGAAGTATTAAAGATAATGTGATACTAGGGAAAGAAGATATTAGTTATGAAAAAATAAGGGGTGCCTGTGAAGATGCGGGATGTAGCTCATTTATAGAAAAGTTACCAGGAAAGTATAATACCTTTTTAGAAGAAGCAGGTGGAGGGCTTTCAGGAGGAGAAAGACAAAGATTAGCTTTAGCTAGAGCTTTAATAAAGGATACAAGCTTCTTAATACTTGATGAAGCAACAAGCAATCTAGATTTTATAAGTGAAGCTAAAATTTACAATACACTTTTTATAAAATCTAAGAATAAAACAATGTTAATAATAGCTCATAGACTTTCGACCATAAGGAATTGTGACATAATATATGTTCTTGATAAAGGAAGGGTGGTTGAACAAGGTAATCATGAAACCCTACTTGAAAAGAAAGGTCATTATTATAGATTATATATTAGCCAAGTCGGTGAAGTGGATAGTAAAGCTACTACCGACACAAATATTATAGAAAGTAAACAAAATAAGATTAAGGATATAGAAACAAATTTGAAAACGATTGAAGAAGGGGAAGAGTATGAGTACAAATAATAAAATAATAGTAAAAGAAAACAAAACCCTTAAGTTAAATAATGTTCTTATAAGGGAGTTAAATCAAAATGAACTTATTGATATGAATAAGGTTACTTATATGATGGATAGTTATGTAAAGTCAAAGGGGAATGCAGTAGTTGGACCAATGATAAATTACTCGTCATTAATAACTGATGAAAATGGACAACCTAAGATAATAGCTAGGCTTATGGTGCAACTTAAAAGTCCTATACACAATGTAGAAAGACCTTATGAGCAAGAAACACAAATAAGGATAACAAACTGTCTATTTGCAAGATTTACAGAAAAGGAAGAAAACCTTCAGTTTGCATATTCGAAGTTAACGTTACATGCCTTTGAAAATGACATTAAATTAGTAGGTGATAGTTACACTGTTTTTGTTGACAATAAGGAAAATCAAATAGTAGCTGATGTATTCATGGAAGTACAAAATGGGGGAGAGGCACTTGAGGATATATAACTTAAATGAAATAACAGATAGTAAACTGTTATATGATAAAAGTCCACCTAGGTTTATGGTGTATATAGTAGGAATAATTTTGATATTATTGACAGCCTTTTTGTTTTGGTCTACTAAATCAGTAAAAACCTATGTAGTAAAAGGTCAAGGGTTAGTTACCACAGAAAACAAGTCAAACATCATGGCAAAGGTATCAGGCGAGATAAGTGAAGTCTTTATAGAAGAAGGTAAGGAAGTTAACGAGGGTGATACTTTAATAAGCTTAAAGCCTGTGGAGTCAAAATTGCAATTGGGACAAGTTGATTCTCAAATAGATGTGATAAATAGAAGAATAGAATTAATTACTAGAGCAGAAAGAGATGCTACAAATGGTAAAAACAGCTTTAGTAAAAGTGATTCAGATGAAGTAGAATTTTATAATAAATTAGCTAACATATATACAAAGAGAAAAGAATTTGTGGTAGATGAAGAGGCATTGAGAACTCAATCAGCTACAGAAGATCAGATAAATGAATATAAAAAGGTACAAAAGATAAAAGATGATGGAGCACGTTATGATGGAATTATACAGTTCACAAATGAAAAGCAACAATTGAATTTTGAAAAGAGCAAATTAGAAGCTCAAAAAGGCTCTTTAGATAAGGCGACAGAAGAATTTAATATTGTAGCACCTAAAAGTGGAAAAATGCATTTGAATACACCAATAACAAAGGGAATGGTACTTCAAGTAGGAAACTTAATAGGAACTATGACCAATAATGAAGAAAAATTAATAGTAGAAGCACTAATCCCATCTAATGAAAGGCCAAGAATTCATGTAAATGATGAAGTATCCCTTGTGGTTGGTGGCCTAAATCAAGCTGAATATGGAACTGTAAAAGGTAAGGTATCAAGTATAGATGAAGATGCCACTATAGATAATCAAAAAGGAAATGTCTTCTTTAAGGTGAAAGTAGCACCAGAAAAGACCTACCTTTCAGATAAAAAAGGTGAAAAGGTTAATTTAACCCTAGGAATGGTAACAGAAACAAGAGTTAAATATGAAAAAATAACCTATATGAAATATTTTATGGAACAAATAGGTATAAGGTTCAATTAAACTAAGAAGAGTTAATTAGTTATTAGAGGTAGCTTAAGATACTTTTTAATATAAATAAAAAAACATATGATTGAAAGGGGACTGTAAAAATGAGTTCATATGCATTACAATTACCAAATAATTATGTAGAGATTGAAAGAGAGGAAATGGAATATGTTGATGGAGGTGCTTATCTTAGTAATGCAGGATTAAGAAGTGTATTACTAGCATGTGCTTTGAATCCTGTAGGTGCTACAATATTAGGATTAGCCTATTGGAAAGCTGTATCTTTTGTTACTGCAAAATTCACTCTATTATGTGCTAAGTTGGGATCAGTAGGAGGAATAGCAGGATCAATTATTGGTGCAGTGGTAGGGGCATATGCAGCAGGTTCAGTAGCAATTTCAGTAGTCGATGCCTTGTATTCTGGGCAAGGACTAGACTTTGGATTTACTTGGAGACCTACTATAGATGTAAGATAAGAAGTTAAAAAATATGTTACGGTATAACAAGTTGGCTTATTATACCGTAACATATAATTTTTTATATTTATATGTTTTTATAAAGGAGTTAACATGAAAAAAAAAGCTGAAATTTTAATTGTATTCAATATTTTATTTTATGTATTTATATTTATACATAAGTATTATACAAATGACGATGTTCCACAAGTGCTGTTTTATATGGCACTATCTTTCTCATCAATCTTTTTAGAAGAAACATTTAAAAATAAAATAAAAGAGCTAGAAGTTTATTTATTGATAGATTTTTTGCTTAGGATTGGTGTGCTGATATTACATCTTACAGTATTAATTTTTAAAATTGATATATCAAAGGTTAGTTTAATTACAGCAATACTTTTTATGTTTAATATAATATTAGAAGTAATTATATTGGAAAAGGTGAAAAATATTAGTGAGGATAAATCAGAAATTGTTAATCAAAAGGATATTAATAAATTTATTGAAGATTTTAAATCAAGAAAATTAAATTATTATGCAATGGGGACAGATTTAAAAGATGAAATGGCATTTATGATAAATGCTCTTGAGATATCTGGAAAAGGCACCATTGTAATAATTATTCTATCTATATTAGTGTTTATTTCTAGATTTATTTATGCCAATCTTGTGAAATTAATGTTTATACCAATATTATTAATAATTCTTCTATTACATATTTTATTTAAATTATCACATCAAACAATTAGTATTGCTTATAAAAACAATGAACATAAAAGTATGAGGAATTATATAGACATAATAACATTTGTGATAGGGTATATAATTTTATTTTGTGAAGAAACAATTTTTTATGGGAAAATGGGATATTTGCATATTTCAATACTTGTAGTAGGTGCTATATTTTTTGTGCCAACTTTTAGTACAAAGTATATTATTAAAAAGAAATCTGAAGACATATACAGAAAATACAAAAGATGTATTCAGTAAATGAAAGCTATTGCAATATTTAATGTGAAATTATATTTTAATACTATTAATATAGTTAGAGTATAATTGCAAAAAGAGGAGGACTTTGTTATGAAAAGATCTGTTAAAATAGTAATGTTAATAAATTTAATTAATTATGTGAGCAATTTTGCATTTTCCTATGCTTATTCCAATAAACTTATTAATAGTTCCATGATAGCTTTAGGAATATGGGCATTGACACCTTATTTATTAGCCACGATTTCAAGTTTTATACTAGCTACAGATTATAGGGAGGAATTAAAAGTATTTAAAAAAGAAGCCATAGCTGATTGGATTGTAAGGGTAATATCTTGCGTCCTTGTTTTCCAGGAGTTTAAATTTGGGTTTATGTCTAAAGAATACATAGTTCAGCAAGCTATATTGGTACTTTTGCTTCTTATAAATATATATCTAGAGTTTAGAATGTATAATAAGGCGAAGGCCTATATTTATGTTAAAAAGGAAGCCAAAAAAAATGAAGTTATTTCTGAAGATGAAAAACAAAATATAAAAAACATGGGGAAGGCAGTTTTCTTAGGTTTGATATCTCTAATTATCGTTTCAGCAATATCAATGTCAGTTCCTTCAACTACTCATATGGGTGCAGGAAAGGTTTCTAATATTTTTGCAATCATTATTTCCACTTCTACCTTCTTGTGGTTCTTGCATTCAAGCTGTGAAAAATGCCGTTTATTTTATTTGGATAAATCTTTAGCTAAAAGAATCTTTTTAAGAGATGGGTTTTATGCAACAATTGGATTTGTAATATGCCTACTAGCAACCTTTGAAGTTTTAGGCGCTTACCATTTAATTTATAACGTATCAACATTTATAGGAATTTTATTTTTATATCCTACTATAAGAACCAATAGAAAAATGGCTATGCATCATAAAAGGGTTGTAGGCATATTAGGTGATAACTTTGAATTATATTATAATTGCAAAGATTAAATGTAATTATGTTAATTTGTTAAGTATTAAAGGAGGACAATGTCCTCCTTAATTATTGTGCGCCCGGTATGGGCGCAATCTAATGGGTGAAAGTCCCTAGCACGGGTTAATAGTGCCAAGTGCATAGCTTAAGATAAGGGTGTACACCGCGAAGTGGAATCTGAAGGAAGTCGGCGGCAAAACTCTGGTCTGACGAACAGAAACTGCATATAAGGCATATGTTTGTGGGTAAGTTTGCAATACAAAACGAAGCCCAAAACTATTCAAAACAGGCGATGTAAATGTAGTAGATAGATGGAGTGATGATAAATGGGGTACTAATGAATACTGAAGAAGGAGCACCTCGAGGTAGACCATTGTCCCCATTATTAGGTAACGTAATGTTACATGAACTTTATGGAGAACTAACAACACGATGACTAAACTTTTGTAGATATGCTGATGATGCTAATATATATGTTAAAAGTGATAAATCAGCAAATAGAGTAATGAAGAGAATTACAAGATTTATTGAGGAAAAATTAAAGCTTAAAGTGAATAAAGAAAAGAGTACAGTAGATAGACCCTGGAAACTTAAACTTTTAGGATTTTCATTTTACCGAGCAAAAGGTGAATACAGAATAAGAGTTCCTCAAAAGCCTATGAATAAATTCAAAGCAAAGCTAAAGGAATTAACTTCAAGAAGTAATGCGATAAGCATGGAATATAGGTTTATGAAACTTAAGCAGGTAATAGTAGGATGGGTAAATTATTTTGCTATTGCAAACATTAAAAGTATTCTTAAAACCCTTGATGAATGGTTAAGACGAAGGATTAGAATGTGTTTTTGGAAACAATGGAAAAAATCAAAACAAAGCACGAAAACCTTGTTAAGTTAGGCCTACCAAACAATAAGGCTTGGCAATTGATAATGACGAATAATACAATTATTAGGTTGTATACTTAAAGGCTATATACACATATTAGGATAGATGATATTCTTTTTACAAAGACAGGCGTTATGATTTATACGATGGCTACTATCCGTAACACCCCTAACCTTTTCAAGGTGGGGGATGACGGCTGCTACGCCCATGGATAAGTTCTTCTAAGCATTTGATGGAGAGATATATTCCTTATAATTTCTGATACTTCTTCATCATTAATATCATCTAGTATTTATTTAATATCTGTAATCTGTGACATCTTTTTCATAAATAAGATGAGAAGGTTAGTTTAATCCTAGGAATGGTAACTGAAACGAGGGTTAAGTATGAATAAATGAATGAAAGTCCAAATCTTTGATTTGGTATCTTGAACTTACTCATCCTGATAAGGAGGAGTTTCATTTAAAATATGAAATATTTCATGGAACAAATAGGTATAAAGTTCAATTAAACTAAAAAGAGTTAATTAGTTATTAGAGTTAGCTTAAGATACCTTTTAATATAAATAAAAAAACATATAATTGAAAGGGGACTGTAAAAATGAGTTCATATGCATTACAATTACCAAATAATTATGTAGAGATTGAAAGAGAGGAAATGGAATATGTTGATGGAGGTGCTGGATTCTTGTACGACGTAGCAGTTAGTACATTAGGATCTATATGTGCAGCTGGTGCAATTGCTGCAGGCATTAAAATTTATCCTTACATGGTTACAGCTGCAATAGCAGCTTATAGTTGGGTAGGAAGTGCAGTAACTGCAGCAGCGACAATCATTGTGGCAAATCCAGTTGCATCAGCTGCAATATTAGCCGGCTGTGCTGGTGTAGTTACAGGATATATAATAGGACATTATAGTTAATGGGTGGTTCTAATAAATTGAAAAAGGTATGCAAAGAAAGTAGGAAGGTTTGGATTACATGGATAGTAGTAGTTATTATAATAAATACTATTATAATTTTAGCCATACCTGAAAGAAGTATACTTATTAGAATTATTATTGCTATTATTGTGGGATATCCATCATATATATTAACAAAATTAATTTTAAAAAAGTGTAAAAAAAGAAATTAAAACAATAATATTAGTATAAGTGAAATACCATAAAGGTAAAAAATTCTGAATAAGCGTATAGAATTCTATACATTGGAATATCATACGCTTATTTGTTCGTTTGTGCAGTAAATAGATTTAAGGTGTAAATTTCAAATATAATTATTATGAATGAAATTTTTATAGAAGAATGCAAGTAAGTTAACGAAGGTGATATTTTAATAAGCTTAAAGCTGTGGAGTCAAAGCAGCAATTAATACAGTCATTGGATTCATTTGGGATTTTTAATAATTTACAAAAGTATATCATAACAGTTAGTGAAATCTATCATTAAATAGATTTCACTAATCTAATTTAATAATTTATCATTAAACTTAGTTAAAACAGAATAATTTTATAGGAGGTAGGATGCATAATATTCTTATTAGAATAATAATAGTGTCAATAATACTAATGATATTATTATTAAATTATAAAAAGATAAAAGATAAGATTTTAAATAGAAATAAATTGGTTTTTATAGTATCACTTGGATTGCTATTTATTGATATTTTAATAAGAGTCATTTTTGAATACCAAAGTATAATTAATATTATTGTTAGTTCAATTATTAATCCTATATATGTAATTAGTTTTGCATATTTAATTATAAGCAAAAAAAAATCCTGAAATATAAAGATAAAACACCTTAGTAGTGATGATATAATAAATTATCAGAATGAAGGGACTTTTCATAAGCGTCTTAAAAGGTAAAGTATAAAGATTAATTTAACCCTAGGAATGGTAACTGAAACGAGGGTTAAGTATGAGTAAATGAATGAAAGTCCAAATCTTTGATTTGGTATCTTGAACTTACTCATCTTGATAAGGAGGAGTTTCATTTAAAACATGATTTATTTATATTATTGAAAATGGAGGAGTGTCATATTGGAGACTATTAGGTTTTTAATTTTTATTGTTAGCAAGATTTTGACTTTTATATTTGGGGTAATATTAATTATTTCTCCCAATAGAATGTTAAACTACTTTGTAAGAAAGAATTTAGAAAGGTCAGGAAATACTGATAAAAAGGTTGATAAAAACAAATTAATGAAAGACACAGAAAAGATATGTAAAATAGGTGGAGTATATTGTGTAATAATAATTTTAATTGATAGATTTATTAGAAATAGTGCATTAGCAGTTATTATAGGATATTTTATTATTCCACCAATAGGTTTATATATATTAGAAAAGAGGTTGAATAAGGGGACATTTTACAACAGGTCTAAATAAAAAACATACAATTAAAAGGGGATTTTAAAAATGAGTTCATATGCATTAAACAGAAATTATAACTTACAATTACAAGTTGGAACACATTTAGCTAATCATATTGACGGAGTAGATGGTTCTACAGATGGCAGATTATCATATACTACATGCCAGATGGTTTGGAAGTAATATGTGGAACTCTTTACTTGTAGTCATAACCATCTGTATATTTTCAGCATATAGTGACATTTTCAGAAAAAGAAATATTAAGATTCTTTTATCTGTTTATGTAATAAATATAATTATTATATTTTCACTTATTTATATGTGGAATAATAGATTTCACTCTTCTATAAATATTTTCTTTGTTTTATTGGGGCTTATTGCGT
Source organism: Clostridium putrefaciens (assembly GCF_900461105.1). Lineage (GTDB taxonomy): Bacteria > Bacillota > Clostridia > Clostridiales > Clostridiaceae > Clostridium_L > Clostridium_L putrefaciens. The sequence continues at coordinate 2,600,358 of NZ_UFWZ01000001.1, read as the reverse complement.
CTATTATACATGGCATTAAAGATACAAATGGACGTGAAGATAATAATGAAGATAGTACGCCTATTAATGGAGGCATGGTTTACTCAATATTCTATATGATAATTGCAATAATTTCAGCCACATATGATTATGCAAAGTCAGATATCTATATTTTCTTTGGTTTATTGGGGCTTATTTTGTCTATTGTATATGGAATTAAATATATAAATGGACGTGAGGATAATAATGAAGATATTATGCCTATTAAAGAAGGTATGCTTTACTCAATATTGTATATAATAATTGCAATAATTTTAGCCACATATGCTTATATAAAGTCAGATGTTTATGGATATGACTGGATACTTATATTGATTTTATTCGGTATAGGCATTATTAACTATCTTATAAGAGCAATTGCTATAAAATAGTTTAAATAGAAGAATGCAAGTAAGTTAACGAAGGCGATACTTTAATAAGATTAAAGCCTGTGGGGTCAAAGCTACAATTAGGACAAGTTAATTCCCGAATATATATAATAAATAGAAGAATAGAATTAATTACTAGAGCAGAAAGAGATGCTACAAACGGTAAAAACAGCTTTAGTAAAAGTAATTCATATAAAGAGGTATTGAATCACCAATCATCTACAGAAGATCCGATAGAGTGATATTAATGACTGGATTTAAAATTAATATTATACTAAAGTTGGAGGTAAATAATATGAGATTATTTGAATTAAAATTATTATTAGTTATTCATATAGTTATTGTAATAATACTTATGATTGCTTTGAGTTTAAGTTTACATGATAAAACATTTTATATAATAATGGCATCATCTGTTCTAGCAGAGATAAGTATATTAATGCGGATATTAGTTAAGAAAAAACAATAATACTTTTTAAATTATTGTTTTTTGTCTATTAAATAAGTAAAAACCCATGCAATAAAACTGATTCATATGAAAGTGAGGATTCTAATGAAATTTTATGATAATAGAAGAGAAGACTACAAAGAGATTATAGAAGTTTATAGAAAAAGGTACATGTTGGGACTTAAGATAGTATCTATTGTGAATATTTTAATGTTACTAATGATATTATATTCGTTAAATTTCATAGTATTTCTAATATATAGTATTTTAATTAGTATGATAGTAGTTATTGTTATTAGTATAATTTGGGGGATTGCTCAATATAAGATTGAAAATATGGATTTACTAGCGGTAGAAAAGATTGATAATATTATTAACGAACGTTTACGTGAGAAGGAAAAGATTAATTTTGATATTATTGCAGATATAAGTGAAATATCTAAGAGTTTTATTTATGATAATAAATATTTGAGGGGTAGAATTGAAGATATAATATATTTGACTGAAGAAGTTAAATATAAACCTTTAGAATAAATAATATTTATTGATATTGAATCCAAGAAATAATTTTTATATTTAGTATAATTCTTTTAATTATGTTGAGTAGTATGATTATTTTAATGAAAAGTAAATATGGTTCAAATGAAAAATTGCCATTTGTGTTTATGGGGATATTCGCGTTATTAATAATTATATTTATAAGTGTATTTATTAAAAATAAGTTTTTTATTAAATAAGTGGTATTAATAGTAGGTGAGTTTTTATGTGATTATTTTTATGTGAAAAGGTATATTGAAGATATCATGGGGTTATTAACTATCTTATGCTAAATTACATTTTGATTGAGAGGTTTAATATGTTAAAAAAGTTATTGTATTTTCAGTGGATTAGTAAAAGGGCTAAAAGTTTTGATTTAAAAGTATCAACAATCAAAATAATTTTGAGGTATTTGTTAACGCCAATTATAATATTTATATTTTGTTTAAATGCATATGGACAAGTACAAAATAGTGCATATGTTGCAAGTATTATAAATAAAATTTGTTTAATAATATTGGTGCTTCAGCTCATACTTAAGAAAAATATAAAAGATTTTAGGAAAGATCCTATATTAGTATTTATAAAAGAAGAACGATATCTTTATATAAAAAGAAAAGTGGAGTTAACTATATATAAATCAATATTGTTAGTTATTATTCCTATGCTATTACCTTTAATAATTTGCTCCACAAATAAAATATGCATTTTAAGTATTAGCTTCCTGATCATAATGAACTTTTATCTGTTTAATATGATAATAGCCTATACAGTAAGCTATGCTGAATCGGTATCTAATAAAAACATATTAAATAAGGTTTTATATATTTTAGGAGTAATAATATTTATAATTTTATTATTCGTAGTACAAACATATATGGTACATGAGATCATAAATGGATTGCTCGGAAATGGACAAGGTACATTTAACATATATTCAAAGATAAACACTATGATACTCACTATAGTTGGAGTTATAGGTGTTGGTTTATATATAATGATATTAAATTTAGTGAGAAGGAATTTGTATGTAATCCTAAATCCTTTTGAAGTTAGGAAGGAATCGAAAAAAGGTTTATCAAATAAGATATTAAAATTAAAGGGTAGTAATTTATATAAGAAGATGTTAATTAAAGATTTATATTGTTTTACAAAGAAAAAGGGCATAGAGTTTTATATAGTAATATTGTCACAAGTAAGTTCCTTTGTTTTCTATTGCGTCACTATTTTACAAGAAACACCAAAGGTATTACTGGAGAAACTTAACTTGGTATCGATATTTTATCTTATTTGTTGCTGTATTAATGTACCCATACTTATAGGTGTTATTTCTTCTAATATAAATGAAGTAAAAGTTGATGATGAATTTGGAGTTTTAAAAAAGTTTAATATTAAATCAGATAAAGTTAAGATACTTAGAGAAAAGGCAAATTATATATTTATATTATTATTAGTTCCTATAATCTTAATGGGATTAACAAATCTTTTAATAAATATAAGTTTAGGCGGATTACTACAAACAATTTTAATCGTAGTTTCTATATTATCGTGGATTCGATATTATGTCTTATTTGGAATAGATAAGATGAATTTGGAGTTTAATGCAATTAGATTTATATTGTTTTCTGGGATATCAGCAGTAGGGGCTAGGATAATGATAGGTATATCATTTTTAAATATATCTGAAAATATTAAGAGCTTAATTTTAAAATATTTATTTGTGATTTTTATAAATATACTAGGATACTATATTGAGCTTATACTAATAAAGTTTTTAGAAAAGGATGAGATTAATGGTTAATATTAAAGATCTTACTTTTGCATATGATGGAAATAAAAAAATATTAGATGATTTGTCTTTTAATATTGAAGAGGGCGTTGTATATTCATTATTAGGGATAAATGGTTCAGGTAAAACTACTCTTCTTAAGTGCCTTAACGGAGACTTGCCATCAAATATAGATGTAACAAGCTTTTCGGCGCAGATGTTATATATACATGATGAAATGCAGTTTTATAATTATCTAACTGGAGAAGAGTTCCTTAATGTAATATTGAACTTTAAGGATGTAAAGCTTGATCAGGATATGTATAATGAATTGTTGTCAGAACTATTAATGAATGAGAAAATAAAACAAACTATTTCTTCATACTCTCTTGGTATGAAACATAAGTTGATTTTAATCATAGCTTTTTTATTGAAATATAAGTATATACTTATGGATGAACCCTTTACGTCACTTGATGTTTTAGCGGCAGATACAATGATAGAAGTAGTAAAAAGGTATGCAAAAAACAATAATACAGTAATAATATCTACACATATGATAGATATAGCTCAAGAAATCAGCGATAAAATATTGCTGTTAAGTAATGGTAAGATACAAGAATATGACAATAATTTTAAAAATACTAAAGAAATAAAGGCGATTATCCTAAAAGGATAAAGTGAAATTTTAATAGTCAGAAGTAGTATAAAAAACTATATAAAATAAAAGGAGATGTGAAAATATCCCCTAAGTATATTATTAACCATTTTATAAGAATTATTGTTAGTTCAATTATTAATCCTATATGTGTAATTAGTTTTTCACATTTAATTATAAACAAAAATAACCCCAAAATATGAAGGTGGTGCTGCAGCAATTTCAACTAGGTGGACTTATTGAACAACAGTGAATAAAGTGGTTGCAGCAGTTGGAGAAATAGTAGCAGGCTCGGCAGCAGTTGTATCAGGACCTGTAGGTGTAGCATTGGGAGCTGTAGCAACTTGATACTTGGGAAATGATAGAAGGTTTTATTAAAAATAACAAATAAATAGGAGATGTTATGTTAAAGTTATGGTTTATGATTGAATACAGAAAAGATTATAAAAACAAATTAGTTAGTTATTTCAAATTTATTTGTAATTTTATATTACCAACTTTATTAGGTTACATTATATCTATAAATTCAGACTTAGTATTTAGTCCTAAAGTTCATATGGAGTTTGTTATTATATCTAATTTGATTATTATTGCTATTACTCATTATATATTACAAAAACTTTTTTTTAGCAAACTAGAAAGTGATGTAATAATAAAATTTTTGCAAGGTAAGATGTACAATTATATTAAAGTAAGATTATTTATGATTTTATTAAAGTGGAATTTACCATTTATTTTACCAAGTATTTTGGGTCTTAAAAGAATATTTTCAAGATCTAATTTTATTTTTTATCTATCTGCTATTTTGTTTATAGTTAGTTGGTTTTTGATAAACTATTTAATAGCACTTTATGTTAGATATATAATAAATACTACAAAAGGTATAAAAAGGTTTATAGTGAATACCGTAATATACATAATTTACTTTATGTTAATTATAGTATTACCACAATATATTGCTTATAAAATATTAGATAACATAGATACAACTAATAAAGATTACAATATGGTTAGGTATAGTAACATTAATATTTACTGTTTTATTACAATAGTAATAATATTAATTTTCTCAATATTATTAGTAAGTTTTACAAGAAGATATTTTCAAATAAATATTAGAAAGATCATAATAAATAAAAAGATAAATAAAGGGTTTAAGGCTAATAAAAGGTTTGATAAATATATAAAAATATTAATAAGAGTATTTTCAGGAAAATTAACAAATTTAGAGGAAAAAATAATAATTAAAGATATAAAGTATTTATGTAGAGCGAATAAAGTATCTTTTTCATTTGCGATAATTATGCAAGGGGCTATTACTGCTTTATTAGTTTATATTTATTATAATAGTGTACCTAATAATTTTAAGGAAGCTTTGGTAATATTCCCAACTATAGATTTAATTGTATTTATGTTTATGGTTATTTTATTTATTAATGGAAATATGGGATTTAGAAATTATTTTAAGATTAGTTGTGAAGTGGAATTATTAAATAAATATGGCATTCAAGTAAGTGAAGAGAATATGATAAATATTAAAAGGAAACTTGCCACTATTATGTTATTCTTGTCTATATATACTTTTTTTATTATAGTTTTTATAACTATAATAAACATATGGTCATGGATTACTATTGCACTTTCGTTAATATCAATTTTAATAGTTGAGAAATTAATAAGTTTAATTTTAGTTAAGAGAGTTAATAATAAAAATAGCAATAATATAATAATACAACTATTGAATTATTTAATGCTAGGAGCTTGTGTTACTGTATTTAAATTCATATTTATAAATTCAGCAAATTTAGAAGTATACTTTATTTTTAATGCACTTCTTATAGTTGGTTATTTATTTAATTATAATGTTAATATAAATAAAACTAAAGGGAATAAGGAGGATGTTTAAGATGCTACAAATAGATAATTTAATATATTCATATGACGGTGAAACAAATGTAATAAATGGTGCTTCTTTTAAAATAGAAAAAGGGAATATATATTGTATTCTAGGTGTAAATGGTGCAGGAAAGACTACCTTATTTAACTGTATAACAGGATTTTATCCATCTAATATATCTATAGATAAGGAAATATTAAATGAAAAGATTATATATATACATGATCAAATGGATTTTTATAAAACCTTAACAGGAGATGAATTCGTAAATTTAATATTAAATTTAAAGGAAAAGAGCTTAAATATAGAAGTATATAATAGTTTAGTAGATGAGCTTAAGATGAATGATAAAACAAATAAATTAATTTCAACCTATTCACTAGGGACTAAACAAAAGCTCGTGTTAATAATTAGCTTTTTACTTGAGTATGAATATATATTAATGGACGAGCCATTTGGTTCATTAGATTTTATATCAGCAGAAGTAATAATTAATACAATGAAAAAATGTGTAATGAATAATTGTTCAATTGTAATTTCAACACATTTAATTGATATAGCGCAGGAAATATCAGATACGATACTGTTTCTAAATAACGGTAAGATTTATGAGATAGAGAATACTTTTAAAACACCTAGTGAACTTAAATCATGGATTAAAGGATTAATATAAAGTGTTGTTATGAGTTAATTATTGGGTAGATACTATCTTAAAATGAAATTATAATGTGAAAGAGGTATTGATATGAAAATAGAACGTATAAAACATTATGCTGTAAGTGCGTTGCTTGCATTTTTAGCTCTTTTAATAAATGGTGTATTAAAAGGGATTAACGCACCATCTATTATGTATATGCTTGTATGGATACCAATAATAATATGTTTTATATATGATTTTAAGTATATATATAAATTAATTACAAAATAACTAAAATTATTATGATTGCAGTTGTGGAGGGTAGAAATGATTAGAAAAATAATTTTTATATATAGTATCATTCTTTTAATTATACTAAGTAGTATGATTATCTTAATTAAAAGTAAATATGGTTCAAATGAAAAGTTGCCATTTGTATTTATGGGCATGTTTACGTTATTAACCATTATATTTATAATTATAATTATAAAAAATAAATTTTTTTAGAATATATTAAGCATGTAATGGAGTGTTGAATTATGAAAGAAAAAATTATTGTGTTTATAAAGTTATTAGCAACATTTTTTATTATTGGGATAGGTTCTGATTATTTATTCAAATCAGAAGAATTAGATTTTCTTAAAAGCTTTTCAATTGCATTGGGGATGTCACTAGGGATAACATATGTAATATATTCTAGTAATAAAAGATGAGATTTATAACAATAATATTATCTTCTTTTAAATAATTATAGCATTTCATTTCCTTGTTTAATTTGAGTAGTCCATAGTGATATAAGGTTGTAGGAATATTAGGTGATAACTTTGAATTATATTACACTTGCAAAGATTAAATGTAATTATGGTATTTTGCTAAGTATTAAAGGAGGACAATGTCCTCCTTAATTATTTCTGAGCTCTAACCTTTAACGCCTTAGCTCTTTCAATAGCTCCATCCATATCATTACAAAAGTTATCTTCACCAAGAAGCTTTGTAAAACCATAATTTTTAAGTACCTTTAAAGGGCCTTCTTGTATTTGAAGTATTATAAGTTTTGTATAGTGTTTTTCACAAAGATCATATAGCATTTCTAGTGAATGATATGCAGTACCATCTATAAAAGGCACGCTTTCCATTTTTATTATTAATATTTTTGGAGGTGTACCCATTTCTCTTACTGCATTTACAAATTTATTTGCTGCACCAAAGAAAAAGGGTCCGCTAATTTCATAAATGGAAACATCCTTTGGAGTTTGAACATTTCTTATAACATCTGATATTTCATCATCATTGATATCATCTACTATGCATTTAACATCTGTAACCTCTGCCATCTTTTTCATGAATAAGAATGAAGAGAGTACAACTCCAACGCCTATAGCTACAACTAAATCTAAGAATATAGTTAAAATAAATGTAACTATAAATACTAAAGCATCACCTTTAGGGGCTTTGAAGATTTGTTTAAAGGATTCCCATTCCATCATGTTATAGGCTACAAGAACTAGTATAGAAGCTAAAGAAGCCATTGGAATTAACTTTACATAAGGCATAAATAGCATCATAATAATCAAAATACCAAAAGAATGGACTATTCCAGCTACGGGAGTTCTACCTCCATTTTTAACATTAGCTGCAGTTCTTGCAATAGCTCCAGTAACCGGTATTCCACCGAACATGCCTGAAAATATATTAGCTACTCCTTCAGCTATTAATTCCATATTAGAACGGTGCTTTCCTCCAATCATACCATCGGCAACTACTGCTGATAGTAGAGACTCAACCCCTGCAAGTATTGCAATAGTTAAAGCTGGCAGCATTAACTGATTTATCATTTCAAAGCTTACCTTAGGCACTACAAGTTTTGGTAAGGCAGAGGATAGCTCCCCGAACTGACTCCCTATAGTATCAATTTTCAAATTCAATACCATGGCAATTATTGTTGCGATGATTATGGCAACAAAGGTTCCAGGTATCTTTTTACTTATTTTAGGCCATAGAATAATTATTAAAAGTGTTAAAATGGCAATGGATAAACTTTGAATATTAATAGTGTTCATACTATTAATATAGGCTGTCCACTTAGCTAAAAACTCTGAAGGAACTGAGCTCATAGTAAGGCCCAAAAAATCTTTTACCTGAGTAGACAGAATAACTATAGCAATACCACTAGTAAAGCCAGAAGTTATAGAAGATGGAATGTATTTTATAAGGCTACCAAGTTTTAAAAGTCCCATAAGAATAAGGAATATTCCTGCCATAATAGTTGAAATTAATAGTCCGTCCATTCCGTATTTTTGTATAATGCCATACACAATAACTACGAAAGCACCTGTAGGACCACCGATTTGGACCCTACTACCACCTAGAAGTGAAACTATAAATCCACCAATAATTGCAGTATACAATCCCTTTTCAGGGGAAACACCAGAGGCTATGGCTAGAGCAATTGATAGTGGGAGTGCAATGATTGCAACTATAATTCCTGCACTAAAATCTTTCATAAATTGCTCTTTAGTATAACCTTTTAAACATGTAATTGACTTTGGAATTAACAAATTTATCACCCTCATATCATATTTTTTATCCTTCAATTTTAAATTATACCATAAAAAGTTAGAGGTAAAAAATAATGTAGGGCCTAAAAGCTTTTTTCGGCTACTAAGGTAAAGGTTTTTGGGATGCCTTTATCAAAGGTTTCAGAAGATAAATTAGGTTCTTCATCTAAGCTTTTAATAATAAAGCCTTCTTTTGCAACTGAACTTACTATTTCACCAATGGTCCATCTTCTAAGGAGTACTTTTTTTGGTTCATCAGTGTCATTTAAATATTTAGAATAGGATACGGATTTTTCTTCTAGTGAAGTATCAAAATAATCTCCTGTTACCTTATGTTTACGAATTTTTGCTGTAGAGCCTTTTGAGCTTATGAGCTTAGTAGAAATCGGATGAAAGTCTCTTATAATAAATATGCCACCAGGTGATAAAAGTCTATGTACTAGATTTAAAAAAGGTTTTAAATCTGTAAAATAGTGAAGTATCCCCATTTCTGCAAATACTATATCATAATCAGAGGTAATCTTATCCTCAGGAAGTTTAAGTACATCTGATAATATATATTCAATGTTAACCCCTGCCTCTTTTGCAAGTTCTAAAGCGTAACGCTTATTTCCCTTTGAAAAATCTACCACAGTTACATTTGCAAAAAGCAAGGCTAAAGCTACAGCTTTATTACCGTTAGATCCCATAAGGTTCATAACCTTTTTACCTTTTAAGTCCCCAAGTTTATGGTAAAGTGTAGATATAATATGTGTTGGATTTTCTTTAATCTTTTTTGCGGCATCTTTCGGAGAGCCTAATCTTTCAACCCAGGCATCATAAGTTCCTTTGTTCCAAGCTTCTTCATTTGAATCTAAAGATGCTTTGTTCAAACTCTCCTCATCTGACTTCAAAGATTGCTTTTTATCATCTATATTAGTTTTGTATTCCATTTAAAATCTCCCTTTATATTAAGTATGTAACTATTTACTAAAAAATATACTTTAATAGTATATAATAAATTTTATTTAAATCATATAATTAATCTCATATAAATTAAATTCAATTTATAATACATAAAGAAAACCTATATTAATCATAGTAAAATCCAACTTTTAATCGGAATATCCCTATGATATACTCGCAGTTGTCAGAAGTAATATTGTAGGAGGGGTTTTATGAAAGAATTAATTGTTATGTTTTTTAGTTTCTTTAAAATAGGAGCTTTTACCTTTGGTGGGGGTTATGCCATGATTCCTTTAATAGAAAAAGAAGTGGTTGAATCAAAAAGGTGGATTTCAAAAGATGACTTTACAGATATATTGGTTATATCTCAAAGTTTTCCTGGGGCACTTCCTGTAAATTCATCTTTATTTATAGGGTATAAACTAGGAGGCGTTTTAGGAGCTATTGTGGCACTACTTGGTGTTATAATTCCATCCTTTCTAATAATACTTACTATAGCTACATTTTTCATGAGGTTTAGGGATAATTATATAGTAGATAATGTATTTAAAGGTATTGCAGGGGCAGTTCCCGTATTAGTATTAGTTGCAGTTAGAAGCTTATCTAAATCTGTAAAGAAGAATACCATAAATATACTCATCACAATAATATGTGTGGTTTCCATTACTGTTTTTAATGTCCATCCCGTTATAATGATATTCATTGCAGCTATTTATGGAATAATTTTTCTAGGAAAGCAGGTGGTTTAAAGTGGACATGCTTTTTAAATTATATATGACATTTTTTAAAATAGGAGTTTTTGGATATGGTGGCGGATATGCCATGTTACCATTAATCGAAAGAGAAATAGTAACTAAAAATAACTGGCTAACATCTTCAGAATTTTTAGATATTATAGGCATTTCACAAATGACTCCAGGACCTATTTCCATTAATTCAGCAACCTTTGTCGGGTATAGAATATGTGGATTTTGGGGAAGTGTTTTTGCAACGGTTGGGGTAGTATCATTTTCTTTTGTTTTGGTTTCTATAGCTACACATTACATATTAAAGTTTAGGAACTCAAAATTAATGAAATCAGCATTGATGGGTATGAGACCTGCCTTAATTGGACTTATAATAAGTGCATTTATTTCTCTTGCAAGGCAGTCTTATATAGATTATAAATCTATTATAATAGGAGTAACAATACTTTTTATAAGCTTAAAGTCAAAACTTCATCCAATAGTTGTTATTGCTTTAGCAGCGATACTTGGAGTAGGAATTTATGGTCTAATTTAGTATGTGCATTAAGTAAAGACTTTTAAGTAGTTTACAAAAATAGCATTGAGTAATATTATATGGATATATTGTATGTATGTATTATTTAGGAGGGATAAAATGATTAGGCTTGCTACTATTTTAGACGTGAAAGAAATTATGGATATTGTTAAGGAAACAATTGTAGATATGGATAAAAGTAATAATCATCAATGGAATAATGAGTATCCTTTAAGGAAGGATTTTGAAAAGGATATAGAAAATAAAGAACTATATGTAATAGAAGAAGATGGAAGAGTTTCAGGATTTGCATGTATTAATAAGGATGAGCCTACAGAATACAAAGACATAAAGTGGTCAAAAGACAAAGAGGCGTACATAATACATAGGTTAGCTATTGGTTGTAAATACAGGGGAAGAGGAAATGCTTATAAGCTTATGAAGTTTGCTGAAAGCTTAGCTACAGAAAATAACATAAATTATTTAAAGACAGATACTATGTTTTCAAATCCAAATGCACAAAAGTTATTTGAAAAGTGTGGCTACAAATACACAGGTATACTACGATTTCAAGGAAGAGAGGAAAACTTTTTCTGTTATGAAAAGGTAGTTTAACTATTTATTATACAAATATTGAAGTGGATGACTGAAATTGTAGAAATTAATTTTATAATGTGATAAAATGGTAATGACAAATAAAAGGGGGAAGATCATGGAAGATAATAATTCAGCAGATAATGTGCCAGTTTTAAAATTAACACTCGGAGAAAAGGTAAAGAATTTCTTTGTTAATCCCGAGAAACTTTTTGAGTATTATAAGGATAATGAAAGTTACGGGATTAGGCTTCTTATTGTGGTAGTATGTTCTGCTATCACAGCACTTATTTTAGCAATAGCTTCTAAGGACAAACTAAGTGGAGCTGTAAGTGAATCCGTTAAAGGGATGGATCCTGCTACTGCAGCTACGGCTCAGAAATTAGGAGGAGCTTTTACATCACCTATTTCAGCAGTAATTACCACAATAATTGTAACTATAATAGTCGTGTATTTTATGTCTTTAGTTTATTTTTTAATAGCTAAAATATTTAAAAGCACTGCAACTTATCGTCAAATGGTAGGGGTTTATTTAATATCATATTTTCCAGTACTAATAGGTGGAATAATAAAAGCTATTTATGATATTATAGCAAATAAGCCTTTAGATTTAGCAGCTATTGCTGAAGCCGCTGCAAATATGACAACAGCTGATATTTTAATTTCAAAGCTTAATGTATTCGGTTTATGGCAAATGGTTTTAATAGCTATAGGTATAGCAGTTATTGGAAACATATCAAAGAAAAAGAGTGCAGCAGTTGTAATCATAGTATGGACTTTAGGATTTATATTAGCTATTGGGTCAAACTCAATAAAGAATATAGTACCGCCTACAACATCCGTAGCACCAGTAAAGTAAAGGAAGCACCTCTGAGGTGCTTCCTTTTTTTTGTTACAGTTAATTTATTCTTCTTTTATAGAGCTTATAACGTCTAGTTTAGCTGCTTTTGAAGCAGGGACTACTCCTGAGAGGAAGCCCACTAGGGTACTAAAGAGTAATATGAATAGAATAAGACCTGGGGACGAAGATGCTATTTTTATTTTAGGAACTTGTCCTTTAGTTATAAAGGCATTAGCTAACATATTTATAAAAAAGTTAGCTATAAATCCTAGAGTAAGTCCAATAACTCCACCCATAAGACCGATGGTGCAAGCTTCTCCCACAAATACTTTCTTTATATCATTAACACTTCCACCTATTACTTTCATAATACCAATCTCTTTTTTTCTTTCATATATAGCCATATTCATGGTATTTGTTATACCAAAGGCAGCTACCAATAAGGAAATCCCTGCAAGGGCTGCTAATATTATTTTAACACCATCTAAAAGCTTTCCTATGCTACCTTGTATTTCTTTAAAAGAATTTATTTGGTATCCGTTTTCTTTAAGTGTCTTTTCTGCTTCATCTATTTTATTAGTATCTTTTAAAACTACCTCTACACTGGTATAGCCCTCTTCTTTATTCTCATCATTTTGAGTTTTAGAGGCCTTCCATTTTTTAATATCCTCTACAGTGCTTAGTGGAACTTTAATTGTAAAGTCATCCATGGCATTTTCTTTAGAGATTCCAACTATAGTCAAGTTTGTAGTATGTTCATCTTCTTTTTTAGAAGAGTCTTTAGCGCCTGGCATGGTTCTAGTATCAGAGCTATTTAGTTTAAAGGACCTTCTTAATAAAGATTCCACTTCTTTTGAATCCACTTTGTCAGTAGGTTTATAGTCTAAAAGAAGAGTAGCCATTTTATATCCAAGTATTGCTTCGTTTTTATTATCTGTTGGATAACGCCCTACTAAAAGATCATCTTTTTTAGATAGTTCTTTCATGGGCATACCAGTAATACTAGCCCCGGTGCTAATCTTTTTATATTCTATATGACCATAGTCATTAAGTTTTGGAATAACTGATTTAACAAAGGAATAGCTTTTTAAATCTTTTATAGCCTTTTTATCTAATTTAGTTTTAAGCTTTTTTTCATCTGGGGTTACAGGTGCTCCATAAACTGAGGGTGGTATGGCTGGAGATACTGAGATTACTGAGGTATCAAATACAGAGCCAATCTCATCGGTTATATATTTTTTGAAACCATTACCAAGGGATATTATTGTGAATATTGCTACAGAGCCAATTATAACACCTATCATGGTGAAAATAGTTCTGCTTCTCCTTTTCCAAAGATTCTTCCATATCATTTCTAATAAATCTGTAAGACGCATACTAAGAACCTAGTCCAAAAAGTTTTTTGAATACAGATTTAAAAGACCACTTTTTTTCTGAAACCGGCTTTGTAGCAGTTACTATATTAGTACCTTTAATTGTGAATGACTTTTCTATTTTGTTTTCTATGCCCATTTCATCATTAAAGCTAATTACTACATTACCAGAGGTATCTGATTCAAAACTTCCAAGAGCTTCATCAAAACTTTCCTCAACTTCAGCTTCCATAGCCCCTATATATTTTGAAATGTCTTTATCGCCAGCTGTAATGTTTACCATAACCTTATTTAAAGATCCCTTACCTGCATTTAGAAAGCTTCCAGTTATATTTCCATTTTCTAAAGGTTTGAATTCAGTAATCATCATATTTGAAGTATTTTTCACAATTATCCCACAAACCTTATTTATTTCTACTGGGGAATTTCCACTTTCGTTAAATGAACAATTAATATTAAAGTTATATATTCCTGATTTAATGGAGGGAGAACCTATAAGTTTTAAGGATATTTCTCCAGTACCGCCTTTGTTTAGTCCTCCATAATAGATTTCATTTGTAGTTCCAACTGGTGAAAAGCCTTCAAGAACATTTTTACCTTCGATACCTAATATGCTTAAAGCGATATTTTCAAGTTTATTTGAAGACTTATTTTGTATCTTAAAATTAAGGGTAAATTCCTTTCCAGGTTCTATAAAAGCAGGGTCTGTTGTAACTTCAGATATAATAAGCTTTTTGGATTGTATACCCTGACTTTGGGATTGTACTTGCTGCATGCTGCTTGGAATTGCTCCATCACTTGGCATTCCGGGAATCCCCCCTTGAGTTTCAGCGAAGGCTGGAACAGTATTAATACCAATGGATAAGACAAGAGCTAGGGCTAAAGTAATTTTTATAAAAGTCTTTTTCATATAAACCTCCTGTAATAATTATTCTAGTAGACCATCTTTCATTTTAATTATGCTGTCAGCATAATCACAAACCCTTTTTGAGTGAGTAACCACTACAAAGGTCATATTTAACGACTCATTAAGTCCTTTCAGTAAATCTAAAATTTCAATGCTTGTCTTACTATCTAAGTTTCCTGTAGGTTCGTCTGCAAGAATTATAGAAGGATTATTAACTAAGGCCCTAGCTATTGAAACTCTTTGTTGCTGTCCCCCTGAAAGTTCTGAGGGCTTATGATTCATCCTATCTTTAAGACCTACACGTTCTAAAATATCTAGAACAGTTTTTTTCCTATTTACTTTAGACATGCCAGTAAAAATTAAAGGCATCTCAACATTTTCAAAGGCTGTTAATTGTGGGAGCAGATTATAAGACTGAAATATAAATCCTATACTTTTTCTTCTAAAAAGCGCGCGCTGATTTTCATTTAAGTTATGTAAATTAGTATCAGCTATAGATACTTCACCCTTATCAAAGGGCATAAGTCCCCCTAAAATGTTTAAAAGAGTAGATTTACCAGAGCCTGATTCCCCGATAATAGCAGCAAATTCCCCCTTTTCAATATTTAAACTAACCCCTCTTAAAATTTCAACTTGTACTTTACCCATTTGAAAGTTCTTTATTACATTAGAACATTGTACTAAGGACATTAATTCACCTCCATTTCACATTAAAAAATATGCTGAAAAATACGAACTACTATTATTATAACATTTTGCTAATATATGTTATATTAAATTTTCCATAAATATTAAAATTGTGAACTGTCCCCATCGTATCGTTAATTGTGAACTGTCCCCGATATAGTTAAATCACCTTGACAGTAATATTTTAAAGTTATAAAATGAACATGTACAAACTTATAAGGTAAGGGTATACAATTTAAAAAGATAATAAAGATAAAGTTACACAATGGCGTGTAATTATAAAGAGTGATGAAGCTCCTTAAGAATTTTCTTAGGGGGTTTTTATATTTTTATATAAAAATATAAATTTAAATAAAGCTAGCTAAAGAATAAATAAAGTTAAAACTAAAGAAACTAAAGAAAAACAAAATTTAAGCTTAGGAAGTGAAAGTATGGGTAATTTTAAAGTAGGGCCTAATGTTTATTTTGGAGTTGGAAAGCTTGAAGAGCTTAGTAAGCTTCAATGTAAAAGGGCATTTATTGTAACGGATCCATTTATGGTTACATCAGGAATGGTGACTAAGGTTACAGAAAATTTAGAAGCTGCAAATATTGAATATGAAATCTTTTCTGACATAGTTCCAGATCCACCACTTGAAACAATATCAAAAGGAATTAAAGCTATGGATGCATTTAAACCAGAAGTTCTAATTGCTTTAGGTGGAGGTTCAGCTATTGATGCTGCAAAGGCTATAAGTCACTTTAGAGATCTTATAAATAAAGGGTTAAAGAATGTATCAGAAGATAAAAAGGTTATGCTGATAGCTATACCAACTACTAGTGGTACAGGATCAGAAGTTACATCTTTTTCAGTTGTAACTGATAAAAAGTATAATGTTAAGTATCCATTAGTTGAAGAATCTATGGTTCCAGAGATGGCCATATTAGATGCAACTCTTGTAAAAAGTGTTCCAAATTTTATAACAGCGGATACAGGTATGGATGTGCTAACTCATGCTATAGAAGCTTACGTATCTACTGAACATTCAGATTTTAGTGATGCTTTAGCAGAAAAGGCTATAAAGCTAGTATTTGAATATCTAGAAAAGGCATATAAAAATGGAAATGACCTAGAGGCAAGAGAAAAGATGCATAACGCTTCTTGTATAGCGGGAATGGCATTTACAAATGCTTCACTTGGGATAAATCATAGCATGGCTCACATATTAGGTGGAAGATTCCATATTCCTCATGGAAAAGCAAATGCAATATTACTTCCTTATGTTGTAGAATTTAATGCAGATTTAAGCTCTGATAATAGATTCGATAATAAGATTCAATATAGTGATACTGCAATAAGATATGCAAAGATTGCTAAGTTCTTGAATATTACAAGTAGTAATAATGTTAGAGAAGGTGTTAAATCTTTAGTAAGAGCTATAAATTCTTTAAAGAAAACATTAAACATACCATCAAGTGTTAAAGAAGTTAATGTTAGCAAAAAAGATTTTGATGACAATCTAAAAGAACTTTCAGAAATAGCTTTAAAAGACAGTTGTACAATTACAAGCCCTAGAAAGCCAACAATAGAAGAATTCAACGCATTGTTTAATGTTGTCTACGAAGGAAAATAATTGTGATATAAACTTAAAAAAGGTTTTCAAAAACATTTGACAATTAAAGTGTATACTATTATAATTTAAGCATAAGTTAAATAAATGTTAATTGTGCAACGGCGTACAATTATAATTAGAGCAATGAAGCTCCTTAAAATGCATTAATAGTGCTTTGAGGAGCTTTTATGTCTTTAGATGGAATGGAGTGGGAAAAATGGAAGAAAAACAAAGGGTTATTCAGGAATATGTTCCTGGTAAACAAGTTACTTTAGCTCACTTAATTGCACATCCTAATAAATCAATATACAAAAAGTTAGGACTTAGTGAAGAAAATGCAGAAGCAATAGGAATACTTACAATAACTCCAAGTGAAGCGGCTATAATAGCATCAGATGTTGCTACTAAGGCAGCAGGAGTTGAAATAGGATTTATCGATAGATTTAGTGGATCACTTGTGGTACTTGGAGATGTTTCAAGCGTAGAGGCTGCTTTAAGAGAAGTTTGCAATGTGCTTAAAAATGTTTTAAAATTCACAATCACTGATATAACAAAATCCTAGGAGGAAATAGTTTGAAAAAGATAATGCTTATAGGATCCATAGGAGCTGGAAAGACTACACTTAGTCAAGCTTTAATAGATGAAATAATAATATATAAAAAGACGCAATCTATAGAGTTTGGTGATTATATAATAGATACTCCAGGAGAGTACTTAGATAACAGAATATATTATAATGCACTAATAGTAACATCAGCAGAAGCAGACGTCATTGCGTTAGTTCAGGACTCAAGCAATGACACCAGCAACTTCCCACCTGGATTTGGAAATATGTTTAATAAAGAAGTTATAGGTATTTGTACTAAGATCGATTTGTGTAAGGATGAAAAGTCTCTAAAAAGAACCGAAGAGTTTTTAATTACAGCAGGAGCTGAAAAAATATTTTGTGTAAATGCTGCAGAAAAAAAAGAAATTCAAGAATTAAAAAGATTTTTAGAGTGCAATTAAGGTTTTTATGATAAAATGGTTTTAAAGAATAACCTATGATGTTTATTAAAAGAGGTGGAAGACCATGGACAAACGAATTGTAATAGCCGATGATGAACCTATTACAAGAATGGATATGAAGGAAATGCTAGAGGAAGAAGGCTACAATGTAGTAGCTGAAGCCTCAGATGGTTTTGATGTTATAGAGCTTGCACGAAAGCATTTACCTGATTTGATAATTATGGACATAAAGATGCCA
Source organism: Clostridium putrefaciens (assembly GCF_900461105.1). Taxonomy (GTDB): domain Bacteria; phylum Bacillota; class Clostridia; order Clostridiales; family Clostridiaceae; genus Clostridium_L; species Clostridium_L putrefaciens. The sequence goes on along the minus strand of NZ_UFWZ01000001.1, from coordinate 2,582,003 downwards.
CTTTTAGATGGCCTAAATGCAACTAAGATAATCTTAAAAGAAGAACTTGCAGGAGAGGTAATACTATTAAGTGCTTATAGTGATAAAATATTTATAGAAAAAGCTAAAGAAGTGGGGGCTATAGGATATTTAGTGAAACCTATAGACAATAAATCTTTAGTTGCAACTATAGAAGTTTGTTTATCAAGACATAAAGAAATCAAAGAGATAAAAAAGAATGTTAAAGTTTTAGAAAAGAAGCTAGAGTCAAGAAAAGTTATAGAAAAAGCTAAGGGTATACTCATGTCAAAAAATAATATTTCTGAAAATGATGCTTATACATATATAAGAGATATTAGCATGAAAAAGAGAACAACCATGGAAGAAATAGCTAGAATAATAATAATTAGCGAAGAAGAATCTTAAAAGTAGGAATGAATATGAATGAAATAAGAGAAATATGTTTAAGTTATACTTCTTTAACTGAAGATGATATTGAAATAATACAAAGCATAGCTAAAACTCTTCAATTTGTAGCTGATTCTTCAAAAGCTGATGTGTTCATAGATTGCATGGTGAAAAATGAAAAGAATACAGCTATAGTAGTGGCTAGTGCAAAAACTAGAGAAGCAACATCGTTTTACAAAGAAGATGTTGTAGGGAAGCTTGCCATAAGGCAAAATGAACCTGCTGTACTAAGGACACTACAAACTGGTATAGCTTCAAGAGATATAAAAGCTACTACACAAGAAAATATGCTTGTGAAACAAAATGTTGAGGCTATAAAGAATCATAAAGATGAGGTTATTGCTGTTATTATTTCAGAACAAGATGTTACAGAAGACATAAGGGAAAGTAGAAAGCTAGCAATACTAGCAGAAACCAATGAAGAGTTACTATCTCAAATAGAAAGTAAAAAGAGCAAATATGAAGATGGAAATATTACATATCATATAGATGATGCTATACTTGTATTTGATGAAGATGGAGTATTAAGATTCAAAAACCCAGTAGCAGAAGAGTTGTATAAAAAGCTTGGATATCACCAAGAGTTAGTGGGAATGGACTTTTCTAATTTATCATTATCAAAGTATACTATAGGTGAGTTAATTGATGGTAAGTCTATAGAAGTAGAAGAAATAGATATTGGCGAGATGTGTTTCCAGGTAAAGTATATAGTTCAAAGTAGTAAGGTTTTAAAGGTTGTAATGCTTATAAAAGACATTACCGATTTAAAGGAAAAAGAAAGAGAATTAGTGTTAAAATCTGTAGTGATAAAAGAAATACATCACAGAGTCAAAAATAATCTTCAAACTATAGCAAGCCTTTTGAGACTTCAATCAAGAAGGATTCAAGGCGAAGAGTTTAGAGCCGCTATAGATGATAGTATAAATAGAATTTTAAGCATAGCAATAACTCACGAAATGCTTGCAAAAGAAGGCATTGATGATGTTAATATAAAAGATGTTATATATAAGATTAAATCTTATATGATAAGCTTTGAAAAGAATGAAAAGTTAAATTTATCAATTGAGGTTATAGGTGATGATTTAATCATTAGTTCAGATAAGTCTACAGCAATATCACTAATAGTAAATGAGGCTATTCAAAACTGTTTAAAGCACGCTTTTACAGGTAGAGAAGATGGAAAGATAACAATAAATGTAGAAAAAGGCAATGTCTATTCAACAATATCGGTTATGGATAATGGAGTTGGGTTTAATGTAAATAAGGCACCGAAAACTAGCTTAGGTCTTATGATAATGAATAGTTTGATTTCGGATAAGCTAAAAGGACAGCTAGATATTCAGTCTAATTCTAATGGAACAACCATGACTTTTGATTTTAAAAATTAAATTAGGAAATCCAAAGACAAAGTGGTTTTTGGTTATAGAAGGCAATGAAGCCCAGAATATTTATTAGAAAATATTTAAAAGTAATTTTAGATATGCTAATGAATATTCTGGGCTTTATTTTATCTAGCACTAGCAAGTTTAATAATTCATTCTTTAGGGAAAGATAAAATTGTATTACCCTTAAATTAAGATCATTACTAATAATATATCCAACCTTGGCCTTAGTTTATAAAAAACAAGAAAGGGGGAAGCCCGTAAATTATAACTTAACTTATTAAAATTAAGTTATATACGGTAACGATATGAAAGAACAAATTTTAAGCGTAGGTATAGACATAGGAACATCTACTACACAATTAGTATTTACTCACATTACAATTGAAAATACAGCTAGTAACTTTTCAGTTCCAAGAGTAAATATTGTAGACAAAGAAATAGTATATAGAAGCGAAATTTATTTCACACCACTTATTACTCAAAAGAAAATAGATAAAGAAAAAGTAAAAGAGATAATAAAGGGAGAATATGAAAAAGCTAAAGTAAACATAAATGATGTAAAGACTGGAGCTGTAATAATAACAGGAGAAGCTGCAAGGAAAGAAAATGCTAATGATGTACTTCAAACATTAAGTGGATTTGCAGGAGACTTTGTTGTGGCAACAGCTGGACCTGACTTAGAATCAATAATAGCAGGGCGAGGAGCTGGTGCTGATAAGGTATCAGATGAAGAAAATGCTTATGTTGTAAATATTGATATAGGTGGAGGAACATCCAACTTAGCGCTATTTAAAAATGGAGAGCTTATTGATACAGGGTGCATGGATATAGGCGGTAGACTTATTAAAATAGATATGGATACCAAAGAAATATATTATATATATCCTAAGATCAAAGAACTTGCAGAATCTATAGGCGTAAAAGTTGAAGTTGGAGATAAAGCAGATGTGTATAAGCTTCGAAAGATAGCCCAAAGAATGGTTGGAATCTTAGAAGAATCTGTTTGTTTAAAAGAAAGAAGTAAGATGTATGATTATCTTCAAACCAATAAGGGATTAAAAGATGGTCACAACATAGAATATATAACATTTTCAGGTGGAGTAGCAGATTATATATACAAAGAAGATTATAGTGACTACTTTAAATTTGGAGATATGGGAGTAATTTTAGGCGAAGAAATAAAAAAATCTAGTATACTTTCAAACTTAAAGTTAAAAACAGCTCTTGAAACTATAAGAGCTACAGTAGTTGGAGCAGGATCACATACCACAGACATTAGTGGAAGTACCATTACTTACACTACAGAAGATATATTTCCAATTAAAAATCTTCCTATTTTAAAACTGTCAAAGAGTGATGAAGAGCAAGGATTTGAAGCCCTAGAAAAGGCAATAAGGGAGAAAATAAGTTGGTTTAATGTAGAAAATGAAAGTCAATTAGTAGCATTAGCTTTAAAAGGGAGTAAAAATCCTTCTTTTATAGATATACAAAACTTAGCAGCTTCAATTATAAAGGGAATGGAATCATTAATAAATAGTAAGCATCCTTTATTTGTAATTGTAGAAAATGATATAGCAAAAGTTTTAGGGCAAACCATTTATGCACAGCTTGGCAGGAAGAACAATGTAATATGTATAGATAGCGTGAAGGTAGAAAATGGAGATTATATCGACATTGGAAAACCACTAGTAAATGGTAAAGTAGTCCCAGTAGTAATAAAGACACTAGTATTTAATTCATAAATTTAATAAAAGGAGTGAACAAAATGATACTTAAAACTAAATTATTTGGAAAAACGTATCAGTTTAAGGACGTTAAAGAAGTATTAGCAAAAGCTAATGAAGAAAAGTCCGGAGACAAATTAGCAGGAGTAGCAGCACAGACAGCTCAAGAAAGAGTTGCAGCAAAGGTTGTATTAAGTCATCTTTTAGTTTCAGATATAAGAAACAACCCAGTTGTTCCTTACGAAATGGATGAAATTACAAGAATAATACAAGACGCAGTAAATGAAAAGATATATGGTGAAATAAAAAATTGGACAATTTCAGATTTAAGAGAATGGATTTTAGACGAGAATACAACAGGTGCTGATATAACAAGAATTTCAAGAGGTATTACTAGTGAAGTTGTTGCAGCTGTTACAAAGCTTATGTCTAACTTAGATTTAATATATGCAGCAAAGAAGATAAAGATAACAGCTCATTGTAATACTACAATAGGTGAAGAAGGAAGACTATCTGTAAGATTACAACCTAATCACCCAACAGATGATGTAGATGGAATAGTTGCTTCTTTATTAGAAGGATTAAGTTATGGTATTGGTGATGCACTTATAGGACTAAATCCAGTTGATGATACAGTTGGAAGTGTAGTTAAGGTATTGAAGAAATTTGAAGAGGTAAAACAAACATATCAAATACCAACACAAAACTGTGTTTTAGCTCACGTAACAACTCAAATGGAAGCAATAAAACAAGGAGCTCCAACAGATTTAATATTCCAAAGTATTGCAGGATCTCAAAAAGGAAATGCAGCATTTGGAGTTACAGCAGATTTATTAGAAGAAGCTAGACAGTTAGCATTAACACAAGGAACAGCAGCTGGTCCAAATGTTATGTACTTTGAAACAGGACAGGGATCCGAGTTATCAGCAGAAGCTCACTTTGGTGCTGACCAATTAACAATGGAAGCTAGATGTTATGGATTTGCTAAAAAATATGATCCATTTGTAGTTAATACAGTTGTTGGATTTATAGGACCGGAATACTTATACGACAGTAGACAAGTTATAAGAGCAGGTCTTGAAGATCACTTCATGGGTAAACTTACAGGAATATCAATGGGTTGCGACGTTTGTTATACAAACCATATGAAAGCAGACCAAAATGATGTAGAAAACTTAGCAGTATTGTTAACTACAGCAGGATGTAATTACTTTATGGGAATAGCTCATGGAGATGACATAATGCTTAACTACCAAACTACAGGATTCCATGAAACAGCAGCTTTAAGAGAATTACTAAACAAAAGACCAATTGCTGAATTTGAAGCTTGGTTAGAAAAATGGGAATTCATAAAAGATGGTAAATTAACAGGAAGAGCAGGAGATGCTTCTGTATTTCTTAAAAAGTAAAAGGAGGTAAGAATATGTTTTCAGAAAGTGATTTAAAAAGATTAGTAGAACAAGTTTTAGGTGAGATGAGTACAAAAGAAGGTACAAGTGCAGAAGGTATAGCTAAAAGTGTTTTAGACACAGCAACTGTAGTTGAAGATGGGATGATTCCTGATATTACAGAGGTTGATATTAGAACAAATCTTTTAGTAAAGAATCCGGCTGACAGAGAAGGATACCTAAAAATGAAAAAGCATACTCCAGCTAGAATTGGTGTTGGAAGAGCGGGCGCAAGATACAAAACAGAAACAACACTTAGATTTAGAGCAGACCATGCTGCAGCTCAAGACGCTGTATTTACAGATGTAGATGAAAAGCTATTAGAAGAGATGGATCTTCAAATAGTTAAAACGATGTGTTCATCTAAAGATGAATTCATAACTAGACCAGACCTTGGAAGAAGAATCTCAAAAGAAGAGCTCGATAAGTTAAAATCTTATAAGAGAAATCCACAGGTACAAATATATATTTCTGACGGATTAAGCTCAAAAGCAGTAGAAGCCAACGTTAAAAGTATATTACCTGCATTAATACAAGGACTTGAAGGATACGGAATATCTGTAGGAAAGCCTTTCTTTGTAAAACTTGGAAGAGTTGGAGCTATGGATGTTATATCTGAAGAGTTTGGAGCAGATGTAACTTGCGTTCTTATTGGAGAAAGACCAGGTCTTGTAACAGCAGAAAGCATGAGTGCTTATATAGCTTATAAGGGAACAATAGGAATGGAAGAATCAAGAAGAACAGTTGTATCTAACATACATAGAGGTGGTACTCCTGCAGTTGAAGCTGGAGCTTATGTAGCTGATATTATAAAACTTATGTTAGAGAAAAAAGCAAGTGGACTAGATTTAAAATTATAATCTTAGGAGGATATTATTATGAAAAATGATCAACTTCGTCCATCAGTATTAAGCGTTAAGTTAATACCTAATGTAAGTGCTGATATGGCTAAAGAATTTAATTTAAAACCAGAACATAAGAGTATAGCAATCATAACAGCAGATTGTGATGATGTTACTTATACAGCTTTAGATGAGGCTACTAAATCCGTAGATGTTGAAGTAGTTTATGCTAAGTCCTTATATGCAGGAGCTGCAAATGCTAATAGTAAACTTGCAGGTGAAGTTATAGGAATATTAGCAGGACCTAGTCCAGCAGAAGTTAGAAGTGGAATTAATACAACAGTGGACTTTATAGAAAGTGGCGTTGCTACATTTTATAGTGCTAATGATGATGATTCAATTCCATATTACGCACAATGTATATCAAGAACAGGTTCATACCTTTCTAAGACAGCAGGAATAAAAGAAGGTGAAGCATTAGCTTATCTAATAGCTCCACCACTAGAAGCAATATATGCATTAGATGCAGCTATGAAAGCAGCAGCAGTTGAACTTAAGGCATTCTTTGGTCCACCATCTGAAACTAACTTTGGGGGAGCACTTTTAACAGGAAGTCAATCAGCATGTAAGGCAGCTTGTGAAGCTTTCGCATCAGCAGTTAAATTCGTAGCAGAAAACCCTAAAGAATATTAAGATTAGGTGAAAGATATGAAAAAATCCACCTTGGGGTTTTTAGAGACTTATGGATTTGTTGCTGCTGTAGAAGGCCTTGATGTAGCTTTGAAATCTGCAAATGTAGAGCTTGTTAGCTGTGAATTTATAAGCAGTGGAATAGTTACAGTTGTAATTACAGGAGATGTATCATCTGTAAAAGCTGCTGTGGAAGCTGCATGTGCAGCAATAGATAGGATAGGGATTTTAAGAAATGCTCATGTAATAGCTAGAGCTGATGATCAGGTTTTAGACATGTTTTATAAAGATCATAATGACCAATTAGAAGATTTAGAAAAAGAAAATATTCATGTAGTTTCTAAAGTTCAAGATATAACAGAAACTGTAGATAAATCAAATAAAATAGATGATTTACAGAAAAGTGACTCTGGAAAAGCCAATAATGAAGAAAAGATATATGAGCCTATTAAAGAGGCTGTAGAGAATAAAGACGGAGTTTTGAACCAAAGTTTTCAAGTTGAAGAAATTATAAAAATGTCAGAAAAACAATTAGAGGCATTAAAAGTTCAAGAACTTAGAACTGCGGCTAGAATTTTAAAAGAACAACATAAGTTTTCTTTGACTAAAAAACAAATTAAGTTTAGCAAAAAAGATGAACTGATAAAAGCTATTCTTAATGAGAAGTAAAGGGGTATGAAATATGGAACTTTTAGATAAAGACTTATTATCATTACAAGAAACAAGAACACTTATATCTAAGGCTAAAAAAGCTCATGATATATACAAAACATTTTCTCAATCAAAGGTTGATTCAATAGTTAAAGCTGTAGCAGAGGCTGCTGAAAAAGAAGCTGTAAGACTAGCTAAAATGGCTCATGAAGAAACTGGATTTGGAATATGGCAGGATAAAGTAGTAAAAAATACTTTTGCAAGCAGAGTAGTTTATGAAAGTATAAAAGATCTAAAAACAGTTGGAATAATAAAAGAAAATGATGCAGATAAGTATTTTGAAGTTGGTGTATCACTTGGAGTTATAGCAGCGCTTATACCATCAACTAATCCAACATCAACAACAATTTATAAAACATTGATTTCATTAAAATCAGGAAATGCTGTAGTAATTTCAGCACATCCAAATGCTAAAGGTTGTATTATCGAAACAACAAAAGTATTAAGTGATGCAGCAACTAAAGCTGGAGCACCAGAAGGATTAATTGGTGTTACAACAATGCCTTCACTTGGGGCAACTACAGAACTTATGAAGCATAATGATACAGCGCTAATCTTAGCTACAGGCGGAGAAGCAATGGTAAAGGCTGCATATAGTTCAGGAACACCTGCTATAGGAGTTGGACCTGGAAATGGCCCATCATTTATAGATAAATCAGCAGATGTTAAGTTAGCTGTTAAGAGAATACTTGCTAGTAAAACTTTTGATAATGGAGTAATTTGTGCATCAGAACAATCAATAGTTGTTGAAAGTTGCATGAAAGAAGCTGTTAAAGAAGAGCTTATAAAGCAAGGAGCTTACTTCTTAAATGAAGTTGAATCCAAAAAGCTTGGAAAGTTTATACTAAGAGCTAATGGAACTATGAATCCACAAATAGTTGGTAAGAGTGTAGAAAGTCTTGCAAAAATGTCTGGCCTTAATGTTAAAGAAGGTTCTAGAGTGTTAATTTCTGAAGAAACTACAGTAGGTAAGAATAATCCTTATTCAAGAGAAAAGCTTACACCTATATTAGCTTTTTATACAGTAGATAACTTAGAATCAGCAATTAAGCTTTGTATAGAAATATTAATGAATGAAGGAAAAGGACACACATCAACACTTCATACAGAAGATAAAGAAGTTATAAAAGCTTTCGCACTTAGAATGCCAGTAGCTAGACTACTTATTAATACTTCAGGTACTTTTGGTGGATTAGGAGCAACAACTAATCTTATACCAGCACTTACACTAGGTTGTGGGGCTATCGGAGGAAGTTCAACTTCTGACAATATAGGACCTTTAAACCTACTAAACATTAAAAGAGTTGCTTTTGGAGTTAAAGAGCAAGAAGAGATTACAGGAAATATAACTTCAGAAGTTAGTTCAACTGAAACTTCAATGTCTAAAGATCAATTAGAGTTAATAATAAGAAAAGTTGTTGAACAATTATCAGCACTTTCTTAAAATTATAAATGATATTAAAAATAAAAAAATAAAAAAATATTAGGAGGAATTCAAAATGGCAAATATGAACGCATTAGGAATGATAGAAACTAAGGGATTAGTAGGTGCAATAGAAGCTGCAGACGCAATGGTTAAGGCTGCAAATGTAACTTTAATAGGTAAAGAGCAAATAGGTGCAGGACTTGTTACAGTAATGGTAAGAGGTGACGTTGGAGCTGTTAAAGCTGCTACAGATGCAGGAGCTGCTGCTGCTGAAAGAGTTGGAGAATTAGTATCAGTTCACGTAATACCAAGACCACATAGTGAAGTTGAAGTTTTATTTCCAAAATTCGAAGCGTAAAATAAACATACAAAAGAATATTTTATAAATTTTTATATCATGCTCATGAACTTATATTTTATTGGTCATGGGCATGATTAAAATAATAATAAAACATCTTACAAAGGATGTGAAATAATGAGTGTTTTAACAGAAAGCACACTTCGAAGTAAACTTAAAAATCAAAATGTTAGTGAGTATATAGTGGAAAAGGGCGTTATAATAACCCCATCCGCAAAGCAATATTTACACGATAAAAAGATAAAATTAGTTTACAACGATGACATACAAATTAATGATACTACTAAGGGCTCAAATGTATTAGAAATAAAAGAAAAAGTATTTAATCCTAGATATGAACATATAGATGGTGGTTTTTTTGAAGATAAGCCAGAGCATATGACTCAGCTTAATGGAAATAAGCTAGTATGTAAAAATCATAGGAGAATAGTTTTAAGAGGAAGACTTGATTCACTACAATCTAAAATATTAAGAGCACAAATATTGTGTAAGAATTTAGATGAAAAGTTAGTTCTTAAAGATTTAGAAGAAATCTTAGATTACGTAAGAAAAATATTAGAATGTGAAGTTACAGAGAAACCACTTCCAATGGTTAATTTTATAGGACTATCTGAAAAAGAGTTAAGAGCATATTCTCATGATCCTAAAAAATATTTAAACACTGATCATATAATATACCCAAATTATAAAATGGGTGACGTAGTTGTAGAATTAAATAGATTAAGAACTGAAAGTAGAGAAGTGGAAATAGTAGCCTTTAATGCATTTAAAAGCGAGGACGGTGAACTTTCAAGAAATGATATCGCTCTGGCCATGAATAGACTTAGTAGTTGTTTTTATGTCATGATGTGTAAGGTTGTTTCTGGAAAGTACAAATAAGAGGTGAAGAAAGTGGAAATATCAAATATTGAAGTTAATTATATAATAGCCGAAGTTTTAAAAAGATTAAAAGAAAAACAAGAAGATAAGGGCATACTAATAGAAGCATCAGGAAAACATGTTCATCTTTCAAAGAAGGATGTTGAAATACTATTTGGACCTGGATATGAACTAAAGAAGGCAAGAGATTTATCCCAACCAGGACAGTACCTTTGCGAAGAAAAGGTTACTGTAATAGGACCAAAGGGTGTAATGCAAAATGTTGCGGTATTAGGACCTGTAAGAGAAACAACACAAGTTGAACTTTCTAAAAGTGATGCGGTTTCAATAGGAGTTAATGCTCCAGTTAGAATGTCAGGATCCATAAAACAAAGTGCACCAGTAAGTTTAGCTACTAAAACTGCAGTTATAAGACTTGAAGAAGGCGTAATAGTTGCAAAAAGACATATGCATATAACTCCAGAAGATGCAGCAAAATATGGAGTAAAAGACAAAGATATTATTAAAGTTAAAATCAGTGGTGATAGAAGCTTAATTTTTGATGAGGTAGCCGTTAGAGTAAGTGATAAATTTAGTACAGTAATTCACATAGATTATGATGAAGCAAATGCATGCGGATTTGCTAAAAATATTCGTGGTGAAATACTTAAATAAAGAGGTTAATTATGATGAATTTAGGTAGAGTTGATACCATTATAAAAGAAGTTGAAAGCTCAATAAAAAAACCAAGAAAAGTTAACAGAGATGAAAAACTTTATGTAGGTGTAGACTTAGGTACAGCATATATTGTTATAGTAGTTTTAGATAGCAAAAAAAGACCTATAGCCTGCGAAATGCAATTTGCACAAGTGGTTAGAGATGGATTAGTTGTAGATTTTATTGGAGCTACTAAGATAGTAAAAGAGCTTAAAAGAAAAATTGAAGATAAAATAGGCATCGAACTTACAAAGGCTGCAATAGCTGTGCCACCAGGAACTGATGAAAGAGACATAAAGACTCATTCTTATGTAGTTGAAGGTGCGGGGATGGAAGTAATATCCGTAGAAGACGAACCAACAGCTGCAAATGCTGTATTACAAATTGATAATGGAGTAGTTGTAGATGTAGGTGGTGGTACTACGGGTCTTTCCATATTTAAAGATGGTAAGGTTATATATACCGCAGATGAAGCTACAGGAGGTACACAGTTATCTTTGGTAATTGCAGGTGCTTATAAGATTCCATTTGAAGATGCAGAAGAAAAGAAAAAGAGTACTAAAAATCAAGAAGAGATATTTCATATGGTAACTCCTGTTATTCAAAAGGTAGCATCTATTATTAACACACATATAAAAGCATTCGATGTAGATAAAATTTATTTAGTTGGTGGTACCTGTTGTTTAAAGAATTTTGAAAAAGTAATTCAAAAAGAAACAGGAATAGAAACAATTAAGCCATTAAATCCATTTTTAGTTACTCCTTTAGGAATTGCAATTAATTGTGCTGATAAACAATAATTTATCTAATGAAAGGAGTTGAGCCTATGAATAAAGATAATTTAGTAGATATTATAACTAAGGAAGTTATGAAGAGAATTAAGCTTATGATGGAAACTAGTAGTGTAAGTAAAAAGTCAGTATTAATACTAGAAGATACTAAGGATTTATGCCCTATAGTTAAGGGTAGAATAGAGCAAAATGAAATGTCAGTGGATTATATAGATACTATGAAAGATATAGATTCTTATGAAATTATATTAATACAAAATCTTTCTAATAACGAATTAGTTAATATATCAAAGGGATATGGAAATTCACCTAAGGAAAAAGTTATTATAGATATGCTTTTAAAAGGTAAGAAGTTATATGCCTTAGAAAAAGGATTACAGTATAAAGCGCATGAAGATAAATCACCAAAAGCATTATTAGAAGTATTTGAAGGTTATAAAAACAAGCTTGTATCTTTTGGGATAGAGTTTAAATCACTAAGAGCTATCTTAGGTAATACTAAAGAAAATGATAATGTTGAAGCTTTAACAAAGCCTTTAGCTAAAGAGAGTTGTAAGATAGAAAAACCAGATAATAACAAGTGTTTAAGTGCAGTATTAAACAAAAAGTTAATATCAGAAGTTGATATCAGAAACTTAAAAAGAGAAGGATTAAATGAAATTTTGATATATAAAGGTTCTATAGTAACTCCACTTGCAAAAGACTTTGCAAGAGTAAACAATATTAATATTAAGATAAAAGGTTAAAGTAGAATACTAAGGAAACTCTTAGGAGAGGAAAGGGGAGCTGAATATGTATATAGGTCAAGTAATAGGAAACTTATGGGCAACTAAAAAAGATGAAAATCTTAATGGACTTAAATTTTTACTTGTAAGAAAGCTAAATTATAAAGGCGATCTTACTCAAGATATGATTGTAGCGGTAGATTCTGTAGGGGCAGGGTCAGGGGATCAAGTTCTTGTAGTTGGAGGAAGCTCTGCACGACATGTACTTGGGGAAAAGAGAGCACCAGTTGATGCTACTATAGTAGGAATTATAGATACACTCGAACTTGAAAAGTAAGAAAAGATATGGAGAATTAAAGTATGAAAAAGGCTTTAGGAATATTAGAATTTAGTAGTATATCAAAAGGTATAGAAGTAAGTCATGTACTTCTAAAGTCATCCTTTGTAGATGTAGAGATGATTAAACATATATGCCCTGGAAAGTTTTTAACCATAATTTCAGGTGAAGTAGAAGAGGTTAAAGAAGCTATAAAAAAGGCTAAGGCTGAAGATCAAAAGAAATTAGTTGAAGATACTATTATATCAAATGCTAGTGAAGAAATTATAAAGGCATTTAAGAAAAGACCTATTGTGGTGAAATTTAATGCCATAGGTATAATGGAGTTTTTAACTGTTACATCGGCATTAAAGGCATTGGATATAGTTTTAAAGGCCTCAGATACCCAGATTGTTAAAGTGGTTTTAGGCAACGGTATTGCAGGAAAGGCTTATTTTATAATTAACGGCTCCGTATCAAGTGTTGAAGAAGGTATAAAGTCAGCAAAAGCTAATATAAGCCCTAATAAAATAATTCATAGTTCAGTAATCCCCTCACCTAATGAAATTATTTTAGGTAACCTTTAAATTTAATGATACATTTTAAAATTGAATACATAAGTATTTATAGAAATAAAAAATATGAAAAAAGAGGTGTAACAAGTGGGAATAAATGAAATTATCGTATATATTATGATGGTATTTTTAGTTATAGGAGCTATAGACAAACTTTTAGGAAATAAGTTTGGATATGGAGAACAATTTGAAGAAGGATTTATGGCTATGGGAGCACTTGCTTTAGCAATGGTAGGAGCTATATGCTTAGCACCAGTTTTAGCAAATGTATTAAAGCCAGTAGTAGTACCAATTTATAAAGCATTAGGAGCAGATCCATCAATGTTTGCTACAACTTTACTTGCTTGCGATATGGGTGGATATCAATTAGCAGGGGAACTTGCAGAAAATGCAGCAGTAGGACAATTTGCAGGACTTATACTTGGAGCAATGATGGGACCTACAATAGTATTTACTATTCCAGTAGCACTTGGAATAATAAAAAAGGAAGATCAACAGTATTTAGCTAAAGGTGTTTTAGCAGGTATTATAACAGTACCAGTTGGAACCTTTGTAGGAGGACTTCTAGCAGGACTTCCAGCACTAGTTGTACTTCAAAACTTAACACCAATAATAATAGTTGCATTACTTATAGTTATAGGACTTAAACTTGCACCAAACGGAATGATAAAAGGATTCACTTATTTTGGGAAGTTTATAACTATAGTAATAACTTTAGGGCTTGTATCAGCTGTATTACAAAAGACTACAGGACTTGTTTTAATAAAAGGGATGGCACCAATAGAAGAAGGACTTACTGTTGTTGGTGACATTGTTGTAATACTTGCAGGAGCATATCCTCTAGTACACTTTATAACAAAAGTATTTAAGAAACCTCTTATGAAAGTTGGATCATTACTTAAGATTAATGATGTTGCAGCAGCAGGGATGATAGCATCACTTGCAAACAGTATACCAATGTTTGGAATGATGAAGGATATGGATGAAAGAGGAAAGATAATTAACGTTGCGTTTGCAGTAAGTGCAGCCTTCGTATTTGGAGATCACTTAGGATTTGCAGCAGGAGTTAATCCAGAACTAATAGCTCCTATGATAGTAGGTAAATTAGTAGGTGGTGTAACTGCAGTAATGGTAGCAGTTATGATGACTAAAAATATTGGAGAAACTAAAAAGGCTTAATATAATTTTAAACATTATATAAGATAGATATTTTAAAATTACTGGACTTATAAATTATATATAATTTATAAATCCAGGCGGTTTTAGAATCACAAAAATAAAAACTTATAAGGGAGAGATTACAATGGAAAATTTAAATGAAGCAATGATAGAAGAAATAGTTAGAAAGTTAATAACAGAAAAATTAGGAGAAGTATCTAAAGAAGCTACTCCTGAAATGTCAAGAGACATAGAACCAAAAAGTGGTATTATGTCAATAAAGACAGAAACAGTTAAGCCAGAAAAATTTGATACAGGACACGCTGGAGATCAAGTTTTCCTAAAAGATGTAGTATCAGTAGAAGAAAGTCCAAGACTTGGTTGTGGAATCATGGAAATGAAAGAAACTAGCTTTGAGTGGACATTAATGTATGATGAAATAGACTATATAATAGAAGGAACTTTAGAAGTAGACATAAACGGTAAAAAGGTTGTAGGAAATAAAGGGGATATAATATATATACCAAAAGCATCTACAATTCACTTTACAGTTCCAAACTATTCAAAGTTTATGTATGTAACATACCCAGCAGATTGGGCAGATCAAGCAAAATAGAAATATAATTAGTTGAACAAAAAACCTATAAGATTTTATAAAGTCTTATAGGTTCTTTTATGTAGTGGGCTAAGTATAAGTTAGAACGAGAATTTGTAGTTCTTAAACTTTATATGTCATAATACTGTAATAGGATAGGGATATGGTTACAATAATAATTATTGTAGTAGTTGGTATAAAAGCTTTTATAGATTATTATTATGGATATGTAATCATTATAAAACTATAAAGATTTATCTACCTTAGAATCTTTTAAAAGCCTAATTACATAACTTAATGTATGAAAATCTCTATCCAATTCAAGTTGAATCCTATGTAATCCTTCTATCAAGTTTTTTTCGTCAAAGTGTTCTAAAAGAATCATTAAATTTAATAAATTTAGGTCTCCGTCCTTTGTATCAAAAATTCTAGCAGCTTTTACATGGGTATTTGTCATTACATTTTCAGTAGCAATTCTTAAATCTTCACTTATTTTTATATCGGGCATTTCATCAAAGATCTTGATATTAGGATTGCTTCTATCTAAATTTTTAGCCTTTTTTACATCAGTAGATAAAAATACAGTATTTATAAATGTTGCATCTTTAAAGTTAACTGCCTCTAAGTTTACTGAATCAAATATAGCATTTTCAAATATAGCATCTTTAAAACTACTTCCCTTTAAGTTAGTACCAATAAATTCAGCCCATCTAAAGGTACACTGAAAGAAATCACTAGACTTAAAATGCGCACCTCTAAAACTCACATAATCAAAATTTGAGTTTGAAAAGTTACAGTTATAGCAGTTACTTCTAGCAAGGTTTTTGTACATAAAATTCTTATCTTTTTTTTCTATATTGTTGTAATTAAAATTCCCTTTAACGCTTTGATTTCTAGCCATTTTTACCTCCAAAGCAAATAATATTATTTGCAGTCTTTTATTTTCAAAATACCCCTTAAAAATTAATAACTAATTTTAAAGTTATATAAATTTTCATACTCTAAATTTTTACTAAGTATTTTTAAGCATTTCATTATAAATGTTATACATAACTTTCATAAAAGTCAATGTACTTTAAATATACAGGAGATAATATATATATATATTTGTGGAGTTTATTTGGATTATAAAGATTTTTCAATTATACACGATAATTAATTAATATTATAAAAAATGTAGGTATTTAAATTTATGAGAGATATTTTAAGTGAATTAGATAATATGAAGGTTATAGATGAGGATGACATTATAACCATCAAAGGTTACATACGGAAGAAGTATGCCACAAATGACGAAATAGAAGATAATATAGTATTTTTAGATGCTGTTAATAAAATTATATATAAAAGATTAGAAGGACTGCCAGAGCAATTAAAGTGTTCTATTAAAAAAAGTGTAATAGAAAACACTTTATCTAAAAATAAAACTATGATTACTGGTCATGATATCTTTAATGCTTGCATAACAGAGGATGATATAAATGACTTTACGAGTGAACTAGTAGGGTGGACCAATTTAAATATAAAAGTGGAAATTGAGACAAAAGATATAAATAAGCATTTAAAGTTAATAGGATTTAAAGCTATAAGCCTAAAAAATGTCGAAAAAGAAGGTCAACATTTTGAAAGTAAGGTTAATGTTCAACAATTGCGAAATTCAAAAGTAAGAAGAGTAACAACAGTAACAAGAGAAACAAAAACTTTATCTACTACTCCGTTACTTAATTTAAAAAGGATAAAGATAACAGGATGTAGAGCTCTTGTGGCTGTATTTATTATGCTATTATCTCATACAGGTAAGGGACTGTATTCTTATATTGATAATCGTAAAGTTAAGGTAGATAACCATGTTGTTGAATCATATAAGAATAAAGGTATCTTAACTAATTATCCTAATTTACATTTGCCAGAGTATATGAGATATAAAGACATAAATCAGGAAAAGTTAAAAGAATTTTTGCAGGGACGACAGTCTATTTTATCTAAAGAGCCATATTTCTCTACTATAATTTCCACAGCAGAGGAGTTTAACTTAAATCCTATTGTACTTTTTTCTATAACAGGACAGGAACAAGGTTTTGTGCCTGAAAGTCACAAGGATGGTTATAAAATAGCTAATAATCCATTTAACGTATACCATAGCTGGGTAGAATATAACACTGATATAAATGATGCTTCTAGAATAGCTTCTAGAACTGTGATTAATTTAGCTAAAGGCAGAAGCGAGGACAAGGATCCATTCTTATGGATAGGTACAAAATATGCAGAAGACCCAAGGTGGGGTAAGGGTGTAAAAACTATATTTGAAGAGTTGACTCAATATGTTAAATGAAAAGAAGGGTATAAAGATCCATAGAACTAAAGTTATTATATATGATAACTTTAATCAAAACACTAGTATGGGGTTTATATAATAATATTTCATTATAAACCAATAATAAGCTGTGAATTTTTAAAGTTCATAGCTTATTATTATTGTTATTATAAGTACAATTATTACAAAGTTGTAATAAAAATAATTCTTATAGAATTGTAATAATAATGGTTTATCATTTAATATGTAAGAGAGATATTAAATGTATAAGTTATAAGAAAAGGAGAGAGTAACATGAAACTTGTAAAAGTTATAGATATATCGCATCAATTAAAGACGCCTTTATTTTCTCTTGTCATGTTTAATGATCTTATGAAAGAATAGGATGTATTAAAAGAAGATAGAAAAAGGTTCCTAATTTTAAGTGATGAGCAGTTAAAAAGGATGGAGTGGCTTATTATAAAAATTTTGAAAATTGCAATGGTTATTAAAAGTTTTTTAATAAGTGGATATAATATAAAAGAAATAGAAAGAATTAATATTTAGGAAAGGAGGAAGTATTATGTTAACTTATAATTTCGCCCAACAGATAGTAGATAGAATGATGAAGGTTATACCTTACAATGTAAATATTATGGATCATAGAGGTGTTATTATAGCTAGTGGAGACAGCCTAAGGGTGGGTAAGGTGCATAGGGGAGCTTTTGAAGCTATAGAAAGAGGAATACTAATAGAAGTTTATAACTCTTCGGGTGGAGCTAAACCTGGAGTTAATATGCCTATATATTATAACAATGAGATAGTGGGTGTTATTGGAATAAGTGGTAATCCAAAGGTTGTGGGGCCTTTTGCAGAGCTTGTAAAGATAACTGCAGAGCTTTTAATAAGTCAGGAATATACTTTCAAGGAAAAAAGAATGGAAGAAAGATTGAAGGATGAATTTCTACACCAATGGGCTTATTTAAATCAAGAGTATGATTTAGTATTTAAAGAAAGGGCTAAGGTATTAAATATAAATCTTAATATAGAAAGGGTAGCTGTAATTGTAAAGTCTATAGATTCAGTAATAAGTCCTAAATTTGATAAGTTAAGGATTAAGATATCAAAAGATGAATATTTAATAAGACTTAATCCCCAAACCTGTGTAATGTTTATAAAATTTAGCAACAATATGGAAAAATTAATTGAAGGAATATCATCTTTAATAGACAATGTTTATATAGGTATTGGATTTAAACAAGACATAGTTGGTTTGTCTGTAAAGCAAGCATTTAAATCCATTGAGCTTGGTGAAAGGCTCAAACCTAATCAATATGTTTACAATTATAAGGAATTTGTGCTTATTCATAGGATATATGAAGGTGGAGATACTAAAGAGATATTAGAGCCTATACTAAAACTTATAGAGGAGGGAGCGGGGTCTGATCTAATAAATACATTAGATAAATATATAAATTTAAATGGTGAAATAAATTTAGTGGCAGAATCTCTTCATATTCATAGGAATAGTTTAAACTATAGATTGCAAAAGATACAAGACATTACAGGGAAAAATACTAAGAATTATTTAGAACTGTTTCAGTTATTTAGTGCTTATACAATTTATAAGTTAGGTTGTAAGGAGGCAAATAATATTATCATAAACTAAAGCAAGCTCCTACTTCGCTACTATAGGTAGGAGTAAGTTCCGCAAGCTAAATCCAAGATTTAGGACATCACTTAAATTAATAATTAGATATATTATAGGGCGAATGCACTATAATATATGCTGTAATTTTAACAATATGACGATGATTTATGGAATGCAAAGGGTTACAATTGATGTATCGATATTAAACATATAAAAAATAGGGGGTATATCTATGGGAGTAACAGCACTAGGTGCAATAGTAGCATTAGCTTTGGCTATTGTACTTATAATTAAAAAGGTTCATCCAGCCTATGGTCTTATTTTAGGGGCATTAGTAGGTGGAATTGTAGGAGGAGCTGGACTTACTGGAACTGTAACACTTATGATAGATGGAGCAAAGGGAATAATGCCAGCCATACTTAGGATTTTGACAGCAGGCGTTTTAGCAGGTGTACTTATAGAATCTGGAGCGGCAGCTAAAATAGCAGAAACTATAGTAGATAAGATAGGCGAATCAAATTCACTGATAGCATTGACACTTGCAACATTAGTACTTACTTGTGTAGGGGTATTTATAGATGTTGCAGTAATAACTGTAGCTCCAATAGCAATTGCTATTGCAAATAAAGCAAAGCTTAGTAGAACATCTATATTAATTGCCATGATAGGTGGAGGAAAGGCTGGAAATATAATGTCTCCAAATCCTAATGCTATAGCAGCGGCAGATACTTTTAAGATACCATTAACATCAGTTATGGCAGCTGGGATTATACCCGCTGTATTTGGAGTTATAGTTACCTGTATAATTTCTAAAAGACTTATAAATAAAGGGTCATACATAATTAATAAAGAGATTGAAACCTCATCTGAAGATAAGCCAAGTTTTATAGCGGCTATATCAGGACCTTTAGTTGCTATAATATTACTTTCACTAAGACCATTGTTTAAAATTAACATAGATCCACTTATTGCATTACCTGTTGGAGGAGCTGTAGGAGCTTTTTGTATGGGTAAAATAAAGAATTTAAATAAATATTCTATTTTGGGATTAAGTAAAATGAGTGGAGTTGCTATATTACTTATAGGAACAGGTACTATAGCAGGGATAATAGCTAACTCAGGATTAAAAGATGTAATAATTAATGGATTACAAACCTTAGGTCTTCCAGCTTTCTTATTAGCACCTGTAGCTGGTTTATTAATGTCAGGGGCAACAGCATCAACTACTTCTGGAACTGCTGTTGGTAGTCAGGTTTTCGGGCCAACTATACTTGCACTTGGTATAGCACCAACATCAGGAGCGGCTATGATACATTCAGGGGCTACTGTACTTGATCATCTTCCACACGGAAGCTTTTTTCATTCAACTGGTGGTAGTGTGTTTATGGATATGAAAGAAAGGCTTAAACTTATACCTTATGAATCTTTAGTAGGACTTACTATGACAATAGTATCCACTATCATATTTGGACTACTTAAATAAGTATTTAAAAGAATATTAGTTTATGTACTAAAATATTAATTATCTTATGAAAATACTTAAATAACTATTAGAAAGGCGGATTGTTTATGAAATTTGTTTTAGCGCCAGATTCATTTAAAGAGAGCATGAGCGCAAAAAGTGTAGCTAAGGCAATGGAAAGAGGTATTAAAAAGGTTATGCCTGATGCAGAGTGTATCCATGTACCTATGGCAGATGGAGGGGAGGGGACAGTACAGTCACTTATAGATGCAACAGAGGGGATATTGTATGAAATAGATGTCAAGGGACCTCTTTTGAATACTGTAAAGGCAGAATTCGCAATACTTGGAGATGGGAAGACTGCTGTTATAGAGATGGCAAGTGCAAGTGGTATTCAACTTGTTAAAAAAGAAGAGCGTAATCCGCTTTATACAACAACCTATGGTACAGGACAGCTTATAAAGGCTGCTCTTGACAAGGGTGCTACTAATATAGTTATAGGTATAGGGGGAAGTGCAACTAATGATGGTGGTGCAGGTATGGTTCAAGCTTTAGGGGCAAGACTTTTAGATAAAGACTTCAATGAACTTCCTTATGGAGGTGGACATCTCATAAATCTAAAAAATATAGATCTTAAGGGATTAGATCCTAGACTAAAGTATGTTACAGTAGAAGTTGCTTGTGATGTTAATAATCCATTAATAGGACCTAAAGGTGCATCTTATATATTTGGGCCACAAAAGGGAGCCACAAAAGATATGGTGGAGGCACTTGACAATAGCCTTACTCATTATGCAAATATAATTAAAAGTTTACTTAATAAAGATATAGCAAAGGTTGCAGGCTCAGGTGCTGCAGGTGGTCTTGGGGCAGGTCTTATGGCATTTTTAGATGCGAGGCTTGTAAAGGGTGTGGACTTAGTTATAAAACATACCTGTTTAGAAGAAAAGATGGAAGGGGCAGACTATGTATTTACTGGTGAGGGAAGCATAGATGATCAAACCATTTTTGGAAAGACTCCAGTTGGGGTGTCTAAAACAGCACTAAAGCATAATATACCAGTAGTAGCCTTTGCAGGTAAGGTATGTTGTGAAGAGCCACAAAAGCTATATAAAGAAGGAATAACGGCTATTATAGGCATAGTTCCAGGAATAGTAACACTAAAAGAAGCTTTAGAAAATGGTGAAGAGAATATAGAAAGAGCTTCAGAAAATGTAGTAAGACTTATAAAAGGGTTATAAAAGGGGAAATATTTAATAAACCTATAGTTGAAGCTATAACTATAGGTTTATATTATTATACAGGATTAATTAAAAGTTGTATAATGTATTAAAAAAGATAATGAAAATTAACAATTTAATATTGTAAGAGGAGAATTTTAATGAATAATATAAAAAGAATCATCATGACTTTAATCATGATATTAATAAGCTTAGCTTTTATTACTGGATGTTCAAGTAAGATTAAGCCAGAAGAAGCTAAAAAAGAATCTAATGAAATCAAAACTTTAAGCACAGAACAATTGCAAGAAAAAATAAGTGATTCTGACTGGGTTATTGTAGATGCAAGGTCAAATGATTCTTTTAATGGATG
The DNA here is from genome assembly GCF_900461105.1 of Clostridium putrefaciens. Classification (GTDB taxonomy): domain Bacteria; phylum Bacillota; class Clostridia; order Clostridiales; family Clostridiaceae; genus Clostridium_L; species Clostridium_L putrefaciens. Next base: position 2,560,238 of record NZ_UFWZ01000001.1, on the reverse strand, counting down.
GAAATTAGATGGAGCTAAAAGTAGTGGACATATTAAGGGTGCTACTGATTTTTCAGCTAATTGGCTAAAGGTAGATAAGAAGAATAAAGATAAAGAACTAAAAGAAGTTATGAATATAAAGGGAATTACAAAGGAAAAGAATATAGTTTTATATGATGTGAATGAAAAAGATGCTAATGAAGTAGCAAATTACTTTAAGAAAAATGGTATAGATAAATTATATACATATAACCTTAAAGAAGATTCAAAGGATGAACTAAAACTAGAAAGCTACGAAAATTATCATCTATTAGTTCCACCTAGCTGGATTGAAGATGTGATAAGTGATAAAAAACCAGAAAACTTTAAAGGTGGATCTTATAAAATATTTGAAGTTAGTTGGGGAGATGAAGCAAAAGATTACAAAAAAGGACATATTAAAGGAGCTGTACATATAAATACAGACGAGGTAGAAGAAGGACCTATTTGGAATCGTGTATCAGATGATGAGCTTGAAAGGTTTGCACTAAATAATGGAATAGATATAGATACTACAGTAATACTTTATGGAGAAGATCCTATGGGATCATTTAGATTAGCAGCGATATTGAAATATATGGGTGTTAAAGATGTTAGAGTTTTAAATGGAGGCTTTGGAGCATGGAGAGGTTCAGGATATGCTATCGAAACTAAAGAAAATCCAAAGATAAAGATAAAATCATTTGGCGCGATAGTACCTTTAAATAAAGATTATATTGTAGACATGCCACAAGCAAAAAAAATACTTTCAGATAAAGAAGGAAGTAAGCTTGTAGATATAAGAAGTCTAGATGAACATACAGGTAAAATACCAGGATACCCAGATATAACAGCAAAGGGTCGTCCAAGTGGTGCAGTTTGGGGGCATGCTGGCTCAGATTCACAACATTTAGAAGAGTTTAGAAACATAGATAATACTATGCGTAACTCGTCAGAAATACTGTCAATGTGGAAGAAAGAAGGTATTATGCCAGATCAAAGATTAGCATTTTTCTGTGGTACAGGATGGAGAGCAGCAGAAGTTCAGATTTATGCTGAAATCATGGGAATAAAAAATAGTTCAATCTATGATGGCGGGTGGTACGAATGGAGTTCAAATACGGAAAACCCTGTAGAGACAGGAAAGTAATGATAGCTAAGATTTTATTAATTAGCTTAGAGATTATCAGCTTAACTTTTGCCTTTGTAATGCAGTATTTAAGTAAGAAAAAGATGGGGGTCATGAGATATTTAGTTTTTAAAAATCGGGTGTATAAAGAAACATTCCTAAATAATTATTGGATAAAAGTATATATAGTATGTCTTATTATGGGAGTTATAATTTGTGCAATGTTACTTGTATATATGAGTAAAGTTAAAAATAATAAGATAAGGTTAGTACTGATTTATTTAATTATAATAAATTCAGTAGCTATTTATTTTATTATTAAAATAGATAGCATAAAACTTTTAGCTTATCCATATTTTTTAATTACCATATTTATAGTTTCAATAATAGAATTTATTAGATTAATATATTATATTACACAAACAAACTTGTAAAAAAGGGGATATCCATTATAGAAATTAATTTCTATTTTAGATATCCCTTTTAATATTTAAATTAAATTTATTAAGGATAATTATCTTAAGCCTGTTATTTTTCCCTTTAAAGCCTTTATTCGACCATTTACATAAAAAGATAGTTCTTTCCTATCATTTTTAATTTCCACAGGTGCATTAGCAATTATGTTAATAAGATCTAATCTATTGATTTTTATGTTTTCTGCTAATTCTTTAGCTAAAAATCTGTGTTTTATGTCCCAGTAACACTTATTGAATTCATCAGATTGTCTTTTGTTATAATATCCTTTTTCAGCTCCAAATTGAAAAAGATCTGCTGCTGATTCTAATTCTTCTAAGTCTTCAACCTCTAAAGTTTCATCCATAAGATTTTGAAATAATTTCATTATAAACTCCTTTTCTAATCTGTATTATGCCATTTTACTTCAATATTTATGTTTATACATAAATAAAAGTCACTTTAGCACATCAAGATTGTAAAATAGACAAATTTAATATTAATATATTATGTGACAAATGTAAATATATTATTTAATATATTATAAAAAAGGTATATGTAAATTAAAATAATAGTGTGATAGAATATAAGAAGGTATGAAAATAAATAAAAGGGAGCTTTAAATATGGTTAGTAAAAGAGAAATTAAAAATGAAACCTTTTATAAACATTTTAAGGGGAATTATTATAAAGTTATATATATAGCTAAACATTCTGAAACTCTTGAAGATATGGTAGTTTACCAACCGCAATATGGAGATATGAGTATATGGGTTAGGCCACTTTCTATGTTTTTAGAGCAGGTAGAGTTTAATGGTAAAGTAGTAAATAGGTTTGAGGAGTGTGGTTATAAAGATTTAAATACAGATAAGTAATTAAGATTAATTCTAAATAATAAGGTGGTATTTATGTATCCTTATAAATAATAGCTTAAGAAATTTAAATACTATCTATAATAATTGAGGTGATGGGTCAGTGTTCAAAAAGTTTGTAAGTTATTACAAGCCTTATAAAAAACTTTTCTTTTTAGATATGCTATTTGCTATTGTAGCTGTTTTATGTGATTTGTTTTATCCAATGATGACAAGAAAATTAGTAAATGATAGCATCCCAAATAAAAATTTAAGAATGATAACTATATTTGCAGGAGCCCTTTTAGTCATATATATAGTTAAGGTTGCTTGCACTTACTTTATGCAGTATTGGGGGCATGTAGTTGGTGTTAGGATGCAAGCAGATATGAGAAGGGATTTATTTAAACACCTTCAAAAACTTCCTTGTGATTATTTTGATAACAACAAAACAGGGGATATTATGTCAAAGATGATTAACGACTTAATGGATGTATCAGAGCTTGCACATCATGGTCCGGAAGACTTGTTTATATCAATAGTTATGATAATAGGTTCGTTTTTAATATTGATCACAATAAATACACCTTTAACTTTAATAGTTTTTGCATTTGTTCCGTTTGTATTTATATTTGCTTTTGTTAAAAGAAATAAGATGAAAAGGGCCTTTATGGAAACTAGAGTTAAAACAGGGGATATAAATGCTAGTTTACAAAACAGCATATCTGGAATAAGGGTATCAAAGGCCTTTGTAAGTCACAATCATGAACTTAAAAAGTTCCAAATAGGAAATAGAAATTTTAAGGTAGCAAGGGAAAGAGCATATAAAGCTATGGCTGAATACCATTCAGGCCTTGGATTTTGTACAGATCTACTAGATTATGTAGTTTTAATAGTTGGTGGATATTTTACTTATCAGGGAAAGATAAATATTGGAGACTTTATGGCATACATATTGTACGTTAAGATGTTTACTCAACCAATAAAGAAACTTATAAATTTTGTAGAACAATATCAAAATGGAATGACAGGATTTAAAAGGTACATGGAAATATTAAGTGAGGAAACTGAAAAAGATAAGGAAGATCCAATGGCATTTAATAATGTTAAAGGAAAGATAGATTTTAAGGACGTATCTTTTAAATATGAAGATAAAGATATTTTAAGTAATTTAAATATAGAAATACAAGCAGGTAAAACCCTTGCCTTAGTTGGTCCTTCTGGTGGAGGTAAAACAACCTTGTGTAACTTAATACCAAGGTTTTATGATGTGGATTCTGGGGATATACTAATAGATAATAAAAGTATATACGATATAAGCTTAGAAGATTTAAGAAGTAGCATAGGGCTTGTACAACAAGAAGTCTTTTTATTTACAGGTACAATAAAAGAAAACATTTTATATGGTAACCAAAAAGCTAGTGATGAAGATATTATAACAGCAGCTAAAAGAGCTAATATACATGAATTTATAATGTCGATGTCAAAAGGTTATGATACATTCATTGGTGAGAGGGGTATTAAGTTATCAGGTGGTCAAAAACAAAGAATATCTATAGCTAGAGTGTTCCTTAAGAACCCACCAATACTTATATTAGATGAGGCAACTTCAGCCTTAGATAATACTACAGAGTATATGATACAAAAGTCATTAGAAGAGTTATGTAAAGGTAGAACTACAATTGTTGTAGCACATAGATTATCAACTATAAAGAATGCGGATAAAATATTAGTTTTAACTGATAATGGTGTAGAAGAAAGCGGAAGTCATGAAGAGTTATTAACCTTAAATGGAATATATAGTAACCTTTACAATGCTCAATTCATTAACAATGTAGTTTCTTAGTAAAATAGTCAAAAGAATTAATCTGCAACGAATAATCCACGGCTGCATTAAAGAAAGAAGACAAGCTGTGGATTATTTTCATTTAAGTATAGAGTTGATTTAAGAATTTTAAAGTAAAAAATATTTTATAGTACAAAAAATATCATTATGAGTGTTATTAGGTATAATTTAGGGGGAATTTTATGAATAAATATAAGTCAGAAGAAGAAAGTCAAGGATCTTTTGTTGGAAATGTTACTAAGAAAATAAAAAGTGTAGATTGCATGTTTATATTAACCTATTTTATTATTTTAATTAAGGATATATTTATGTTGTCTATTATACATAGTAATAATATAAATATTTTTAATATAAATATTATAATGCAGTTTATGGATCCAAGAAAGATGAGGATTTTTACACATTCTTCAATAATAATTATAATTCTATCGTTTGCATTTTTATTTAAGAAAAAGGGTAGACTTAAGTTTTATATTACTGTAGATATTATATTTTCATTACTTATGATTGTAGATCTTATAACTGCTAGATCTATAGGAGGATTCATTACATTAAATTATTTGAAACATGCAAATATAAGTTTTAAGGATATATTTAATTTTTACAAATATATAAGACCTATAGATATAATATTTTTAATAGACATACCGTTTATTTTAAAAAGGTACAAAAGTGATGCTTTATTTTATAAGGAAAAAAGAAAGGTACTAGCATTCATCCTTGTATTTATTGTGGCTATATTTAGTTCAAATTACCTACATAAGATGTTAGATGTTAAGGAAAAGGTTGAAGATGTGGGATTCATAACCCACTACTGGGAACCTTTTGGTAGCATATATGATACTTCACCTTTAGGATATATAGCATTTGATTTTTATGATGAGTTAAAGGGAAATAAAAAGTCTGAACTTACATTGGAAGATATAGATAATATTGAAAATTGGTTTAAGGCAAATAAAGAGGAAATTCCTGAAAATGATCATAAAGGAATCTTCAAAGGTAAAAATGTTATCTTAATTCAGACTGAGTCAGTTGAAAACTTTATGATAAATCAATCTATTAGAGGGGAAGAGATTACTCCTTATTTGAATAAGATGATTAAAAGTAGTTTATATTTCCCGAACTTTTATGATCAAACAAACTCGGGAGTAAGTTCTGATGCAGATCTTATGACAAATACGGGCATATTTCCTATAAGGGGTAAAAGTACCTTTTGGGAAAATCCTTATACTGAGTATGAATCTCTACCTAAGATACTAAAAGATTATAAGTATAATTCTTTATTGCTCCACGGAGAAAAAGGTGGTAATTGGAACTTCAAAATTGCTACAGAAAACATGGGTTTTGATCAGATTTTGGATAAACGTGTTATTGATATAAAGCCTGAAGAGGTAAATTACCTTGGGGGTATATCAGATAAAACTATATTAATGTCACTTTTAGATAATGTAGCAAAGATGGAAAAACCATTTTATGGACATGGGGTAATTTTAAATTCACATTATGGCTTTGGATATGTACCAAAAGAGGAATGGAGGTTAAATCTTCCTTCAGATTTAAATGGTAGTATGGTGGAAAAGTATCTTCAAAGTGTAAGTTATGTGGATAAAGAAATAGAGTGCTTTATGAATGAACTTAAAGAAAAGAATTTAAATAAAGATACTATAGTAATAATAACAGGAGATCACGGTGGACTAAACAAGTATTGTATGGAAGATGCTTCACTGTTTAAAGATAGCTATCCATGGATGGTAGAAGAGCACCCAAAGGTTCCTTTCATAATATATAGTGAAGGATTTGAAGGGCAGACTATAGATACCATAGGAGGACAAATAGACATACTACCTACCTTGTCCTATCTTTTAGGTGTGGACAAAGATAAGTATGCAAATTCCTCTGTAGGAAAGGTTCTTGTAAATACTAATAAAAATTATACTCTGTTAAATGACAATAGTATAGTTGGAGATATAAAAGAAGAGGAAAGAGAACACATATTAGATGGATTTTGGGTTTCTCATAATATTATAAAAGGAAATTATTTCAAGGTAAAATCTAATAAATAGTAAATAAATTTTAATATATATATGAAGACTAAAGGACTTTGGAGGATTTATCCAAGAGCCTTTAGTCTTTTTACTATTAATAATTTATAGAAGGATATTATTTAAAATATTTTAAAGGGTTACCTCATATGGATTAAATAAAAGCCTATATTTTTATCTCCCCAACCTAAATCCCAAGGTACATGATATCTATCTGTAGTATGAGAATTTATTAAAGGATATCCATGAGAATCAAAACCTGTAACTATAGCAAAATGATCTACATCACTACCCTTTGCGTATGCAATAACATCACCTAAATTAAGTTTTGAGATTTCTCCATTTGGATTAGTTTTAGAAGGTGCTGCAAGAGTATTAAATGTTCCTTTTTTTATTAAAGTACCTCTACCACTGTATATAAGATAATTTTTAAAAGCATCTGCATTTACAAAAGCAGAACTACCACTAGCACCCTCAGTTTTATTATAAACACAAAACCAAGTCCCATCAAAGTTTAATCCACCGCCCTCTTCCTTGTCACCTATGCATTGAGATACATAATTGGTACAGTTACCTCCAATCCCAGTGAAGTTTTTGTATTTCTTATTATATTTTTTACCATCACTAATAGCCCAGGGTATTCCGCAATATCTGTCAGCATAATTTACAGCCTCTAATCTATTATATTGACCCTTTTTCACAGTAGGATAAGAAGGTTTAGGTTTATAATAATTAGGTATTTTAAAGTCAAGAGGGGACTTTGAAATATGAATATCCTCTTTTATTTCACCGGAATAAGCCTTTAATGCATCTTCGAAACAATCAGTATACCAATCATTATATATTACAAATTTATCTTCTCTTTTTATAATCTCTAATGAATGTAATAAGCCTACACCAAATATGTTTTCAGTTAAAGGATCATCCTCTTTATAGTTATATTTAAATTTGTAGTACTCATCTAAGGTTATTTTGAAACCTTTATTAGTAGGACTTATTCTTTTTATTGTAGATTGAGAGCTTACATCAGTAAAGACCATATCTCTTTTATATGCCCAGTCCCTAAGATACTTTATTCTTTTAACCTCATGCTCGAGGGACCACCTACCAAATTTATTTGAGGTGTCAAAATGGGTAGGGAGGGCTGAAAGATCACCATCTAAAAAGGACATACATCTAGAATTATATATAGAGTTTATTACTTCTTCAATCTCTTCTTTTGTTTCATCGCTTACCTTTTGTTCATTTAAAGCACTAACATTTGAAATATTAAACATAGTAAAAAGTATAGTGAAAAATATAATTAAAATATTAGATTTTTTTTTCATAATAAATCCCTCCAGCATTAAACATGGTTCTAATATAGTATTTCCAAAGATACACTTTAATATAGACAAAAGTTATAAGTATTTAGTGATATATAAGGAAATGCTTATAACTAATAACAATTCTTAGAAGGTTTTTATGAATAAAAAAAATGACGTCTTAAATGTATCGCTTCCTATAATTAGTCAGATGTTAGTTTATACATTCATGTCTATTTTTGATATGATGATGGTAGGAAAATATGCAGGAAATAAAGCTGTAAATATATTAGGCCTTAGTAATGCTATGGTTACAATTTTTATAAATATAATTATTATAAATGGTATATCAATAGGTATGATATCAATAATATCAAGGTATATAGGTGCTAAAGATAGTTATAAAGCATCTCTTTTTTCTTATAATGGAATTATGATTGGGCTATTTATGGGTTTAATTATAACTGCCATAACATTCTTATTTGGAAATCAGATATTGTATCTAATGGGAGCTAGAGGTGATTTATTATATATAACTTTCAACTTTAGTAAGATAAATGCAGTAGCTATGTTTTTTTATATAATATCTAGCTTGGTAAATGCCATGTTTATAGCTTATGGATATAGTTATATTCCATTACTAAGTTCTTTGATTCAATTTGTTACTAAAATATTTTTAAATTATATTTTTATGTTTATTATATTAAAAAACCACATAAATATAAATGTTGTAGCTATTTCTTCGTTAATTTCTTATATAGCTGGTTTTATATTTTGTATTTGCATGGTTAGAAAATATAGATTTAAATTTAATATCTTATTTAAGAATCTTAAGTTTTCGTTAAGTATAGCAAAGGAAATAATAGAGCTATCTATTCCATCTTCTTTTGAGGAGGCAGCTTATAGCATAAGTAGGCTTATATGTACAAGTATAATTATGTACTCAGGAAGTATGTATTTTTCAGCTAATGAAATTGCAAATACTATAGAATCTATATCTTTTATGCCTGGTACTAGTTTTGGTATTGCTACAACTACTCTTGTTGGAATTAAAATAGGGGAAAGGGATATAAAAGAAGCTAATACGGTTGCCTTTGAATGTGCATTTTATGCTTTAATTATGATGTGCAGCTTCTCTTTGATCTTTCTTTTTATGCCTAATTTTCTTGTTAAATTTTTTGTGGGTAAGGGTGACTTAAAGGTAGCCTATCTTGCAGGCAAGTGCCTTGCAATAAGCGCAATAGAACAGCCTTTTATTGCTATATCTTTAGTTTTTGCAGGAGGATTAAAGGGACTTGGAGATACCAAAACACCATTTTATATATCTGTATTTACAGCCTTTTTTATAAGGCTTCCTTTAATATATTATTTTATGTATATATTAAAATATAATATAACTGCTGTGTGGTGGATTACGGCATTACAATGGGGAATAGATGGTGTATTAATGCTTATATTCTTTAAATATAAGATATTTAAAAGGTTAACAAAGTATTAAGAAAATTGCAACTTGTTGATATGAGCAGACTACTTTGTTATAATAAGGTGCGGATTAAAATGATATGGTAAGGTAGAGGGACATTCTAGTGTATAAGTAACCATATTTAATGATATTTGTTCACTTGTCAAATAAAATAACACTTGACATTCTGGGAGGGGTTTATTTGGTTTTAAACATTTTAAAAGGATTGGCTTTAACGGCTAAAGATATAATACCTGTATCTTTATTTTTAATAGTATTTCAGATCTTTGTACTTAAAAGTCCTATAGGAGATATTAAGCCACTTATATTAGGTATTGTATTAAGTACTGTTGGTTTGTATATGTTTATAAAAGGTTTGGAAATTGGGCTTATGCCACTAGGAAGCTCTGTAGGGTCTAAATTACCACTATTAGATAATAAGCTACTAGTGATAGCCTTTGCATTTATACTTGGATATACCACAACACTTGCAGAACCGGCGTTAGCATCTTTGGCTATGGAAATAGAAGAACTTTCAGTTGGAACCATGAATAATAAATGGCTCATTCATGCAGTAGCAACAGGGGTTGGTATAGGAATATCACTTGGTATGATAAAGATAATGTATAGTATTCCGTATACTCATATAATAATACCAATGGTATTGATTGCATCAATTCTTGCTTATTTTGCACCAAATAGCATAACTGGTATAGCCTTTGATTCAGGGGGAGTTACTACAGGCCCTGTTACTGTTCCATTAAACATGGCACTAGCCATAGGACTATCCTCTGTAATAAGTGGCAGCGACCCTTTACTTGATGGATTTGGTATAATAGGTCTAGCTTCCATTACTCCTATAATTGCTGTATTATTATTAGGTATTATAGTAAAGTTTTAAGGAGGGTATTTTATGTTTGAAGTAGAGGCTATTATAGTCATAGTTGATAGAGGAAGAGCTCATAAGTTAATTCAAAGTGCCAAAACTGTAGGAGCAAAAGGTGCAACCACCTTCTATGGACGAGGAACCGGAGAAAGCGAAGGGAAAAGGTTTTTTAATTTAGATGTAGAGCCTTCTAAAGAGGTTATAATTATACTTTCAGAAAAAGAAAATAGTAAAAATATAATGGATGAGATAATTAAAGTAGGAAGGCTTAATGAACCAGGTACAGGAATAATATTTACAATGCCAGTGTCTAGCCTAGTGGGATTACATCATAGAGAACTTTAAAAAAGATAGTATAGACTATGTTTATTTTAAATACGCTCATTAAAAGGTTAAAGTTATAAAAGAGATATTAATTACGTTTAAAGTAAAGGTAATTAATATCTCTTTTTGCATTTAAAATTAATTGTATTTAAAGTGTATGCATTTAATAGATGTATACACTTTAAATGGAAAAACTAATACATTTAATATAATGGGTTCCATTTTATGTGTAAATATTAGACAGATTATTTAAATATATGATAGAATGCAATAAGCTTTCCAATAGAAGCTATATAATTTTAAAAAATCTTTAGGAGTGAGTTAGTTGGGCAGTATTATTATGAAAGAAAAAAGGGTAAAGGTTAAAGATCAAAATCTTTGTCTTTGTAATAGTGGTAAAGCGTATGAGGAATGTTGTAAATCAAAAAAACAAGAGTATTATACATTAGGTAAAAATTATGAGAATAAAGACATGATCTTTAATCATACATCTAATATGAAAGTTTATGATGAAATAACAGATTACGCTATGTATAACATTTTTGATTTAGAAGGACAATCAGTTTTAACTATTAGTAAATCAATGGAGATTTTAAATAACATATATGAAAAGGTTAATAGGGGAATGAATCAATTTTCACATTTTGCTCCTTGTAAAAAGGGATGCTCTTCTTGTTGTAGTCTTTATGTAGACCTTACAGCTATTGAAGCAGAAAATATTAGAAGATATGTTGTAGATAATAAAAGCGATGATGAAATAAATGCTTACAAAACAAAGTTAAAAGAAATCAAAGAAGAGGTAGAAACTACTTCAAGACCTTATGAATTAAGCAAAGAAGAATTGGATAAGCTACATTATGAATATGCTTTAAAGGATATTCCTTGTATATTTTTAAATGAAGAGGGGGCTTGCGGTATATACGAAGCTAGACCTTTAAGTTGTAGGAAGTTTATAGTATTTTCAGCTAGGGATAAATGTGAAGATAATGTTTCAAAAGTAATATCACCAAATTTAGCTCCCACTAATATAGGGAGACTTGCAATAGATCACTTATCCATGATTACAGGAAGATATAAGAATTTAATTTATATAAATGAAGGGGATAAGAGTCCAATTAAAAGGCCGCTTATGCAGTGGATTGAAGAAGACTTTTATGATATAAATAGAAAACCTTAAATTAAGGTTTTAGTTATAAAGTTAAGGATAGTACATGAATTAAAAGTTGAAATAAAAGGAATTAAAATGTATTATAATACTATAGATTAAGTAATGTAGTTAAAGATAGTTAAAGGTATTAACTAGGTTTAAAATCATATTAATTAATCTAAAATTTACACAAGTTGAATAAGGAGGAATAGAAATGAATAAAGAAGTTATATTAACAAATGATGCTCCGGGGGCTATAGGACCTTACTCTCAAGCTATAAAGGCGGGTAACTTTATTTATACTTCAGGTCAGTTGCCAATTAACGCAAAGAATAATGAATTAATGGAAGATATAAAAAGTGCTACAGCGCAGTGCCTTGAAAATGTTAAGGCTATATTAGAGGAAGCTGGAACATCTATGGATAAGGTTGTTAAAACACTAGTGTTTTTAAAAGATTTAAATGACTTTTCAGATATGAATGAAGTATATGCAAGTTATTTCAAAGAAAATCCACCAGCAAGATCTTGTATTGAAATTTCTAAATTACCTAAAGATGCTATAGTAGAAATAGAAGTTGTAGCCTTAATATAAAGTGAATAAAGATGTGATACGTTAAATATATGATTTCTAAGCTTTAGCTTGGCTAAAAACATCTTTGAAACTTAGATATATGTTTATAACTACATAGAAAAGATTGCGTAAAAAGCCTTGTTTAAAACAAGGCTTTTTTTAGTGGATGGGACCAAAAATTCTAAATATTAAGAAAATTATTTGAACAAAGGGTTAATAAAGTATAAACAAAGGCTCATAAGCCTTGACATAAAAAACCATTGGTATAGAATTAGGCATATAAATCACTGTAGATGACTGGTCTACTTGAATTTATTTTAAGAAAGGGGTAGATTAGATGCCAGTAGATAATATACTAGCTTTAGAAAGAAGCTCAAATGTAAAAAGGATAAGAAGAGAGGGATTTATACCGGGAGTAATTTACGGACAAGATTTTGAGGCAAAAATTGTTCAATTTGATTTTCTTGAACTAAATAAACTATTAAAGGATAATACAAAGACATCTAGATTTAAAGTTAATATTGGGGATTCAAGCACAAGATGTATAGTTAAAGAAGTTCAAAGAGACGCAGCAACCGGAAAGCTCATCCATATAGATATGCAATCTATAAGCGAAAACGAAGAAATTAAGATCAAAATTCCAATTACATTTACAGGTAAAAGGATGATTGAGAGTAAAAATTTAATGATCGAAAATTACTTAACTGAATTAGAGTTAAGTGGTAAAATGAAGTATATGCCAGAAGGAATTGAAATAGATGTAGAAAATAAAGAGCTTGGTGACAAAATCATTGTAAGTGATATAAAGATAGATTCTAATCTTGAGGTCCTTGAGGATAAAGATGAAGTTGTTGCATTAATATCCTCAGCAAAACAACAAGAAATGAAGGCTGATGAAACAGAAGAAGCTGTAACTTCTGAAGAATAAACCATCATAAAGGGATTTATACATTATAGAAAAGTAATGATTTATAAAATGTAATAATACAACTATTATTTACTATATAATTAAATATAAAAACAATATATAATAAAAAACACTATAGAGTAGATGTTAAAAGGTCTACGATAGAGTGTTTTTTATTATATTGACCTTAAAACCTGGTATCCTTATGGGTGGGATACGTTTACCTGGTAAGATACAGAAAGACTTAGGTTTTGGTTGAATAGAATTTAAAAAGGTTGGTGAATCTTTATTTAATTATCTATGTTATAATAAATCTAAATTATAATCTTAAAGGTGTTAAGTTTATAATTTGGATTTATTGATGATTTTACATAATAAATACATATATTAAAAAAGGTATTAAGAGCATCAGGAGGTATAAGATGAAAAGTTTTACTAAAAGTTTTAAGTTGAATAATGGTGTACAAATGCCTTGCTTAGGATTTGGCACTTTTGAAATTGAGAATGATGATGCTATTAAAGATTCCATATTAGAAGCTTTAAAGGCTGGATATAGGCATATAGACACGGCTTCTATGTATAAAAATGAAGACGGAATAGGAAATACAATTAAGGAAAGTGATGTTTTAAGAAGAGAGATCTTCCTAACAAGTAAGGTTTGGAATGGGGATCATGGATATGATAATACACTTAGAGCTTTTGAAGCGTCCCTTAAAAAACTTAAAACGGACTATTTAGATTTATACCTTATACATTGGCCTAAAGATTTAAATAGACAGACATGGAAGGCCTTGGAAAGGCTTTATGATGAAAAGCTTATAAGGTCCATAGGTGTTAGTAACTTTAAAGTACATCATTTAAGTGAGATTATGGTAAAAGCTAATATATGTCCTATGGTAAATCAAGTTGAATTCCATCCTCGGCTTCAAAATAAAGAGGTTTTAAATTTTTGTATGAAAAATGGTATTCAGTTAGAAGCTTGGGGACCACTTATGCAAGGTGAAGTCTTTTCTATAGATCTTATGAAAGATCTTTCTATTAAATATAATAAAACCATATCACAAATTACATTAAGATGGGATATTCAAATGGGAGTTGTAACAATACCTAAATCAGTAACTAAAAGTAGAATAAAAGAAAACACAGAGATATTTGATTTTGAGATCTCTTTAGAGGATATGGAAAAGATAGCTTCTTTAAATAAAGAAGAAAGAATTGGGCCTGACCCAGATGAAATTACTTTTTAATCAATTAATTATGCCGTTTTAAAAATATATCTTAATACAAATCGCGATTCCATTTAAAATTTTAGAATGAATTCTCATTTTTTTTAACTAAGACATGAATAAATATTAAGCGATGCTTTAGGCTATATAAGTATACTTATATAGCCTATTTTTCATGAACTAATATTTAAATATCAATTTACCTATAACTACAGCATCTTTTTTTGATAAAAGCCATTTGTTAGTAACGCTATCGTCGAAATAGTATAAGGCACCATTACTTGGATCAGATCCATATAAGGCTTCTTTAGCAGCCTTTTTTGAACTTTCTGAAGCTGGTTTATTTATAAAACCATTCATAGTAGGGGTGAATTGATAGTATCCATCACTTTTATCGTAAACAACATCTTTAATTGAAGATGGGAAAATAGTACTCTTAACTCTGTTTAAAACTACTGCAGCAACAGCTACCTTTGCACTATAAGGTTCTGATTCTGATTCAGCGGTTACAAGTCTAGCTAATAAATCTAGATCTTCATTAGAATATTTCATTATAGCACTTTTATTTTCAATTGGAGTATTTAGATTTTTGTTTGGTGTATTTACTACATCGGATCCCTCTTTTGGTATAGCTAATACTTGACTTTGGTATATTAGATTTCCATATATGTTATTTGCAAGTCTTAGATTATCAATGGAAATACCATGATTTTTTGCTATTTTAAATAAGCTATCTCCTGATTTAACGATATACTCTGTAGAATTTAAATATAGCTTTTCACCAGGATATATTAATGAAGATTTAAGACTATTATCATTCATTATAGTATTATAGGAGACATTAAATAACTTTCCTATTTTAAAAAGTGAATCACCACTTTTAACCGTATATGTAGCAGCTTGTACATAAGTAGATGTAGATACTAAAACTAATAAGCTACAGGTTAGTACTTTAGATTTTAAAGATTTTAATCTCATTTATAATCCATCCTTTCGTTACTTTAGATTTAAGTGTAGTGTAACAAAGGCTTGTCTAAAAAATCTATAGTGGATGGGTGGTATAGGTGGACATAAGTGGGTAAGAGGTTTTGAATATTACAATGGAACTTTCTACTATACAATGATGTTATGTGATATAATAATGTATAGATAATAATGGTTTATTTATCTTTTATTATTTTTGTTTATTTACAAAAATAGTATTGACATTATATTATAACGTGATATAATTTTGTACAATATTAAAAATATAAATACAGTGAAGAGAACAGTAGGTTGGATAGGAATTTAAAGAGATAGGATACCTTGGCTGAAAGTATTCTTAAATAAAATCAACCGAATACCATCTCAGAGTAGAGTGCTGAAATATATAGTAAGCATTTCCGTGTACTAGCGTTAATAGTTTCGAGAGGGCACAAATTTTTTAAAAAATTTGTTGCCAATTTGGGTGGAAACGCGTTTGCTCGTCCCATTTTCGGGAGGAGTTTTTATTTTACAAAAAAATGAGTTTAAGCAAATTAATATAGATTAAAGAAGGAGGATTATTATGATTAAAGTTACACTTAAAGATGGAAGTATTATAGAGGTTGAAAAAGGAACAAAGGTAAGTGAAATCGCAAAAAGCTTAAGTCAAGGTCTTTATAAAAAAGCATTATCAGCTAAGATAAATGGAAAAAGATCTGAGCTTATGGCTGAGATAAATGAGGATTGTGAACTTGAAATATTAACTTTTGAGGACGAGGATGGAAAGTGGACATTAAGACATACTGGATCTCATATTTTGGCTCAGGCAGTTAAAAGATTATATCCAAAGGTTAAATTAGCAATAGGACCTGCTATAGAAAATGGATTTTATTATGATTTTGAAGCGGACTTTTCGTTTACACCAGAAATATTAGAAAAAATAGAAAAAGAAATGCAAAAGATAATAAAAGAAGATTTAGTATTAGAAAGATTTGAACTTCCAAGATCAGAAGCTATTGAGTATGTTAGGAATAAAGATGAAGATTATAAGGTTGAATTAATACAAGATTTGCCAGAGGATTCTATTATATCATTTTACAAGCAAGGTGAATTTGTAGACTTATGTGCAGGTCCCCATGTACCTTCTACTAAAAAGGTTAAATCAGTTAAATTGCTGTCCCTTGCAGGAGCTTATTGGAGAGGTGACGAAAAAAAGAAAATGCTTCAAAGAATATATGGAACAGCTTTTTCAAAACAAAGCGAGCTTGAAGCATACCTAAATATGTTAGAAGAAGCTAAAAAAAGAGATCATAGAAAGATAGGTAAAGAACTTGGTCTTTTTGCCATGCATGAAGAGGGTCCAGGATTTCCATTCTTTTATCCTAAAGGAATGGTTCTTAGAAATCTTTTAGAAGATTATTGGAGAGAAGTTCATAGAAAATCAGGATATGATGAGATAAAAACTCCTATCATACTAAGTGAATCTTTATGGCATCAGTCAGGACACTGGGATCATTATAAAGAAAATATGTATTTTACTAAGATAGATGAAGAAGACTTTGCAATAAAACCAATGAATTGCCCTGGTTCTATATTAGTATATAAAGATGGTATGCACTCTTATAAAGAATTACCAATAAGACTTGCTGAGCTTGGACTTGTTCATAGACATGAACTTTCAGGTGCTTTACACGGACTTATGAGAGTTAGATGCTTTACTCAAGATGATGCTCATATATTTATGACTAAGGAGCAAATTACAGATGAAGTAGTAGACGTTATTAAATTAATTGATGACTTTTATAAGAAATTTGGATTTGATTACTTTGTAGAACTTTCAACTAGACCAGAAAATTCTATGGGCAGCGATGAAGACTGGGAACTTGCAACAAGTGGTCTTAAATCAGCTTTAGATAAAGCTGGGCTTAAATATAAGATAAATGAAGGTGATGGAGCATTTTATGGTCCTAAGATAGACTTCCATTTAAGAGATTGTATAGGTAGGACTTGGCAGTGTGGAACAGTACAATTAGATTTCCAAATGCCGGAAAGATTTGATATTTCCTATATAGGTGCAGATTCAGAAAAGCATAGACCAGTTATGGTACACAGAGTTGTATTTGGAAGCATTGAAAGATTTATAGGTATATTAATAGAACACTTTGCTGGAGCATTCCCAACATGGCTTTCACCAGTACAAGTTAAGGTACTGCCTATATCTGAAAAGTTCCATGACTATGCAAAAGAAGTTGAAAAACAACTTAAAGAAAAAGATATAAGAGTTGAAACTGACTTTAGAGCTGAAAAGATTGGTTACAAAATCCGTGAAGGACGTATGGAAAGAGTACCTTATCTATTAATAGTAGGTGAAAAAGAAGTAGAGAATAATGAAGTTTCAGTTAGAAGTAGAAAAAATGGAGATGAAGGTGTTTCATCACTTGATAGCTTTATAGAAAAAATACAAAAAGAAGTAAAGACTAAAGAAAACTATTTAGTTCAGTCTTAAAAGATAAATAAAGTATAATAAAAAGCGACTCTAGGGTCGCTTTTTATTAATATTCATAAGCTTTCATGTTTTCACATAAGGATATATTTAAAGGCTTATCGTCCACTACTTTCTTATAAGAACATAAAAATTCATTTAGTTCTAAATCCTTAAGGTCTATAGATTTAATACTTCTAAGAATTACATTTTCTTTATCTAAAATTATATCTATCATATTAGAATTATTGGATATAGAATAGGTGCTAACTACCTTTGAATTTAAGCTATCCTTGTATTTATCGTTAAATCCTAGAGCTTTTCTTATATTTTCATAGTCTGCCTCTATTGGCATTTCAGAAAAGTTTACACCAAGACTTTTCATTTGAGATTCTATATCTTTAGGGTCGAAACCAGACCTTTTCAGCATTTCTTTTTGAATGTTAAAAAGTTTTTCAGAAGAAATTGAGTTTTTATTCATATATTCTTTAATTTCTGAAGAAAACTCTGCTATAGATAATTCTCCGGAAGATAAAGAATAATACAGGTTATACATATATTGCTCAAAGTTGTCTATATCCTTTTCTCTAGCTTTATTTTTAAGTTCATTAAAATCAACAATTCTATCATCTTTATTATCACTCATTTTAAATCCTCCTTAGTTACTCTATTATACTATTCTTAAATACATTATAATAGTATACAACATATATTTAAAGTAATTATTAGATACACTTGTTTTAAATATATAACATAATTAATTATCATAGTTTAGAGGAGATGTTAGTTTGGGTATAGTCCTATATAAAGATGGTAAAATGGATAGTAATAAAAGATATAAAGAAATAAAAGGTGAAGATGCAGTACTATATTTAACAGATGTATATGAAGATATGTTTACTAAAAGGAGTTCAAATATTAATTTTAGTAGGGATATAGAAATAAAGGATAAAAACAAGATAGTTATTAATATGCCTTATGTAGATGAATTAAATAAAAAAAGGGTTGAGGCTATACTTGAAGAAGGATTGGTGTCTTTATATTTTAAAGAAAAAGGGTTTATAGAATTTATAGAAGAAAAGATAAGCAGAAATAAAGGAATAGATTATAAAAGTGTGTTTTTGTCATTATTTCAGTTCTTTATGTTAAGTTATGATCAAAAGCTAATAAAGATAGAAGATGATGTGGAGCTTAGATTTGAAGATGCTGTGGCTAAAGATAGTATACAACTTGAATCTTTATTAAAGGATAAAAAGAAAATATATATGATTAAAAGGTGTACTAATTATTATAAGTCTATATTAGTTTATCTTGAAGATGAATTTGAAGACATTAAACTATATGATAAATTATTTTTTTCGTTTCAAGATACATTGAATTTAGCAGAAAATGTTGAGTCATCGATATATTCTTGTATAGATATTTATAACTCAATATATTCTAATAGAATGAATAAGACTATGGAACTTTTGACATTTATTACAGTAATGTTACTTCCTGCTAGTATACTATCAGGAATATTTGGTATGAATTTTAAGTTTATGCCCTTATTAGAACATCCACAAGGATTTTATATAACTGTATCTATTATGATGTCTGCGGTAGTGATTGGTATGATCTACTTTTTTAAGAGTAAAAAGGAGTAATAAAAGCAGCCTAATATTATAATTAGGCTGCTTTTATTAAGAATTTATTGAATAAAGTACATATTCCTTTGCTAAGTTTTTAAAACCCTGTCTTTTTAAAATAGTAATAGTTAAAGCAAATAGCTCATAACTTGAGGTTCTATCATTACCTAGTTTTTTTATTTCGGTACAAATTTCTTTGATTAAGTTATTTATATCACCTTGAGTTAAGTTTGTGTTTGCATCTAAAGCAGCATTTAATATGCTTGTTCCGAGTTTTTTTTCATCAAAGTCTTCTATTCTACCATTCTTTTTTATTACATTCATGTAGACACCTCCTTTTTTTTATTATACCTCTATTTCTTGATATTTCAAAATATAAGGATGTCTTGCAATATTACTAGTTGATGTGGATCTAATATCAAAATAGTTTGTGATATAATAAAACCTGTAATATATAATTATTGGAGGGAATAAATATGAATATTGATATGAAATACTTGCTAAATATGATGAGGAAATATATGGATATACCAAGTCCTGGAGGATATACTAAAATGGCTATTGAGGAAGCTAGATTAGATTTTGAAAAGCTAGGATTAAAAACAGTTATAACAAAAAAAGGCGCATTAATTGCTACGTTAGAGGGTAAAAATACAGAGGAAGAAATAATCATATCTGCTCACATGGATACATTAGGAGCTATGGTGAAGGAAATAGAAGCTGATGGTAAGCTTAAATATAAAAGAATAGGAGGGGGATGTTTTGGATCCATTGAAGGGGAGAACTGTCATATAATAACTGAATCTGGACGTGAGATAAGTGGATCTGTTATTCCTAGAACCGCATCTACTCACATACATGGACAAGAAGTTGCGAATTTAAGTAGAAATGAAAATAATATGATAATAAGAATAGATGAAAAGGTTGAAAGCAAAAGGGATGTACTAGATATTGGTATAAATGTTGGCGATTTTATTTATATGGATACAAGAACAAAGATAACTGAAAGTGGATTTGTTAAATCTAGATATTTAGATAATAAATTAGCAGTAGCAATGGTATTTGAAGTATGTAGATATTTAAAAGAAAATAAAATAACACCATCTTGTACTGTAGAGATTTATATTAGTAATTATGAAGAAATGGGACATGGAGTATCAGGTAATAGCATATCATATAAAGTTAAAGAAATGATAGCTATTGATATTGCACCTGTAGGAAAGGGACAAGAATCTTCGGAGTATGCTGTAACTATTGCAGCTAAAGATAATAAAAGTGTTTATGATTATGAATTAAGACGTAAACTTTCAGCTATAGCAAGAGAAAATAATATAGACTACAGGGTAGATGTTTTTAACTTTTATAGTTCAGATGCTACTCACGCTATACTTCAAGGTGGAGATTTTAAATTTGCATGTATAGGACCTGGTGTAGACTCTACACATCACTATGAAAGAACACATTTATCAGCTATAGAAAATAATGTGAAACTTTTAGTAAAGTACATTGAGAACAATTAAAGAACTTAGAATCAAGGCGTATAAATGAGTTGGGGTATTTTGCAAAAAGATACAATCGATTAAACATTCAAAAAATTCGTAATTAACAGTGAAATGTATTGAAATTTTCTATAAGAAACTTTATAATAGTCTTAAAGAACAAGTTACTATAGTATTTTTAATTCTTAGTAAGCTTAATATTTATATAAATTTGTTAAGTCAAGTTTATTTATAATATATTTCAAATGATAGGGGGGCTAATATTGGATAATTTAAGGAAAACACCACTTATTGACTCATATGAAAAATACGGTGGCAAAGCAGTTGATTATGCTGGGTGGCTTTTACCAGTAGAGTTTGAAGGGATAATCCCAGAACATGAAGCCGTAAGAAATAATGCAGGTTTATTTGATGTTTCTCATATGGGAGAGATTACAGTAAAAGGTAAAGATGCGTTAAAGTTTTTACAACATATTATGACAAATGACATAGGCATTTTAGAAAACAATCAAGTCGTTTATACTTTAATGTGTTATGAAAATGGTGGAGTCGTAGATGATTTAATATTATACAAATTTGATGAGGGTGATTACTTTTTAGTTGTAAATGCTAGCAATGCAGATAAAGACTTTAAATGGCTTTGTGACAATAAAGAGGGTTTTGATATAGAATTAGAAAACGTTTCACCTAAATATGCTCAATTAGCACTTCAAGGGCCAAAAGCACAAGAAATACTTCAAAGAATGGTGGATGTAGATCTATCAGAAATTAAGTTTTTCTATTTTAAGAGAAATGTTAAAATTAAAGGTGTGGATTGTTTAGTATCAAGAACAGGATATACAGGTGAAGATGGATTTGAAATATATATGGATCCTTCAGGAATTGTAACCTTATGGGATGCAATATTAAAAGAAGGAAAAGAGGATGGAGTTAAGCCTATAGGACTTGGAGCTAGAGACACTTTAAGATTCGAAGCAAACCTTCCTTTATACGGAAATGAAATTTCTCAAGATATAACTCCACTAGAAGGTGGACTTGGATATTTTGTTAAATTGAATAAAGAAGGGTTTATGGGTAAAGATGTTTTACAAAAACAAAAAGCTGAAGGTTTGAAGAGAAAAGTTATTGGATTTGAAATGACGGATAAAGGAATTGCAAGACATGGATATAATGTAGTAGATGAAAATGGAAAAGAAATAGGGGTAGTCACTACAGGATATTTCTCTCCAACACTAAAGAAAAATATCGGTTGTGCATTAATAAATATTGAGAATTCAGAAATGGGTAAAGAAATATTTATCCAAGTAAGAAATAGAAAATTAAAAGCAACTATAATAAGTAAAAAGTTTTATAATAAACAAACTAAAAGTAAATAGGGGGTATTAAATATGAAAGTTTTAAAAGAACTATTATATACAAAGGATCACGATTGGGTAAAGGTAGAAGGGGATAAAGCTTATATAGGACTTACAGACTTTGCTCAACACTCTTTAGGATCTATAGTATTTGTTGAATTACCAGAGATAGATAGTGAATTCGAAAAGGAAGAAGTATTTGGAGTTATTGAATCAGTAAAGGCAGCTTCAGATTCTCTTATGCCAATTAGCGGTAAGATATTAGAGGTTAATGAAGAAGTAGTAGAGGATCCTAGTGTTTTAAATGATAATCCATATGATAATTGGTTATTATGTGTAGAAGTAACTAATAAAGAAGAATTAAATGAATTAATAAATGCTGAAAATTATCAGGAGTTATGTAATAAGGAGGGGTAAAATATGTATCCTTATATCGCAAATATAGACCAAGATAAGGAAGAGATGCTTAAAGCCATAGGTGTTAAAACTATGGAAGATCTTTTTATGGATATTCCAGAAAACGTTTTATTAAATAAGGAGCTTCAAATTGAAAAGTCAGCTTCTGAATTAGAAGTATCCAATAGAGTTAGTGAACTTGCAAGAAAGAATAAAAGTATAGATGATTATATTTGTTTCTTAGGGGCAGGTGCTTATGACCATTATATACCATCAGTAATAAAGCATTTAGTATCTAGATCTGAATTTTATACAGCTTATACTCCATATCAACCAGAGATAAGCCAAGGGACATTACAAGGAGTATTTGAATTCCAAAGTATGATTTGCGAGCTTACAGGCCTTGATGTAGCTAATGCATCAATGTATGATGGACCAACAGCAGCAGCAGAAGCAGCAATATTATCATCTGTGTCAACTAGAAGAAAAAAGGTATTAGTATCTAAAACAGTGAATCCTGAAACAAGAAAGGTTTTAGAGACCTACTTAAAGTTTAGAGATGTAGAATATGTTGAAATAGAAGAGAAAGACGGTACTACAAATATAGAAAGCTTAAAAGGTATTATGGACAAAGACACAGCAGGAGTATTAATTCAAAGTCCTAATTTCTTTGGAATAATAGAAGATGTTAGCGAGGCTGAAAAAATAATACATGATAATAAATCACTTTTCATAATGAGTGTAGATCCAATTTCACTTGGTATACTTAAAAGCCCAGGAAAACTAGGGGCGGATATTGCAGTGGGAGAAGGACAAGCACTAGGACAAAACATAAACTTCGGAGGACCTTGCGTAGGATTCATGACAGCAACTTCTAAGCTTATGAGAAAATTACCAGGAAGAATAGTTGGACAAACTGAAGATGTAGATGGAAAAAGAGGTTTTGTATTAACTCTTCAAGCAAGAGAGCAACATATAAGACGTGAAAAGGCAACTTCAAATATATGTTCAGATCAGACATTAAATGCTATATCAGCAGCTATTTATATGTCCACACTTGGAAAGCAAGGAATTAAAGAGGTGGCAGAACAGTGTATAAAGAAATCTCATTATGCTTATAACAAGTTAATTGAATCTGGGAAGGTAAAACCTTTATTTAAAGATAAACCTTTCTTTAAAGAATTTGCAGTAGTTTTAGATAAAGATGTAGATAAAGCTAATGAGGGTCTTGAAGATAAAGGCATATTAGGTGGATACAATATAACAAAGGATTATGAAGAATATAAAAATACTATGCTTTTATGTGTTACAGAAAAAAGAAGTAAATCTGATATAGATAAGCTAGTTAAGGTAATGGAGGTGATATAGATGAGAGATTATAGTAAACTAATATTTGAACTTTCAAAAGACGGAAGAAAAGCATATTCACTTCCAAAGTTAGACGTTCCAGATATAGAGCTTGAGGAGTTGCTTCCAAAGGACCTTTTAAGAGATGATGAAATAGAATTACCAGAAGTTAGTGAAGTTGATGTAGTAAGACATTACACAGCGCTTTCTAATAAGAATTATAGTGTAGATATGGGATTTTATCCACTAGGATCTTGTACTATGAAATACAATCCTAAGATAAATGAAGATATGGCAGTTTTAAATGGTTTTTCTAGAATTCATCCTTATCAAAAAGAAGATCAAATACAAGGTGCTCTAGAACTTATGTATAATCTATCAGGAAATTTATGCGAAATTACAGGACTTGATGCATTTACGCTTCAACCAGCAGCTGGAGCTCATGGAGAGCTTACAGGACTTATGATAATTAAAGAATATCATAGGAGTAGAGGCGATAAAAAGAGAAATAAAATAATAGTTCCTGACTCAGCTCATGGAACTAATCCAGCTAGTGCGAAAGTGGTTGGATTTGATATAGTAGAAATAAAATCAAACAAAGATGGTACTGTAGATCTTGATGCATTAAAAGCGGTATTAAATGACGAGATAGCTGGTCTTATGCTTACAAATCCTAATACATTAGGTTTGTTTGAAAAAGACATAAGACAAATAGCAGATCTTGTTCATGAAGCGGGTGGATTACTTTATTATGATGGAGCTAATCTAAATGCAGTAATGGGACTTACAAGACCTGGAGATATGGGATTTGATGTGTGTCACTTAAATCTTCATAAAACATTCTCTACACCTCATGGTGGAGGGGGACCAGGATCAGGACCCGTTGGAGTTAAAAAAGAATTAGAAAAGTTCTTACCTATTCCAGCAGTTAAAAAAGTAAATGAAGCATTTACCTTAGATTATGATAAGCCAGAGTCTATAGGTAAGATAAAGAATTTTTATGGAAACTTTGGAGTTTTAGTAAGAGCTCATACTTATATATTAACTTTAGGTAGCGATGGATTAAAAGAAGCTTCAGAAGTTGCTGTTCTTAATGCTAACTACATTAAAGAAAGACTAAAAGATTACTATAAGATAGCTATTGATAAAGTATGTAAACATGAAGTAGTATTTGCAGGAATAAAAAATAAAGAAACAGGGGTTTCAACTCTTGATATTGCAAAAAGACTCATAGATTACGGCTTCCATCCACCAACAGTTTATTTCCCTCTTATAGTTGATAGTGCGCTTATGATAGAGCCTACTGAAACTGAGAGCAAAGAAACTATTGATGAGTTTATTGATGTTATGATTAAAATAGCTAAAGAAGCAGAAAAGGATCCTGAAATCTTTAAAACAGCTCCTCACAATACTCCGGTTAGAAGACTAGATGAGGTAAAAGCTGCAAGAACTCCAATTGTAAAATGGAGTAAAGAGAATTAGGAGGATATGTGTATAATGGATAAGGATATAATTATAATAGGAGGAGGTCCAGGTGGGTATGTGGCTGCTATAAGAGCAGCCCAACTTGGACTTGCTGTTACAGTAGTAGAAAAAGATAAGCTAGGTGGTACGTGTCTTAATAGAGGTTGTATACCTACAAAAGCTCTTTATAGAAATGCTGAAATACTTAATATATTAGAAAATATAGATAAGTTTGGAATAAATGTTTCTGATTACAGCATAGATGTAGCAAAGGTACAAGATAGAAAAAATAAAATTGTACATACTCTAGTATCAGGAGTAGAACAACTTTTAAAAGCTAATAAAGTACAAGTT
Organism: Clostridium putrefaciens; assembly: GCF_900461105.1. Taxonomy (GTDB): domain Bacteria; phylum Bacillota; class Clostridia; order Clostridiales; family Clostridiaceae; genus Clostridium_L; species Clostridium_L putrefaciens. The sequence continues at coordinate 2,534,606 of NZ_UFWZ01000001.1, read as the reverse complement.
ATTTCTGGAGAGGCTACTTTAAAAGATAAAAATACAGTTACTGTTAAAACTATAGATGGTGTTCAAGATATTATAGCTAAAAACATTATAATAGCTACGGGATCTGTTCCATATATGCCGAGCATAAAGGGTAGTGAAGAAAAAGGTGTTGTAACTAGTGATGAACTTTTAGAATTTGATAAAATACCAGAAGAGTTAGTAGTTTTAGGAGGAGGGGTAATAGGATTAGAATTCGCAGGAATATTTAATGCTATGAAGACTAAAGTTACAGTTATTAAAGCTTCAACAACAATGTTTCCATCTGTAGATAGTGATATTACAAAACGATATTCTGCGTATCTAAAGAAACAAGGCATAGAAGTTAAGTCATCAGTAGATGTAAAATCTATTGAAAGACAAGGGGGAAAACTTGTTATAAAAGCTGAGGGTAAAAAGGGAGAAATGTCTATAACAGCGGATACAATATTGATTTCTAAGGGGAGAAGAGCCAATGTAAAAGGCTTAGATATAGAATCATTAGGTATAGTTATGGATAAAAAAGGTATAAGGGTAGACGAGAATCTTAAAACTAATATAGAGGGTATATATGCGATTGGGGACGTGAACGGTATATCACTTTTAGCTCATGCTGCATCTCATCAAGGAGTTTATGCAGTAGAACATATAGCTGGACTTACAAATGAAAAATATGAAGCAATTATACCAGATTGCATATTTGTATTTCCAGAAGTTGCTTCAGTTGGGGTAACTGAAGATGAGGCTAAAAAAACAGAACTTCAATATAATGCAAGTAAATTTATGTTTGGTGCTAACGGAAAAGCACTATCTCTTGGAGAAGGGGATGGATTTATAAAAATACTATCACTTAAAGAAGATGATACCATAATAGGAGTACACATTATGGGACCACATGCTTCTGACATAATCCATGAAGGGGCACTTGCAATAAATAATAAGCTTAGTGTAGAAGATATCAAAAAAACAGTACATGCACATCCAACATTAAGCGAAGCATTTTATGAAGCTGCTTTAGGATTGAAAAACGAAGCAATTCATATAGCTCCTCCTAGAAAATAAAAAGACTCATTATGTTATGAGTATAATAATACTATCTTCCACATATTCTTACATTAATCTAAGGATATGTGGATTTTAGTTATAAAAAATAATGGTTTTGATATGATAAATATCAACTATAAAAATCTTGAATTTCAATTCTATAAATATAAAATAATAGTTTTAATAAATAGATTATGGTTTTAAATAAAGGTTTTAATAACAAGTCTTTGAAAATTTAAAGACAAAGGAGAAATAACATGAGATATATAAATAATTTAAATACAGACGCTTATTTTAATTTAGCATCAGAAGAATATTTATTAAAGCATACTGATGAGGAATGTTTTATGCTTTGGAGAGACGAATCTTGCATAGTAGTAGGAAAGAATCAAAATACACTTTCTGAAATAAATTTAGATTATATAACAGAAAATAATATAAAGGTAGTTAGAAGACTTACAGGAGGTGGATCTGTATTCCATGATCTTGGAAATATAAACTTCACATTTATAGTAAATGATGGACAAAGCTTTAATGATTTCGAAAAGTTTGTGAAGCCAATAATTTCAGTTTTACATGAACTTGGAGTTAAGGCTGAATTTTCAGGAAGAAATGATCTTTTAATAGAAGGTAAGAAATTTTCAGGAAATGCTCAGTGCAAGCATAAGAATAGGGTAATGCATCACGGTACTTTATTATTTTCTTCAAGTATGGCTGATTTAAGCAAAGCACTTGTTTCAAAACCTATTAAATTTACAGATAAAAGTGTAAAGTCTATTAGTAGCAGAGTTACTAATATAAGTGATCACTTAAACCATAATCCTATGAATGTATTAGAATTTAAAGAGGCAATATTTAACCACTTAGTTGTTAAAGAGGATGCAAGTATTGAAGTGTTTAAAGAAGAAGAATTACTCATTATAACTAAACTTAGAGAAGAAAAGTATAGTACCTGGGATTGGAACTTCGGTAAGTCACCTAAATATAACTTTAAAGAAGAGAAGAAGTTTAAAGGTGGAACAGTAGAAATTAATATTGATGTAAAGCTTGGAGTTATTAATGAAATTAAAATATATGGAGACTTCTTTGGTAGAGAAGATATAATAGCTTTAGAAAATACCCTTAAAGGAATAAAACACGAAAGAACCGCTGTTGTTGAAGCATTAAATGATGTAGATATGTCTAATTACATGTCTAATATTACAAAAGAAGAATTGATCCAAGTATTATTTTGATTATTTTGCAAAGGATAACTAATAAACGCTATTTAATAACATTAAAAAGTTAGAGTGCTTACTATTTAAATAAATACCTTTAGTAAGCGCCCTAACTTTCATTGTTTTTTGGCGGACTATTTTCTGTGTATGTCAATATAGGGTCTCCTTCCTTAGATGCACTTGTTATTCTCTCTTAGATATTACTTAATGGTTATATTTAAAATTAACCCTTTAAAAAGAGGAAAACAAATTTAAATGGTTTATTTGTGAAATTTAACTTTCTGGTGGTCTCACCTCTTTTCTTATTAATATTCTAGAAGTATTACCTTTACCTTATAAATCTTTTATCACCTCCTACAATCTATTTATATTTATTTGCAATTTATATATGAGGAGGACAGTTTTGCTAATTCATGTTGTTAAACTAATTATATACTATTCAGAATATTAAGTCAACAACTTTATATAAAAGATATAAGGAAGATAGGGGACAGTTCATAACTATAGATACTAGGGGACAGTTCATGAATAACATGCAAAATTGCGATGGTTCATAACTATAAATACTTGGGGACAGTTCACAAGTATTTATAGTTTATAAAATATTTTATTGATGATATTAAAAAAAAGGATTACTTTTTGAAGTAATATAGCTTGCCATCTTCTGTAGAGTGATTGATTAATGATTTATTATATAAGTAAGCTATAAAGGCAGAGGTAGCACCTAAATTTATATAGTATTCATTAAAACCTAAATGTATATCATTTAATAGGGCAATGCTTTCTAAAAGATCTTCCCTTGTTAAAGGTTGGTCTAACAGCTCTAAATATTGATTTATATACTTTTGTATATTTTCGATATTGATATCCGCAAGATTTATTATTTCATTTTTAGAATATATGATTTTTGCATGGCTTACCATAAAGTAGTCAGCATCTAAGGTTTTTATATATTCTAAGGTATTTAATGATTCTTCTATATTATATAGATAAGGGAAAGGGTGTCTTTTTATGATTTCTTCGCTAAATATGGAATCTCCAAGATAGCATACTTTATCAGGAGTTATTATTCCTATTTGCTCCATAGAGTGGCCTTTTAATGAAATTATTTCTATCTTTTCATCGTTGATTTTGTTTGTACCATAACTTAGTACTTCGTCAACATTTATAGGGGTATTAGATTTTTTTAGTTCCTTAGCGGCGTAGGATGAAAATAGTGCATAAGGCATAATTTCAGGATTCTCCATAAAAATCTTTTCTTTTGAAGAAGCATAGGTTATGCATCCAGGATAATTGTTTGAAAAATAATTATTACCACCACAATGATCTAGGTGGCTATGTGTATTTATTATATATTTAGGATGAAGATTATTTTCTAATAAAGCTTCCTCTACTTTTCTAGCAGAAGTGTTATTTATACCTGTGTCTATAAGAATACAATTTTTGTTTTTAAATGTATATACTCCAATATTAGTACCGGAGGGTACGTAATAACTATTTCCATTGATTTTTTTTAGTTCCATATAAAATGTCCTCCTTGTATTTGGTTTAGTATATTTAGATTATAACAAATCATACTTAAGTTGTAGGTATGTATTTAATATTTATTATAAAAGGGTTTAATAATGTGTAAGAGTATTCCTTAAACCACAAAGGTAGCAAAGTTTTAGTGGCTAAATATGTTTAAATAATTGTTGCTAAATATAAAACTATCTATTATTAAGTTGTGTATGATGTTGACTTTTAAATTCCTAATATGTATATTTAAGGTGTAGTTTTAAATATAGTGGTTAACTAATCTATGAAAAAACATATCAAAAGTTTTTAAATTTAAATTACATTTAAAATAGGGGGGAGTTTGTATGGATAATAATTATAGGTTTTTTAAAAACGATGGGTGTAAGTATTTTCCCTGTCACAAAGTTAAAAATGAAGAAGAGTTTAACTGTTTGTTTTGCTATTGTCCACTTTATTTTTTAGAAGATTGCGGTGGAAATAAGAATGATATTAATGGTATAAAAGATTGTTCAAATTGTTTAATGCCACATTCACCTAAAGGGTATGACTACATAGTAAAGAAGATAATGGACGTAAATAAAACTAAGAGAGAATCAACAAAATAATCACAAAAACAGAAAAAGTCAATATATTAGTATAAGGTATAGCTTGTATTAATTGTAAATGTGGTATTTGTCTAGAGTGATGACTGACTTTTGAAAATCTTAGTTTTATTATAAAAAGATAAAAATTAACTATACAAAATAAAAATTTAATATAAAAGCGTTAGGTGAGGTTACTATATAAATATAAGCTACTACCCAGAAATGTCGAGAGACGCCAACGGGTCAGCAGGTACTGTCGATTAAGGCTTTACCTAATGTAGCTGGTATGTTTTAAAACAAAGCCAAAGTTATATAGTGCTAAAGCTCAACGAATGGAGTAATCTTTATTTTTATGAGCAATTTAATCTCTTCATCCGCTGGGTGAAGAGATTTTTTTTATATTTCAAGGAGGTGGATATTTTTGGAGGAAGGTATTATTAATAGTGAAAATGAAAAAGGTGGAAATCAATCAGATGGTATAGACCCCCTTCCGGATATTCATCTAGGAAAGGAGCGTGATGCCCAATAAAAGGAGGTGAAATGTTGTAGAAAATCTATAAGTACATATAGATTTTCTACAACGAAATTACTATGGTATTAAAAGAGATGTTAAATAATTTTGAAAGTAAAAATATAAATATATTATTAAAAAGTCTAAATAGTTCATTAGAGGGGTTAACCGAAGCGGAAGTAGAAGATAGATTACATGAGTATGGATTTAATCAATTAGACAGTGAAAAGAAACCTACTATAATAAAAAGAATATATGAGAATATGAAAAATCCACTTGTAATATTACTTATGGCATTAGCTTTAATTTCTTACTTAAGTGGGGATAAGAAGGCATCCATAGTAATGGTGATAATGGTAACGTTAGGTGTAGTTTTAAAATTTGTTCAAGAAGTTAGGGCAGATAACTCAGCAGAACAACTAAAGTCCATGGTAAGCACCACAGCAACAGTTATAAGAGATGGGGAGGTAAATGAGATTCCACTTAAGATAATAGTACCTGGAGATATAGTACACCTTTCGTCAGGAGATATGATACCGGCAGATGTACAACTAATAACATCTAAAGATTTATTCGTAAATCAATCTACACTTACAGGTGAATCCTTGCCTGTTGAAAAGGTTGTATATGATAAGGACTATGATAATGATTTTGAAAATACTAATTTATGCTTTATGGGTACTAACGTGGAAAGTGGTACAGCAATAGCAATAGTTTTAAATACAGGTAATAAAACTTACTTTGGTAAACTTACAAGTAAACTTGGAGGGCAACAAGAAATTACGGATTTTGATAAGGGGATAAATAAGTTTGTTTGGCTTATGATAAGGTTTATATTTATTATTGCTCCTTTAGTTTTTTTGATAAATGGATTTGTAAAAGGTAATTGGTTTGATTCCTTTTTGTTTGCAATAGCAGTGGCGGTTGGATTAACACCAGAAATGCTTCCAATGATAGTTACTGTTAATTTGTCTAAAGGTGCTATAGTAATGTCTAAGAAAAAGGTAATAGTAAAAAGGTTAAATGCCTTGCAAAACTTTGGAGCTATGGATATCTTATGTACAGATAAAACCGGAACTATAACTTGTGGGAAGGTAATGTTAGAAAAGTATGTAGACATATATGGAGAAGATAGTAGTAGAGTTTTGAAATATGGATATATAAATAGTTTTTATCAAACAGGATTAAAAAATATCATGGATGAATCTATATTAGAACATAAATTAGATGGAGAAGACTATAATATTGATGGAAAGTATGAAAAAACAGATGAAATACCCTTTGATTTTATGAGGAAAAGGATGTCAGTAGTTGTAAGAAATAAAAGTATGGAAGATGTTTTAATATGCAAAGGAGCTGTAGAAGAAGTTTTAAGTATATGTAACAATTACCAAACAAAAGATGGAACTGAAATGTTTAAAGGAGAAATGATAGAGTCAACAAAAGCTATAGTTAAGAATTTAAATGAAGATGGTTTTAGGGTTATAGCAATTGCGTACAATGTTAGAAATGCATATAAAAAGGAATATTCTGTAGAAGATGAAAAAAATTTAACACTTCTTGGATTTATGGCATTTTTAGATCCACCAAAGGACACTTCAAAAAAAGCTATAGATAAATTTCATCAATATAATGTAGATGTGAAGGTACTAACAGGAGATAATGAAATTATAACTCGAAAGATATGTAAAGAAGTAAATCTTAAAGTAGATTCATTGTTACTTGGTAGTGATTTAGATAAGCTATCAGATGAAGAACTTCAAGTTAAGGCAGAAAATACAACAATATTTGCAAAGCTTTCACCAATGCATAAGGAAAGAATTATAAGAACTCTTCAAAATGAAGGTCACGTAGTTGGTTTTATGGGAGATGGGATAAATGACGCGCCAGCTCTTAAAGTAGCTGATGTAGGTATTTCTGTAAATACTGCTGTAGACATAGCAAAAGAATCTTCAGATATGATACTTTTAGAAAATAATTTATTAGTACTAGAAGAGGCTATGCTTGAGGGAAGACGGATATTTGGTAATATAGTTAAATATATAAAGATGACATCAAGCTCTAATTTTGGAAATATGTTTAGTGTTATAGGTGCAAGTATATTTGTACCGTTCTTACCAATGCTTCCAATTCAAGTTTTAACAAATAACTTATTATATGATATTTCCCAAACTACAATACCTACAGATACTGTAGACAAAGAGTGGATAAGTATACCAAGGAGATGGGATATAGAAGAAATAAAAAGATATATATTCCACATAGGGCCTATAAGTTCTATATTTGATTATACTACTTATTTTATAATGTTATATGGATTTCATGCTTTTGATAAGCCGGCATTATTTCAATCAGGATGGTTTTTAGAATCACTAATAACACAGACATTAATAATTCATGTTATAAGAACTAATAAAATTCCATTTATACAAAGTAGAGCAAGTAAGCCACTTACTATAACCTCACTACTAATAGTAGCAGCTGGAATAATACTAGTTAATTCACCACTAGCATCTGCTTTTGGATTTACTAAATTACCAGTTATCTATTATTTAATATTGTCAGTTATAATAATATCCTATATATTATTAACTCAAATAATGAAAAATTGGTATATAAAAAGGTATGAGATAAAGTAATGATCACCATAGATTTTATATAAAAATATGCTCGATAAAATGAGGAATTCTACGTCTTTCAAGGTCTTGAAAATATTGAGGATGTACACTTTAATTAATATTAACGCGATTAATATTAATTAAAGTGGAGTCATATTCGTGCATTTTGATATTTATTTTGATATTTCAAATGTGTTTTCCCGGGAAATATATTGGGGAAAACACATTTAATAAGTAGAATAATGTAAAAAACACAATGAAAATAGATTATACTTAGTGTTAGATACACTGTTACCTAATATTTCATATGAACTAAGATTTTATAGTATAATAGATATGAATAAAATTAATATATAAAATATGTAATATATAAGATATGTAATATATAAGATGTTGCATACAGGAGGAAAAATGAGAAAAGAATATATAAGTTACTTAAAAGAAACTCCAGTAAATGTTTCTTTACTTAATATAGAAGGTTATCCAATACATTGGCATGATTGCGTAGAAATTTTATATGTGCTTGAAGGTAAGCTTAGGATAACGATTGAAACAGAAATATATGAACTAGAAAAAGGGGAACTTGAAATAATTAATTGTGATGAAGCTCATAGTTACGAAAGTATGGGGGAGTCTAATAAGGTTTTAATGTTTCAAATAGATCCTAACTTTTTCGAAAAGTATTTTAACGATATAAGAAGTGTGTTTTTTTATACAAACTCTTCAGAAGAGGGTGCGCAAGAAGATGGAAAATATCATGTTCTTAGAAGATATTTATCTATAATTTTGTGTGAGGTTATTCAAAAGGGCGATAAGTATGAGGATTATATTGATGAGGCTTTAGTAGAACTTTTATATCATCTAATAAACAACTTTCATCAATTAATATATGAAAAGGAAGATTTAAAGGAAAATGGTGAACAATTTGAAAGGTACGATAGAATTGTTAGATATATATACAATAACTACAAGGATAAAATAAGCCTACAGGATATAGCAAAAAAAGAATATTTGAGTTCATACTATCTTTCTCATGAAATAAAAAATACTGTAGGATATGGATTTAAGGACTTTTTAAATTTAACTAGAGTTGAAGAATCTGTAAAGCTTCTTTTAGATTCTGATAAGACTATATCTGAAATATCCTATGAACTTGGGTTTTCTCATATAAGATATTTTAATAAGCATTTTAAAAGACATTATGAGTGTACGCCTTTTCAGTATAGAAAAAAGTATAAGGTAGATGAAAAAGTTTTAGAAAATATGAAGAAAATTGAAATGTTAGATTTAAATGAATCTTTACAGTATATGTTATTATATCTTGAAGATTATGATAGATTTAATTATGAGGATAGAATATTTAAATTAAATGTAGATGCATCATCAGAGGGGAAGGATTTTGAAGAAGAGTTTAATGATTTCATAAATCTCGGTGATTCAAGGGATTTATTAAAAGAAAAGCAAAGAACATTCATCACTTCAATACAAAATGACATAGAGTTTAAATATGCATTAATAGATAAAGTCTTTTCAGAAGAAATGGGAGTTGCTATAGGATATAGTGATTTTTATAATTGGCAAGAAGTAAGAAGAGTGATAGCATTTTTATTGTCTATTAATTTAAGGCCATTTATAGTGTTAGAAAAGTCTATGTTTTCATCAGAAGGGGTTAACGCTCTTAAAAGTTTTATAAAGTTTTTTAGAGAACTTTATGGAGATTATGAGGTTCATAAGTGGAGAATTCAACTTTCTAATTTAGAAGATTTAGAGGCAATGGATCAATTAGAGAATATTAGAGAATTAAAAGAGCTTTTAGAGTGCCACTTCGAATTAATAAATGTAAAAATGGATGTTACTAATAGAGATGCTATATATGATACTTCTTATATGATACCGCATATAATTGAAAACTCTTTGAATGGTAATAGATTTTATTTTAAGGCCTTTGATCAAACTGATTTTGATAAAGATCTAAATAATGAGATATTTATGGGGGATAACGGTATAATAACGCAAAATGGAATAAGAAAACCTTCATACTATGCTTATTATTTATTAGCTAAGCTTGGTAATGCCTTAATTGAAAAAGGTGAAGGGTATATTGTAACTAAATCTGGAGATGATATTCAAATATTAATTTATACTTATAATGAAGATATAGATAAAATAATATCTTTTCATGATATTTTAAAAAGAAGAGGAAGTAAAAATATAGCTGAAAGAAACTTTTCTATAAATATAATAAATCTAATGGATGATTATACTATAACTAAATATGAGATAAATGAATCTATAGGATCAGTATACAACTATTGGTCAAGTTTTGGAAAACCAAATAGAATAAATGATGAAGAATTAGAACTTTTCAAAAAAGCATCTTTTCCTAACATATCTTTTAATTTTGCTAAAAAGAGTTCTGTATTTAACATAGTAAGTAAGGTAAAAGGTTACGGAGCTACCCTTTTTGAACTCAAAAGGGTACAAAAGTACGATTATTAAGGTGTGTTTTTGTTTATTTGCATATAAGTGTTCTTTTGAAACAAAGCAAAATAGTACTTTATTCTGAGCATTTAAGTGAGTGTACTTAAGTGCTTTTTTCTAATACAATTATAGTATAGAGTTTTAATGTGAATTTATATTTTAATATAAATTTAATATTAGTATATATTAAAATATAAATTTGGAAATTGTATATTGAATACACAATACCGTATGGAAATTATAAATTTTAAATGTTTGATTTTTATACGAAATTAAGTCTCTATTGAAACAAATTTATAACAACCAATTAAAAGGAGACGTGATTAGTGTGGCATTAAGCAGTAAGTCTATTGCCAAAAGTGGGGAAGAATTCGCCACGGGCAATATTACAAAGGTATTATTAAAGATTGCCATACCAGCAATAATATCATTATTAGTAGGAGAACTTTATAATATGGTGGATACCATGTTTGTAGGAAGGGCTATAGGAGCCACGGCAATAGGAGGACTCACAATAGCTTTTCCAGTCCAAAGACTTATGATATCCATTGGACTTTTAATAGCAGTAGGTGCATCAACAGCCGTTGCTAGAGCACTTGGCGAAAAAGATCAATCTAAACTAAAACATATAATAGCAAATGCTTTAACCTTAATGATAATAAGTATGTCTATTATAATAACTCTTATATTTATTTTTAAAAGTAACATAATCAAATTTTTAGGAGCTACAGACACTATATATCCTTATGCAAATGACTATATTAGCATTGTAATAATAGGTGGGATATTTCAGTGTTTTACTGTAATAATAGGATATATATTAATAGCTTTAGGTAATTCAAGGGCTAATTTAATAGCTATATCTATAGGTGCAGTTTGTAACATAATTATAGACTATATATTTGTTGTTGCCATACCACTTGGAGTTAAAGGTGCAGCAATTGCAACAGTAGCATCACAAATTTTATCAGCAGCTTATGCATATTATCATTTTCTAAAGATAAAAAAGAATTTCAACATTTCTTTAAGCCTAAATTTGAAAGGCGATATCACAAAATCTATAATAACTATAGGATTTTCTACATTTATAATAGAAATATCAGATGCTGTTGTAGCAGTTATATTAAATAATGTACTTAGTGCTCATGGGGATACAGCCATAATTATAGTTGGTGTTGTATCAAGGGTATCTATGTTTATGTATATTGCAATGCTTGGAATCACATCGGCAATGCAGCCTATTGTTGCATATAACTATGGAGCTGAGAACTATGAAAGGGTTAAAGAAGTAGTGAAAAAGGCAACTGTAGCAGTTACTGTAACATCTATAGTGGTTTGGATAACTATGATGGTGTTCTCAAGACCTATTTTAGGGAGCTTCATAAAGGAAACAGATATATTGTACCAAGCTGTAAAGGACTTTAGGATTGTAATATCAATATTTCCTTGTGTAGGAATATACTTTGTAGCTATATATTACTATCAAGCTATTGAGGAAGCAAGGCTATCATTAATGCTGTCAATATATAGACAGTTACTTATATTCATTCCGATATTGTTTATACTTATAAGATTATTTGGAGTAAAAGGAACATGGATTTCTTATCCAGCAGCAGATATAATTTCAGCAATTACTGGTGCGTACTATTTAAAAACTGGACTTTCTATAATGGATGAAAGACAAGTGGAAGCGGATGAAGAGTTAGAAAAGAAAAGATATGTGGAAAAACCAAGAAGAACTATTGGAAGTTATGTAAATGACATACAATAGATATAAAACATAATTTATTAAATTAGTTTAATGGCGTGTATGAAAATTATTTTATACACGCTATTTTTTGATTTGATTATATTCAATGGTATTAATTTATGGGAATTTTGAAGTACAAATAGATTAAAGTATGATATATTTATAATATAATATAGTAAATATTTAAGTGGGTAAGGAGTGAAAGAAATGAAAAAGTTAGGTACATTTACATTAGCGTTATCATTGATATTTTTAGGGGTTGTATTAACTGTTAAACAAATAAATCCTGCTATGTCAATTACCATATTTAAATTTTGGCCAGGAATATTTATTATACTTGGAATAGAGTGCCTTTTAACTAATAGAATACAAGAACAGGATAATGTAAGTCATCCATTTAATTTTGTTGTAGTAATTGTTGTAATAATTTTTTTAATCATGGATGGTTTTTATGGATTTAAAATTAGAGTTATTGATGAATTTAAAAGCTTTGATAAGGGTGAAGTCAAAGAATTTAACATAGACAAATATAGTGATGAAAGAAAAATAAATGTAGATGAAGAATTTTATAGTTTAAATAAAAATATAAAGGTAGATGGAGAAAATGCAAAAATAAATTTAAAAAGGTCCACAAATGATAGCATCAGAATAGTTGGGGATATCAACGTGTCTAATAATTATTATGATGATAGCTATCAGATAAAGATGGAAGATAAAGATGGCACAATATATGTAAAGTTAGATGATAATCAAATAAAGGCCATTAACCTTGTTATTTATGTTCCGAGTAGTAGTAATATAAATTTAAATTTTAATAATGCTGAAATAAAAAATGAAGATGATATGAGCGATTCAGATCTTAAAATAAATAATAATAATGGTAACTTTATATTAAGTAATTTTAAATCTATAGATTTAAATGTTAATAATGGTAACATTAATATTAAAGATACTAGAAATATCAATATATCATCAAATAACATAAAGGTTTACATTTTAGGCGATATTGAAAAATTAAATATAAAATCTAATATTTCATCTGTAGATGTGAAAAGTAGCCAAATAAATGAGGCCGATATAAATTGTAATAATGGTAAGATAAAATTAGAATCTGGAAATAAGAGTAGGTTAAGTTTACAAACATCTAAGGGTAAAATAACTGTAGATGATAAAAAGATCAGTGGAAATACATTTAATAAAGATGAAGGTAATGGAAGTATTAAAATAAAAATAGATCTTGGGGTAATAGATGTAGATCAAACAAATGACGATTTTTAAAAGCAAAAGATGACTTTTTCAAAAAAATATTTAAATAAAATAAAATATATTTTACTAAGGAAGGAATTTGAGATTTGAACATTAAAAGGTACAAAGAAAAAAAGTATTTTAATTTAGTAATTGCAATTGTTGCAGCGTATGTACTTATAAAAGTTATAGATAATTATGCGTATTTTTTTGGAGCTATTACTAACCTTATAGCTACAATATCTCCTTTTATATATGCATTTATAATAGCATATATATTAAATCCAATAATGAAACTTTTTGAAAAGAGATTTAAACTTAAAAGAGGAATTAGCATACTGCTAACCTATTTATTAATAGTAGGTATTATAACTATTACAAGCATATATTTGATACCAAAGATTAGTAATAGTATTATTGATATAATAAAAAACACACCTTATTTTGCAGAAGAAACTCAAAAGTGGTTTAATAATTTAATAAACAATAGTAGATTAAGTGATGTGCTTAATTCATCAACACTTTCAAGTTTCAAATTCGATGATATATTAGCAAAAGTAAGTAATATTAGTATGTCATTTTTGAATTCCATGTTGTCTAAAACAATAAGTTTTACGAGCTCCTTTATAAAGTGGGTATTCGGATTTTTAATAGCCATATATATATTATATGATAAAGAAAAAATAATTAGTTGGTTTAAAAAGATGTGCTACTTAATTTTAAAAGAAAAACTTAGTATTAAAATAATATCCTTAACAAGAAATCTACACAATATGGTTGGAGCATATGTTGGAACTAAAGCCATAGATTCATCAATTATAGGAGTAATTGCTCTTATTGGACTAAGTATTATAGGGTCCTCTTACGCCCTACTTATAGCAGTTATTGTTGCAATTACTAATATGATACCTTACTTTGGACCATTTATAGGCATGGTAACAGCATTTACAATAAATGTGTTCTTCAGTCCTATAAAAGCTACTATTTCACTAATTTTCTTGCTAGTCTTACAGCAATTTGATGCATGGTACCTAGATCCAAAGTTAATAGGTGGGAAAGTTGGATTAAGTCCATTTTTAGTAATATTTGCAGTTACATTAGGTGGTGGACTGTATGGACCAATCGGAATGGTTTTGTTTGTCCCAATAGTAGCAGTAGTAAAAGTATACTTAGATAAATTTATAAAAGACCGTAAGGACAATGTGGGGGATATGGGGGACAGTTCACAATTGTAAATGTGTAAATGTGGGGTATGGGGTAAATATAGGGGACAGTTCACAATTACAAATAAAATCAATAAATTAAAAGGCACATTTAGATATTACCAAGGTAGGTTTCAATATACCATCCTTGGTTAATAAGAGATGACCTATTTATGAAGGACTCTCTACTCTAGAAATTCACAGATTAACATTATCAAGGATTTCAGCTAAGCATTTATACGCAATGGGAATAAATAATGTGTTTTTTGGTGATAGTACAGCATCTGATGAAGAATTAATAAGTGTAGGAAGTGTAAATGAAAAAGTAATAGAATTTGATATAGAAGTATTAAGTAATTGTGATGTAGAAAAGAAAATTATTTTTAGAGACTTTCACTCTAACCGAAGCGACGCATCAGCGGATGTTATAAGATCTTAAGAATCCAGGTTAGAATTAGGTGTAAAAGATAAAGTTAATGAATTTAATAATATACCTAGAAAGATGGGCTATGTGACTATAGATAACTTTAATTATTTAAGGTATTCAGGTGAATTACAAATTTGCAAAAAGGATTTACCAGAAGATACAAGAGTTAATGTTATAGGTAAAATTAAAGATGAAGAATTAATTTTAATATATTTTATATCAGATGAAATTAAATTTAAGTTTAAAGAAACAGAAAAATGGGATTTGGGGACAGTTCACAAGTATGTAAGTGTAAGTATACTTTTGTGAACTATTTCTATTTAATATTTGTTTTGTTTTAAATATAATATAAATGTGAGGAGAGAACAATTAAATATTATAATACAAAAATTAAAATAAAGAATTGGTAGGGAAATAAAAACCGGGGACGGTTCATGATGTCTAATAACCTTTAATAAGTAAGAATTAGATAATTATTAATAAAACTTATATTATTGAGTATAATATAAGATATTGAATAACATATTTATATTAAAGTTATCTTTATTTTAAAATTAGGAGGTTGATATTTTGGAAAAGCTAAGTAGAGAATTTTATAGAAGAGATGCATTGATAGTTTCGAAGGAACTTTTAGGTAATCTAATAGTTAAAAAAGTGGGCAATGATATGGTAGTTGCAAAAATTGTAGAAGTTGAAGCTTACAGAGGTACTATAGATAAGGCTGCACACTCTTATAGTGGAAAGGCAACAAATAGAACTAAAATAATGTATGGCGATGGAGGATTTGCTTATGTGTATTTAATTTATGGCATGTACTATTGTATGAATATAGTTGCAAGCACCATGGATAAACCAGAGGCAATCTTAATTAGAGCGGTGGAACCCATAGATGGAATTGATATTATGAGTAAATTAAGATATGGTAAAGATTTTAATGACATTACTAAAAAGCAAAAAGTAAATTTAACTAATGGCCCAGGAAAGCTTTGCATTGCTCTTAACATAACTAAGGAAGATAATGGTATTGACATGCGCGGAGATGACTTTTATATATTAGATAATAAAGACAAACAATTCACAATAGAAACATCAAAAAGAATAAATATCGATTACTCAGAAGAAGCAAAAGATTTTGATTGGAGATTTTTTATAAAGGATAATATTTATGTGTCAAAGGGATAGAACTTATATAGTTTGTGGGACAGTTCACAAACATTGTATAAATCTCCTTTTGTATACTTATGTGCAATTTGGTTAATAATCTAACTATAAATTGAAGATATATATGTAGGAGTGATTAATTTGCCAAGATCTGCTAGAGTAAGAAATAATGAAGGTATATATCATGTAATGCTAAGAAGTATAAGTGATGTAAGTCTTTTTAAAGAGGATAATGATAAAGATAAATTTATGATGTATATAAAAAAATATAAGATTCAGTTCGGATTTAAGATTTATGCTTACTGTCTTATGTCAAATCACGTTCATATTATAATAGATTGTAATGGTGGGGATATATCTAAAATAATGCATGGTATTAACCAAAGTTATGCTCAATATTATAATAAAAAATACGATCGTTATGGTCACCTGTTTCAAGATAGGTTCAAAAGCAAAATAGTTGATAATGAGAGATATCTTATAGCATTAAGTCTATATATACATAATAATCCTAAAGACATTGCTGAATATAAGAACAATATAGAAAATTATTTTTATTCTAGCCTTGCAATTTATTTAGGAATAAGAAAAGATCCTAAAGATATACTAGATAAAAAAGTAATAATAAATATAGTTTCTAGAAATTATAAAAGATTTAAAATAAGATATAAATTGATGTTAAAAATAAGTGTAAGTGAAACAGAATTTGAAGATTATGATTTTACATTGCAAGAAGGATACTATGAATATAAAAGTGACAGGGATTTAATTTATAGAGATAAGTCACATTTAGTTATATTAAGCATATTGTTAAAAAGATTCAATTTAAAAAAAGATGCTTTGTTTTTGAAAAATAACAGAGAAATATGTGAATTTAAAAGCATTTTCATATTATTATGTAGAAATTTATGCAATATGTCATATAAGGAATTAGGAAAGATTTTAATTAATAATTCTCAAGCAAATTTATCCAGATTGTGCTCTAATGGAATTGAATTAGTAATGGAAGATATAAGGTATAAGAATATAATTAGACGTGTTTATGAACAAGTATGCTAATTCAAAAATTAAAAATAAAACGTAAAATGTAAAATTAAAGTAAGCTTATATGAAAAGTATAAAGTAAACTATACTTTTCATATAAAACTGTCTATTCGTTTATTTATTACTAACTAATAAACAAATACTTTGTGATGCCATTCCTTCACCTGAGCCAGTGAAACCTAAACCTTCTTCTGTAGTAGCTTTTATATTGATCTGATTAATATCAATGTCTAGAGTACTAGAAATGTTATTTCTCATTTCATAAATATAAGGCGATAGTTTAGGGGCCTCAGCAATTATAGTAGCATCTATATTTCCAATAGAAAAACCTTGTTTTAAAACCAAGTCATAAACCTTCTTTAGAAGGGATAAACTTGATATATCCTTGTATAGTAAATTATTATCTGGAAAATGTGTACCTATGTCCCCTAAGCATGCTGCACCCAAAATTGAATCCGTTATAGCGTGTACAAGCACATCTGCATCTGAGTGTCCAAGCAATCCATACTTATAAGGTATAGTTGCTCCACCTAATATTAAAGATCTACCTTCAACTAATTTGTGAACATCATATCCTAACCCAATTCGCATAAAAACCCTCCTAACTAAAATTATGAACTGTCCCTACAATTATTTATATTTAGTCTTACATAAACTAATAAGAAAATCAAGACTTAATATGATAGTATAAAGAATTTATTAATATAAAAATTTTTTTATATTAATATTATTTTTTTGGTAGTTATTTGTTAATAGATGATATAATGATTAGGAGAATTAATAGGCATTAGATATGCAATGATGATTAATTTATATTTTCTGTTATTAAATAAGGACAAACTAAAGACCTGTACTTATGAACCGTCCCCTTAATCTCTTTAATCTAATCTTTTAGTCTTTTAATTTATTTTATTTAAAAGGAGTGATTTTGTGGTAGAAGTAATTGGACTAAGCAAACAATTTAAATCAGTAAAAGCAGTAGATAATATTAGCTTTAAAGTAAGTCAAGGTGAAATTGTTGGATTGCTTGGAGAAAATGGAGCAGGAAAGACAACTACATTAAGAATGCTTGCAACAATGTTAAAACCTACATCAGGAACAGTGAAT
The DNA here is from genome assembly GCF_900461105.1 of Clostridium putrefaciens. Taxonomy (GTDB): domain Bacteria; phylum Bacillota; class Clostridia; order Clostridiales; family Clostridiaceae; genus Clostridium_L; species Clostridium_L putrefaciens. The sequence continues at coordinate 2,516,682 of NZ_UFWZ01000001.1, read as the reverse complement.
ATAAATAATTATGATGTAGTAAACGATGCTCATATGGTAAGAGGTGAGATAGGTATATTATTCGGTGGAGAAGTTGGACTATACGACAGGCTTACAGCAAGAGAAAACATCAAATATTTTGCCCAATTAAATGGTGTTTCAAATCAAAAAGCTGAAGAACAAATAAATAAATTAGTTAAGGCATTTAATATGGAAGAATATATAGATAGAAGAGTAGGAAAGTTTTCAAGGGGGATGAAACAAAAGGTTGCTATTGCAAGGTCTATTGTTCATGATCCTAAAATTATGCTGTTTGATGAACCAACAGCAGGATTAGATATAAGTGCATCAAAGATAATACACGATTTTATACTTCATTGCAAAGAAGAAAACAAAGCAATCGTATTTTCTAGTCATATGATGAATGAAGTTGAAAAGCTTTGTGACAGAGTAGTTATAATAAACAAAGGAAAAATTGTCGAAGATGGCAAAATTGATACACTTAAAGAAAAGTATAATAACCAGGATATGGAGAGCATTTTCATTAAATTAATAGGAGGGGATTCCCAAAATGAATAAGAGTATAACCTTATTAGTATTTAAAAAAGAGTTAATGGATATATTCAGGGATAAGAAGACCCTTATATCAAGTATTGTAATACCTCTTGTTATATTTCCTTTATTATTTATGGTTATGGGTAAAAGTATAAGCAAAACATCAAAGTCAGTAGAGGATAATCTTAAAATTTCTATTTCAGATAAATCAAATAGTGATATGGGACAGTTCATAAAAGATCAGAAGGGGATAAATCTCATAGAAACTGATAGCATAGAAGAAGATATGAAAAGTGGAAAGATACTTATGTCATTAGAAATACCAGAAGGCTTTGAAAACTTAATTTCAAAGGAAGAAATGGTTGATGTTATAGTAACCTATGATAATTCTAGTCAGCAATCTCAAATGGCATTATCTAAAATTAAGGGTTATATAGATATTTACTCTAAAGAAGTTGTGGCAAAAAGGCTTGAATTAAGAGGTATAAAACAAGAACTTTTAACTCCTGTGAATTTGGAAGTTAAAACTTTTGAAAAAGAGTCTGAGGGCTTTAGTAAATTTATGCTATCGTTATTATTACCTTTATTACTTGTTATGTATAGTGTATCAGGACCAATTGCTCCAGCTACAGACTTAGGAGCTGGGGAAAAGGAAAGAGGAACATTAGAGCCTTTATTAACTACAAAGGCAAGCAGGATGTCATTACTGTGGGGAAAATTCTTAGCAATTACAGTCATGGGATTAGTAACAACTATAGCATCACTCGTAGGGGTAATGATTGCAATGAAACAAAGTGGCGGGCTTATGTCTAATGGAAATGCTTCAGCTACAAGCTTTAGTATAGAACCAAAAGCTATGATATTAATAGGTATGGTTGCTATATTAACAACTATGGTTTTTGGTGCATTAGAACTTTCTATAAGCATATATGCAAGATCATTTAAAGAAGCTCAGACTTATTTAACACCACTTACCATAATAACTATAATTCCAGTATACGCAACATATATGTTAGATCCTAAAAGTATAGAAAACTTTTATTTTCATATACCATTAGCTAATTCAGTTTGCCTTTTGAAAGAACTGATAATGGGTATTTATAATTATAATCATATATTTATAACAATAGGATGGACTATAGCTTATATAGTTATTTCTCTACTCTTTGCGAGATTCATGTTCAGTCGGGAAGAAGTCGTGTTTAGAGCATAATTTAGAAAGAAGTTTCATGGAAAAATAAAAATATTAAAAAGCCATGGGAAATAAAAAGTAATTTATCCCTTATGGCTATTTAATATATAAATTATAGTATAGTTAGGAAAAACATGATAAATTATAAGGTTTTCCTAAATTGGTGAACCTGACAAGGTGGAAAACTCTTATTAGAACTTAAATGAAACAAGTTTTTAACATGAAAAATTATTAATTTAAAGATGTTTTTTTTAATTTTTTTGTCAGAATCTAATACCTTTTTTGAATGGAAGTCTACGGATATAAGATTATTTTTCAAAATGTAGTCACCCCACTATTTCATAGAATTCCTTTATTTAAGTATACTATAAAAGATGACAAATGTTAAGAATATTTAGATAAATAAGGCATTAATGTTAAGAAGGTAAAAGTATAAAAATCATCGAGTTTTTAAATTTGCTTAATGGTATTACTTAATATGATAATAAAATGGGGACAGTTCACAAGGATATTAAGACTATAAACTGTAGACTAAATAAGATAATGATTTATAATAAAATTAAGAATTTAAATAAGGAGGATATATATGGATAAAAAGAGGGTTGCAGGAACATTACTTATAGTAATTGGCATTTTAATTATATCTAGTGCTATTTTCATGAGACTTTCTTCAAACAAAAAACAAAAAGATATGATAACTAAGTTTGAGGAAACCCTAAGAGATATGGGAGAGTACGATGAGGATAATGTAGGCAAAGAAGGCTCACCTAGTGGAGAGCATAATAAAGAGGGTAATAATGCAATAGCAATGATGATTATACCTAAAATTAATGTTACAGCAGCTGTGGCTGAAGGTAGTGATATGGAGACTTTAAAATCTGCAGTAGGACATTTTGAAGGAACAGCTCTACCAGGACAAAAGGGCAACTTTGCAGTAGCAGGACATAGAAATTACACATATAGTGAGTATTTTAAAAGAGCGGATGAGTTAGAAAATGGAGATGAAATAATAGTTAGAAGTAAAGAGGGAGAATTTAAATATAATGTTACAGAAAAAAGGATAGTAGAGCCAGAAGATGTAGGTGTACTAGATTCAACTGAAGATGCCACGTTAACTATAGTAACATGTACACCCGGTGCAACAAAACGATTAATAATAAATGGAAAACTAGAATAAGTAATTGTGAACTGTCCCCAAAGCTTTTACTGAATTAATTTTTAATAAGGAAGAGGGCTTAAACATGTATAATGTGATCATATATATTTTAATGATTCTATTGATTATATTCTCAGTGATTTATTTTATAGTTAAATATTATTTCCAGCAAGTAGTGGTAAGAGAAGTTACTTCTGAAGATGTAATGTTTAAGGAACAAATAAAAAGAGGGCTTATAGATAATGAGTTTTATAAATCGTTAAAAAAAGAAGAATTTTTTATAGAATCAAAGGATAGCTTAAGATTAAGGGGTATTTATATAAAGTCTAATAATGAATCTAATAAAACCATGATTTTTGTACATGGAATAACTGTTGGTTTAGCATATTCAATAAAATACATATCAATGTTTTTAGAAAAAGGTTGGAATGTCCTTATATACGATCAAAGAAGACATTCTAAAAGTGAGGGTAAATACTCTACTTATGGATATTATGAAAAAGAAGATCTTGATTTATTTGTTAATTGGGTAATAAATAAAAAAGGTGAAGGTGAGATAATTGGACTCCATGGTGAGTCGATGGGCGCTGCGACCGTACTTCAATATGCTAAAATCAATAAGTTTGCTAAGTTTATTATTTCAGATTGTGCATTTTCTAGTTTGAATGAATTGTTAGAAAGAAAGGTAAAGGAAAAAGGTGCTTTATTGAAGCCAATATTAAAGCTCATGAGCAAAAGGGCCGTAAGAAAAGCAAAATTTAGTTTCAATTTCATAAGTCCAATTGAGGTTGTTAGAAAAACCTCGATACCAATTATGTTTATCCATGGAGATAAGGATAAATTTGTACCATGGGATATGAGTGTTGCTATGTATGATTCAAAGGAAGTAGGAATAAAAAGGTTATATATAGCAAAAGGTGCCAGACATGCACAGTCTATTGAAGTGAATAAATTTAAGTATGAAGAGGAAGTTATGAAGTTTGTGGATGAAGTTTTAAATAATACAGATAATCTTAATAAAGGTCTATATTAATTGGGGACAGTTCATAATTAATGTCCCCTTAATAAACAACTGTTAATGGGGGACAGTTCACAATTTAAAAAGGATTAAAATTGTTTAGCTAAAGCTGAAAAAGCGTTTGGAGTGATTATATGAAGAAACAGAGCAAAATTATAATTGCATTAGCTTTGATACTTATTTGTAGTATATTTTGTGGATCACTAATATTAAAGGTTAGAAATAATGATAATATATCAAAAAATAATAAAGTTAATGCTACAAACAACAGTAAAGAGGAAGAGCAAGGTAAAGTGAAAGAAAACAACCAAAAACATAATGTTAATGAAAAGAAAGCAGAAAAGCTTGAAAATAGGTTTGAAGGCATGGAACTTAAGGATAATTTAGTGGGGGTTCCTATACTTTATTATCATTCAGTTGAGAAATCTGAGGATAACGAGCTTCGGATATCTCCTAAAAAGTTTAGAGGTCAGTTGAAGTATTTAAAAGACAATAATTATGTATCTCTGACATTACAAGAGTTGCAGAGTTATATAACTCAGAACAAACCAATTCCTAAAAATTCAGTTGTAATTACATTTGATGATGGGTACAAGGATAACTATGATAATGCTTATCCGATATTAAAAGAGTTTGGATACACTGCTACAATCTTTGTAATATCAGGATTAATAGATAAGGATCCAAATTATTTAAATAGTGATCACATAAAAGAAATGTCAAAGAATGGGGTGGAAATAGGAAGTCATAGCATAAATCACGATAACTTATTAGAAATCTCAAAAGAAGATAAAATAGAAACTATAACAAAATCAAAACAAGATTTGGAAAAGTTAATAGAAAAACCAGTCATAAGTATTGCATACCCTTTTGGGAAATTTAATGATGATATTGTTAATATAACAAAAGACGCCGGTTACACATTAGGATTTACAATAGATAAAGGCTGGGGGAATGGCAAAGAAGATCCACTTAAATTAAGTAGAGTGTACATAAGCGCATTTATTACAGATGAAAGCTTTAAAGAAAGAATATCAAAATCTCAATATAAATAAAACATATATTTTTTAGTGTAATCATAATTATATTTAACTTAGAATAAAACAACAAAAAACCTTAGATGTCATAAGACTTTAATCTAAGGTTTTAAAAAAAATTATAAAAGGTTAATAATATTTATTTATACAAGATGTAACTCCATTTATTAGCATTAAATCACGTAATATATTTATTAGTTTCTAAGATAACTTTATGATATAAGCTCATTTATTGTTATTAACTCACTAGGCGTAAGATATCTCCACTTTCCTATAGGTAGGTTATGCAAAGTTACATTCATAATCCTTATACGTTGCAATTTTACTACGTTATATCCAAGGCAACTACACATTCTTCTAATTTGTCTGTTTAAACCTTGAGTTAGAATTATGCGAAATACATGAGAGCTTTCTCTAGTAACCTTACACTTCTTTGTGATGGTATCAAGGATATTAACCCCGCTAGACATCTTTTCGATAAAGTCTCTAGAGATAGGTTTATCAACTGTTACAATATATTCCTTTTCATGATTATTCTCAGCTCTTAGTATCTTATTTACAATATCGCCATCGTTAGTTAAAAAAATCAATCCCTCAGAATCTTTATCAAGGCGGCCTATATGAAATATTCGTTTAGGATGGCCTACAAATTCAACTATGTTCCCTTTTATCCAGGGCTCAGTTGTACAAGTTATACCTACAGGTTTATTTAAAGCTATATAAATAGGCTTTTCTTTTTCATTAATTAACTTTTTATCTACATAAACTTCTTGGTTAATAGAAACCTTGGTACCTATAACAGCCTTAATACCATCAACAGTTACCTTACCACTTTCGATAAGCTTATCAGCCTCACGTCTAGAACAGTACCCACTATCGCTAATAAATTTATTTATTCGTATACTGTCTTTTATATCATGACTTATGTAAGATGGTGCTAAAGGTTCTTTTTTAATGTATTCATTTTTACAAGGTTTAGAATTAACCTTTTTATTTTTATTAATTGTATTTTTATTAATTGTATTTTTATTAGAGGAATTTTTTTTCTTACTAGAAGTATGTTTAGTTAAATTAGTATTATTGTTAGGCTTCAATTCATCACATCCTTATTTGTTTTAATCATATAGTATATATTTAAACTTTTTAATCAAAGCAAAGCATCACTACAATATATTTTAAAATAAAATTTATATAAATAATAATAGATTATATAATTATATCATCAATAGTGTAATTAATAGAGTAAAAGTTATATTGTGTAGAAAACTATAATGTATATTTAACTTTAAATATACACAAAATAATAAATATAAATAAATAACTATAAAAGAATAATTAAAAAATGATGAGTTAGGGTATATAAGTATATATCTATATATTATACTTAGGATAAGAAATAATTATTATGAATTAAAAAAGACTATTGAAATGCGTAAAATATAGTTGTATAATAGTTATATACCTAACAAGGGTATTTTACCACAAAAAAGGAGGAATTATAATGAAAAATGTTGTTATTTATACTTCTGATACATGTTCATTTTGTGTAGTTGCGAAAGAATATTTTAAAGAAAATAATATAAGCTATGAGGAAAAGAATGTTAAAGAACCAGCTAATAGAAAAGAATTAATGGCTATGGGAATAATGAGTGTGCCTGTAATAAAGATCGATGGTGAAACAGTTATAGGATTTAACCAAAGTGAAGTTGAAGCATTATTAAATAAATAATTATTTATTTAATAAATTTTTATTTTGAGGATAGTCTATATTAAAGAATGACTATCCTCAAATTTTATTATATAAAACTTTATTCTATTTATTTAAAAGACTATATATAAATCAAAAAGTAATATTAAAATTGAAATATCTATAACTAATATTAATATACAGGAATTTAATATTAAGTTTATTTGGGAGTTATATTAAGATACAAGATGTTAATAACAAGATATCTAAAATAAATACTAAAATACAGAAAACTTATTTTAACCTACTGAGGATTTATATTATGATTTTCGCCGCTATTGTTTATCCTTGCATCTATTCTATTTTGTTTTACAAAACTTTCACAAGACGATAAGTCATTTTTGTTTAGTTTGTTACCATTTATGTATATATATATTGTTGATCTTTCTTCAATGAAGTTTAGTTCTTTTCCTTTATTTAAAATTAGTTCAAGTGATTGATTAATAGATTTTCCAGTTAAATTCAAACTTGAAGATATCTCCTTGCCGTTGGTATCTTTAGGAGTTACTTTAGTTACTTTATGCATCATATTAACACTTATATTTAAAGATGCATTAGCTTCTAAAATTATAGTGGTAGATATCTGATTTTGCAAAAGTAGATATATTAAACTTAGAATTATTAAAACAAAGATACTTATTGATAAAGAATATCTATAAAGTTTCAAGGATTTTGATTTAATACCTGACACAATTAATCCTATTTGAGAAGAAGGTTCATCAAGTAATTTTATTCTTATGAATTCTCCATAAGAATTTAATATTATACCTCTATTCCTATGTGATATTAATAAGATTCCTGTACATAAGTTATTAGATTGAGATTCATCATATAGAGTCAATGCAGTGCTTATGACATTATCTTCATTAGAATCAGAATTTAATTTTGACTTATTAGAAATACTTTCTATCAAATCTATATTTGTTGCTTGTATATTAAGATAATTTTTTATATTATTATATTGAGGATTAGAAATTATTAAATAATAAGCTATTAAATAATTTTCCCACTTTGATATAAAACGTGGAGATTTATCAGTTAATATTGATAACCTTTTTATTGGAAGAGATCTATCTTTTTTAATTAAGTTTGTTATATTTGGATTTTCTACTAGGGAAAAACTGATATTTAAAAGTTGGTTTTTTACATCGTAAGGTGGACAACTTTTACAAAGGTCTTTTAGAACTATCCCATATAGAGATAATTCTTTGATAAATAAATAAATATCATCTTTAATCTTATTAACAAAATTATCTTCTAACATTATTATTTTTTGAGTATAAACGAATTTATATTTGTTTTCAACTAGCATAAATTTACAATCCATAAATAAACACCTCTAGAAGTAATATTAATATATAATTGGAAAATTTGCAAAGGTTTAAAGGAGTAATTATTATGATTAAAGTAAATAAGTTAATAGACTTACAAAGAAACCATTTTTTAAGTGGAAATACTCTTCCAATAGGAGAGAGAATTAATTTGTTGAAAAAGCTTAAGGCTTCAATAATTTCTAATGAAGATGACATACTAAATGGATTATGGAAGGATCTTAGAAAATCAAAATTTGAATCATATGCTACAGAAATAGGACTAGTACTAGGAGAAATAAATTTAGCTATAAAAAATGTAGAAAAATGGTCAAGACCAAAAAAGAAATTAACGCCCTTAGTTCATTTTCCAGCAAAAAGTTATATATATCCAAATCCTCATGGCGTAATTCTTATAATGTCGCCTTGGAACTATCCTTTCCAACTTACAATGTCACCTTTAGTAGGTGCCATATCAGCAGGGAATAGTGTTGTTATAAAGCCATCTAAATATTCACCTAATACAAATATAGTATTAAAAAAGATAATTAAAGAATGTTTTTCTATAGAACAGGTAGACATAATTTATGAAGATGGTGGAAGAGAAGCTATTAAGGAAATATTAGAACAAAAATTTGATTACATATTCTTTACAGGGAGTGTAGGTACTGGAAGAATAGTTATGGAAGCTGCAGCGAAAAATCTTACACCAATTACTTTAGAGCTTGGTGGGAAAAGTCCATGCATAGTTGATAAAGATGCAGATGTAGAACTTTCAGCTAAGAGGATAGTTTGGGGTAAATTTTTAAATGCTGGACAAACGTGTGTAGCACCTGATTATTTACTTGTAAATAGCTTAGTAAAATTAAAACTTATAGATGCTATTAAAAAATATATAAAACAATTTTATGGTGAACACCCTAAAGAAAGCCCTGATTATCCTAGAATCATCAATGTGAAGCAGTTTGATAGGTTAAAATCATATTTACAAAAAGGAAATGTAATTTTAGGAGGTAATAATATAAGAGAAGAATTATATTTTGAGCCTACCATAATAGACAACATTACCTTGGAAGATGAGATAATGAATGAGGAAATATTCGGACCTATATTTCCTATTATAGAATTTGAAAACTTAAATGAGGCAATTAATTTAATAAATAGTAGACCAAAGCCTCTTGCGCTTTATTATTTTTCAAAGAGTAAGGAATCACAGGAAATTATACTTAGGAATACTACATCAGGAGGAGCATGTATAAATGATACTGTAATACAAGTGGCATCACATTATATACCTTTTGGTGGGGTAGGTGAAAGTGGCATGGGCGGATATCATGGAGAATCAAGCTTTGAAACTTTATCTCACTATAAATCAGTTATAAAAAGAGGAACATTGGATATTAATTTTAGATATGCACCATACAAAGACAAGTTTAATCTATTAAAGAAAATAATGAAAAGATAATATAGTATAAGAAATATTAACGAAGTAGATTCTAAGTAATATAGCTTGTTGAGTGATATTCTTGTAAGATGTTGTTATTTTTACCGAGTTGTAATTTTAATATTATCATCTAATGAGTTGCTACACCTGGAAGTAATTACAGGCCCTTTGTGTGATAATCATAAAATAGAAAGGATAGTATTTCGTGTTGTTCTATACGAAATACTATCCTTTTTATTTATGTTTGGTTATGGTAAAGCAAAAGATATGAATTTATTAAAGTTCATATCTTACAGATGACTTAAAATCATATACTTTAATATAGAGGTAGTTACAAGACTTTTTATGAGATAATCATAAAGTTAATAAATTAAAACTTAAATGCATTAAAAGATATAGAGCATCATAAAAATAAAAGAAGAGAATAATTTAAAATAGGATTCAAGCAATAAAAAGGGGTTAAAATAAGGGGATGTTAAGGGTTATATTAAGTGAAAGTGTTGGAGGATACAATGAAAGAAGATGTTATGAAAGAAATTAAGTGGAATGGTAATAGCAAAAAGATGTATGAATTAGTGTTAAGCCAGACACCCTTACTATTCAAAAATAAAATAATAAGGTTAGTTAGTAACTGGATTAATGATCATAAGATAGAGCTTATTACAGAAGAAGTTATCTTTGAAATTGTAGAAGATATTGCACCTTTAAAAATTAAAGTGAAATTGTTACCGGTATTAAAAAATATGCGAACAAATGGATAGTTATTTGAATTGTATAATATACAGGGTTATATATTAGATATAAAATACAACATAAATAAGTTCTAAATTTAAAGAAGTCTTTCTTTTATATTAACAATTAAATTATCAATAGTTTCACCTATAATGAATTCATGATACACCATTACAAAGGGGACAGTTCTGCAAAGGTCGCATCTTAGTAGGCATTCTTTTGAGGTGAAGTCCATATTTTCTTTTTCTAAAGCAGAAGATATATCTTCAAAATATCTGCTAAAGGCACAAACTTTTATCAAGACACCAAATCCTTTCTAATCTTAAGTTTAGATAATACTTATGATTACATTATAAATATTTATATAGTTAAGTATCAAGTAAAATTTTAAATAATAAATACTTTAATATATAAAAGGTACTTATACATGAATTATATATTAAAGTATTTAAATAGGGAGCTTCCCAAAGGAGAAACAATAAGAAACATAATATGACAACTTATGAAAGTTAATTTGTATTTAACTTACTAGAAAGAAAGAAAGGTTTAGAGAAAATCATCTCTAAACCTTTCTTTTTTAGTTACTAAGTTTATTAATTAAATTATTCTGGGGGAATATTTAAGTAGATTATAGTAACTTTTCTATATCCTTTTGCATATCCATTGGTTCTACTGGGGATTCAAATCTTCCTACTATGTTTCCGTCTCTATCTATTAAAAACTTAGTGAAATTCCACTTTATTGAGTCATCTATAAGGAATTCAGGAAACTTTTCACTTATAAAACTATGAATCATTTTGCCACTTGGATTTTCTAAATCAAAACCTTTAAATAAAGTATTAGAAGTTAAATACTTAAATAAAGGATGTGCATCCTTTCCCCTTACATCTATTTTTTCAAACATAGGGAATGTTACACCATAGTTTAACTCACAAAAAGTCTTAACGTCTTTATTATCACCAGGTTCTTGCATAGCAAACTGGTTACAAGGGAATCCTAATATTTCAAGACCTTTTTCATTATACTTATTATATAGTTTTTGGAGGTCTTTATACTGAGGTGTAAATCCACATTTACTTGCAGTATTAACTATTAATAGTACTTTACCTTTATAATCATTTAAATTTACTTCATTTCCATCGATATCTTTTACATTAAAATCATAAATGGACATATTAACATCTCCTCATTTATTATTACTTGCTAAAAGAATATTTTGCTCAATTAAATCTTATGAATTAAATATATCATTATAAGATTATTTTGTCAACTTTAATTATTAATAAATAAAACCTTTCTTTTATATAATAATTCACTTTTACTATTAGATTTAATAAAACAAAGAAATTTCATAAGCTGTCTTCACAAATAACCACTTACATACATATTATAAAACATAACAATACTTGGAGTGTGAAAAGGTGCTTTACGCATTAATATTAGCAGGAGGAAAAGGAACGAGGCTTTATCCTCTATCAAGATCAGAGAATCCTAAACAATTTTTAAGAAGTGTAGATAATAAAAGTTTTTTAAGAAATACTGTAGATAGGATTAAACCAATTATAGATAAAGAAAATATTTATATAGTAACTAATGAAAGTTATAAAGATAAGATAAAAGAAGAATTAATTGAAATTAATGAAGAAAATATATTTGTAGAACCATCGAATAAGGAGACTGCTACTTGTATAGGTCTTTCTGCAGTTAAATTATTAAAAAAGGATAAGGATGCTGTAATGGTGGTTCTTCCGTCGGATCACTATATAAAGGGAGAGAAGGAATTTCAAGAAACTTTAAATCAAGCAATAGAAATAGCAGAAAGACGAAGAGGGTTAGTTACCATAGGTGTAAATCCAACAACACCTGAAACCGGTTATGGATATATTGAGATGGGACAGAGAGTACCTGGCAGTATAGCCACGTATAGAGTGGAAAGATTTACTGAAAAACCTAATATAGAAGTTTCTAAGGACTTTTTAATGAAAGGAACTTATCTTTGGAATAGTGGGATATTTGTATGGCGGGCAGATGTGTTTTTAAGAGAAATGGAAAAATATCTTCCTAAGATGTATAAAAGTCTTATGCAAATATATCAAGCAGTAGATGAAGATGAAGAGAAAGATGTTATAAAAGAACAGTATGATCTAATGGATGGGATATCTGTAGATTTTGGTATTATGCAAAAAACTAGGAAGGCCTTTGTTATAAGATGTGAATTTATTTGGGATGATATTGGAAGTTTTAAAGCTTTTAGTAGGTTTCTTAAAGTTCATGAGGGGAATAATGTTTCTGAAAATGTTTTTTTAGACGAGAGTGAAAATTGCTCAATATTTAGTAAAGATAAGCTTATTATAGGCTTTGGAATAAAGGATTTAGTTATAGTAGATTCAGGTGATGTAATATTAGTAATGGATAAATGTAAAGATCAAGAGATGAAACAATTGCTAAATGGAATTAAACAAAGCATAGAATTTAATAAATATATATAAGTTTATATATATTTAGATATTAAGATAGACTTTTATTAATTAGAGGTCTATCTATTTTTATTAAGTTCTACAAATTATAATTTGACTAAAATACTAAAATACTAAAATACTAAAACGCTAAAACACTAAAACACTATAAAATTATAAAGATTAATAAGATGCATATCTGTATTTATTAATTTAAATATGATTATAATGGTAATAGCTAATTTAAAATAAAAGCTTTCAAAGGAATTTTTAAAAATATATGATAAAATACATATTAATAAATTGTTTTATAAAACTTATAATTACCAATATATTAATAAATCATTAATATACAATAAACAAAGCAGTTGCTAGGAATTACAATATTATACTGAAGTTGGAGCGTGATACATTATGAAATTTAAAAAGATTTATATAGAAATAACTAATGCCTGCAATCTTGCCTGTGACTTTTGTCCTCAAACTAAAAGGAAGGCTGAATTCATCGATATTAATAAATTTAGTCACATATTAGATGAGGTAAAGCCTTATGGTGAGTATGTATATTTCCATGTGAAGGGAGAGCCCTTATTACATAAGGATATAGATAAACTATTAGATTTATGTGATGAAAAAGGATTTAAGGCAAATATAACGACTAATGGAACCTTAATTAAAAATGTGCAAGATAAACTAATAGGAAAACCATCTTTAAGACAAATTAATATTTCACTTCATAGCTTTGATGGAAACCATATAGAAAACAATAAAAATAAGTATATAGATGATATAATATCTTTTATAAAGGAAATTAGAAAAATAGGTAACACCCTAATTTCTCTAAGGCTTTGGAATCTTGGTGAGGACAATGCTACAAATATAAAAAGGCAAAGGAACAGAGAAATACTATCTATATTAGAAAGAAGATTTAATTTATCCTATAAAATTCAAGAAGAAATAAATATTTCAAGAGGTATTAAAATAGCAGAGGGAGTATTTTTAAATCAAGATTACGAATTTGAGTGGCCAAGTTTAAATGCAGAAGAAGATAAGACTCATAGGGGTTTTTGTTATGGGCTTAAAAATCAAGTAGGAATATTAGTAGATGGTACTGTAATTCCTTGTTGCCTTGATGGTGAGGGGGTAATTGATCTCGGCAATATACATGACACGAAGTTTTCAGAAATTATAGAAGGGAAAAGAGCGATGTCTATTGCACAGGGATTTGCAAATAGAGAAGTAGTAGAAGAATTATGTAGAAAATGTGGATATAGAAAAAGATTTAATGAAAATAAATAAAAAAATGTCTAAAGGTTACTTGAAAATGCGAATTTACAGTAACCTTTTATTTTTATATAACATAACATAATAAAGCGATGAATGTTTTAATGTGAAAACTTGACTTCACAGAATATAAATAATATAATATAAACAACATATGAATATATGCTCATATGTACAATTGAAAAAGGGGATAATTATATGGAAGATTTAGAGCGGGTAGATAGTTGTAATACAGTTATGATTCATGAAGATGTAGTAAGACAAGTTATTAAATCATTACCTACAGATGAAAAGTTATATGAACTTGCAGAACTATTCAAGGTTTTTGGAGATGGTACTCGTATAAAAATAATATGTGCCTTATTTAAATCTGAGATGTGTGTTTGTGACTTAGCAGCACTTCTTGCAATGAGTCAATCAGCAATATCACATCAACTTAGAGTTTTAAAAAATGCTAGGCTTGTAAAGTTTAGAAGAGAAGGTAAGGTAATCTATTATTCATTAGATGATGATCATGTTAAAGACATATTTGATAAAGGGTTAGTACACATCACAGAAAAATAGATAGGGGTGATTTTATGATCAAACACGAATTAATTTTAGAGGGCTTAGATTGTGCAAATTGTTCAGCTAAAATAGAAGACAAGGTATCCAAATTAGAGGATGTATTTTCTGCTAGTATGAACTTTTCAACTAAGACTCTAATAATAGAAGGTAATAAAGAAGAGGCTATGGATAAAATATTAAAAGATAGTATAGATATAATAAATAGATTAGAACCAGATGTTATAGTAAAACAAAAAGAAAATGATTTAGGTAAAAATAAAAATATGATTATAATGTTAGAAGGTCTTAACTGTGCAAATTGTGCAACAAAGATTGAGGTGGAAGTTAATAAATTAGAAGAGGTAAAAGAAGCTGGATTAGACTTTGTATCTAAAAGACTAATTATAAAAGTAGATAATAATTTAAATAAAAACAACGTATTTTCAAAAGTTCAATCAATAGTAAACAAGCTAGAACCTGATGTAGAGGTGAAGCTTAAAAGCAATAATTTAATTAATAATAAACAAAAAGGTATTACAGGAGACAACCAACATGAACATAAACATGAAAATAATGAGATAAAAGAATCAATTATAAAATTAATATTAGGTGTTGGATTTTTTATTATACCATTAATATTTAAATTTTCACCTAAAATAGAGCTTGGATTATTTGTTATAAGTTATGTTTTAGTTGGGGGAGAAATTGTTCTAAGAGCAGTAAAAAACATCGCTAGAGGCCAAGTGTTTGATGAAAATTTTCTTATGACAATAGCTACTTTAGGGGCATTTGCCATTAGACAATACCCAGAAGCTGTGGCTGTTATGATATTTTATCAAGTAGGCGAATTATTTCAAGATATAGCTGTAAATAAATCAAGAAAGTCCATATCAGATCTTATGGATATAAGACCAGATACGGCTAATGTTAAAAGAGGAGAAGAGTTTATATCTGTTTCACCATATGAAGTTTTAATAGGTGAAATCATAATGATAAAACCCGGAGAAAAGCTACCTTTAGATGGTGTTATAATAGAGGGGAATAGTATGGTTGATACATCTGCACTTACAGGGGAGGCCGTTCCAAGGACTGTTAGAAATGGAGATGAAGTCTTAGCAGGATTTATAAATAAAAATGGACTATTATATGTAAAAGTGAAAAAAGAATTTGGGGAGTCTACACTATCAAAAATATTAGATTTAGTACAAAATGCAGGGGCTAAAAAAGCACCTACTGAAAAGTTTATAACTAAATTTGCTAGATATTACACCCCTGTTGTGGTTATATCTGCCGTTATATTAGCTGTGGTTCCTCCACTAATAATAGAGGGATATACATTTACAGATTGGATATACAGAGCCCTTGTATTCCTTGTAGTATCTTGTCCGTGTGCTTTAGTAGTATCAATACCTTTAGGATTCTTTGGGGGCATAGGGTCAGCGTCTAAGAATGGTATATTGATTAAGGGTGGAAATTATTTAGAAGCTTTAAATAGGCTTGAGACTATAGTATTTGATAAAACAGGAACTTTAACAAAAGGTGTATTTGAAGTTACAAATATTTACGCTAAAGAAGGTTTCACAAAAGAAAGGTTGATAGAATACGCAGCTTATGTTGAAGCGTTTTCTACTCATCCTATAGCAACATCTATAGTAGAATACTTTGATGAAGAGATAGATAAGTCAAGGTTGAAAGATTATGAAGAGATATCAGGGTATGGAATAAAAGCATTAGTAGATAAAAAAAGTGTATTAGCTGGAAATAAGAAGCTTATGGATATGAACAACATAAAAGTAGAAGAAGTTTCAACTATAGGTACTGTGGTTTATTTAAGTATAGATGGAGTTTATGCTGGACATATTGATATATCAGATGAAATAAAAGAAGACTCTAGGGAAGCTATAATAGGACTTAAAGCTTCAGGAATTAAAAATATTTTAATGTTAACTGGAGATAATAAAGTTGTAGCTGATAAGGTAGGAACAAAGATTGGGGTAGATAAAGTTTATTCTGAGTTGCTTCCACAAAATAAGGTGGAAATACTAGAAGGATTACAAGAAGGTAAATTACGAAAAGGAAAAGTAGCCTTTGTAGGTGATGGAATAAATGATGCACCTGTACTTGCTAGGGCAGATATAGGTATAGCTATGGGTGGAGTTGGGTCTGATGCTGCTATAGAGGCTGCAGATGTTGTAATAATGACAGATGAGCCATCTAAGATTATACTAGCTATAAAGATAGCTAAAAAAACAAATAAAGTGGTATGGCAAAACATTATATTTGCATTAAGTGTGAAGCTTGTAATATTAATATTAGGAGCTATGGGAATAGCTTCTATGTGGGAAGCGGTATTTGGAGATGTAGGAGTTGCTTTAATAGCAGTACTAAACTCTATGAGAGTACTTAGAGTCAAAAATTAAATATGTAAGCTTTAAATAAAAAAGAACAGGAAATAACTTTAAAAGTTATTTCCTGTTCTTTTTAGTGAATATATAATTTGAAATGTTTATGCATTAGCTGCTGGCGGAGTAAATACTCTTGTAGATAATTCATCATCTAACATATATAAAGCAGCTGGATTTGATTCTATTCTCTTAAGTTTTTTGATTATAGTATTAAAATTTTGTTCTTCTTCTACCTGTTCATCTATAAACCATTGAAGTAAACTTATAGTTGCATGTTCTTTTTCTTCAGTAGCTATATCAGCAAGGTTATATATTTTAGCAGTAACAGTCTTCTCATGCTCATATCCTGATTCAAACAGATGAAGTATAGAATCATATTCTACTTGAGGTTTTTCCATAGATTCTATCACTACTCTTCCATCCATTTGGTTTATATAATTATAAAATTTCATAGCATGAAAAAGCTCTTCTTCATATTGAACTTTAAAGAAATTTGCGAATCCTTCTAAATCTTCACTTTCAGCATAAGCAGACATAGCTAAATAAGTGTAAGCAGAATAAAATTCGTAATTAACTTGAGCATTTAATGCCTTTTGTAATCTTTCGCTTAACATAATATACCTCCCTATATTTTAGACAAAAGTCTACCTAATAAAAGATATAAATTTGTATTTAAATTAGTTATTTTGTCTGATTTCAAACATACATACATTATATATCATAAAAAATCAATTATCAATTAAAGGAGGCAATAATATAAAGACATAATATGTTTTGTATGTGAGTAACAAATATTAATCTAAGATTTTAATAGGGTACTGAGTTTATCAGGATAATTAGTTATGATGCCATCTATACCTAAATTTATTAAAGTTTTCATATGTTTTTCATCATTTACGGTGTAGGTATTTATAAGAATGTTTTTAGCTTTAATATCATCTACTATAGATTTATGAATAACACTTAAAAAATGAGGATGAACAGCGTTAGCTCCAACATATTTTGCATATAGCTCAGGTTTATAAAGACCAGCTTCATATAATAATCCTGTTTTAATATTATTATCTATAGCTTTACACTTCACCATGGAGTAATGATTAAAAGAAGATAAAATTACACTTTTAGATAAATTATATTCATGAATCTTTTTTATAACCATCTCTTCTAGACCTTCATATAAAATTATGCTATTTTTCAACTCAAGATTTAAATATATATCTTTTTCTTTACAATAACCTAGAAGATCTTCAAGTGTAGGTATTTTAATATCTTTAAATTTATCTCCAAATTTAACACCAAAGTCTAAAGCTTTAAGTTCTTTATAGGTGTATTGTGATATAAAACCTTTATTATTTGTGGTTCTATCTAAAGTTTCATCATGACATAATACAAGTACATTATCCTTAGTGAGTTGTACATCTGTTTCTATACCGTCACACCCAGCTTCTACAGCCTTTTCAAAGGATAACATAGTGTTCTCAGGGTATTTACCACTAAAGCCTCTATGGGCTATATTTAAACTTTTATCATGCATAAAAAATCCTCCTATTAATTTTAGTACATCGCCATCATACCTAACACCCCTAGCCTCTTCATGTGGGGGATGACGGCGGCTACGCTCCTCTATAAGTTCTTCTAAAGCTTAGATGGGGATATGTATTCATTATAAGCAAACTCCACCTGAGTTTAAGAATCACTTGATTTAGAAATCTTCTCTTTGTAATCCCCAATAAGTATAAAAACACCTATAGATAAAAGTATAAAAGGCCAAATGTACTTTAACATTAAATATATATTAGTAAACTTAAACTTATAAATTGTAGAAAGGATTATAAGTAATATTGCTAGATATATAATCCAATACCTTTTTTTAAAAGACTTAAAGTTTTGTTTTCGTATATGTATAATGTAAACTAACACACAACAAAGACCTAGTGCATATAAGAAAAGGCTGTAATCTATATTGTATACATTGTAATTATTTAAAGTAAATTCCAATAAGGCTAATGAAATAAGGGTTAAAGAGGGTATTAATATCAATATGTTTTTATGTTTAGTAGAATGTCCCATAAGGATATAGGCCGCCATTAGACCCAAACCAACTATAAAAAATGAAATATTACTTTTTATAATTCCAATATTTCTAAGAAGCATTAATATACCGGTAAATAATAAGGTTATAGAAAAAAAGATGTTTTTTTTCATTAGTTATTCTCCTAAAATTCAAAGATTTGCCTTTAGAAATAAGGCAGCCTTGGTTCTATCGCTAATTCCTATCTTGCTATAAATATTACTTATATAGTTTTTAACTGTACCCTCTGAAATAAATAGCTTTGAAGAAATTTGCTTGTTATTATATCCTTCTATTAAAAGAGAAGAGACCTGAAGTTCCCTTTCCGAAAGATCTAAATCCTTTTTAAAAGTCTTTTTGGATGTTTCTTTTTCATATAATCTAGATATAAGCTTTGCGGCTATATTTGTAGGGATAAATAGTTGACCCTTTAAACTATCTCTTATAGCTTCAATCAATTTTTCAGCAGGCATATCTTTTAAGAGATATCCTGATGCACCATTAGAGAGGGCTTCTATTATATATTCATCATCATCAAATGTTGTAAGCATAATTACAGATACTTTTGGTAAAATAGATTTTATTTTTTTCACACTATCTACGCCATTCATTATAGGCATTCTTATATCCATTAAGATAACATCGGGATTTAATTCACTGGCCCTTTTAAAGGCTATTTCACCATTTTCAGCGGTGGCAATTACTTCAATATCATCTTCTAAATCTAAAATAGTCTTAAGTCCATCCCTCATAAGAGTTTGATCGTCTGCAATTAAAACCTTTATCATAAATTTAAGTCCTCCCCTAATATAAATTGTATTATGAACCCTTTTTCTTTTATATATTTTAAATTAAACTCGCCATTTACAGATTCAACAGATTCCTTCATATTTGTAAGACCAAAACCTAGTATGATATCTTTAGAGCTTAAGCCTTTATCCTCTAAGTAAAAGAATATATTTCCATCTTTATCATAAAGCTTAAATATAAACTCTTTAGCATTTCCGTGTTTAATTCCATTGGTGATGCCCTCTAAAAGACTATTGTAGATTATCTTTTCATAGGTCTTAGATATGTTTTTGGTTAATGATATGTGATATTGTATTTTAACCTCTGTATGAAGTTTAGTATCCTCTAGTATTAACTTTAAAGATGGAATAAACTCAATTAAATCTTTACCTTCCTTCATCAAGGTAACTGATGATCTAATATCCTTAAGACCCTTTCTGACTTGCTCTTGTGCTAAGGTGATTTTATCAAGTCCTCCAGGTTTATTTTTAATCAAAAGCCTTTTGCCAGCTTCAATTTCAACGAGTACAGTAGTAAGAGTGTGTCCAACTGTATCATGCAATTCCCTTGAAATTCTATTACGTTCTTTTAAAGCAGCCATTTCTTCTAAGGCTTCTGAGTGTTCTTTTAATTTACAATAGGCCTTTTCAAGTTTTATATTTTTCTCTTCTATGTCATTCATTGAATTAGATAGCTTCGAACTTTGAATTATTTGCTCCTTTAAAAAGTATAATATGCTACATAAAAAGACAAACCCTAGTAAAACTATAACTGAGGATAATGAAATAGCGCCTAAACTTGGGTATAAAGATGGAGTAGAGATTTTGTGGATTATAAAAGAAATATACCCAAGCACAATAGTTAAAAAGCTAAAAATGTAGTTATGAAAAAATATAGAATCCATAATAATTATTATGGTATATAAAATTGATATACCAGATGTATCAGTTGCAAATATTAGATAAACTACTGTCAAATCAACAAAGATTAAAAATTTACCTATATACTTTTTGCTAGGGTTTGGGTAAAGTACCGATAATCTTATGCTAACAGAAATTATTAAGAGAGAAGACAAAAATCCAATTACAACTCTATTTTCATTAGATAAGTAAAGTAACAATAAAAATATTAATGTAAAAGAAAAGTATAATATTATCCAAATGGTCTTTTCAGTATTCTTATTCATAAATATCATTAAACCTTTCGAAATTTTTATTTATATAAATTTGATTATATTATATCATTAAGTAATAGCTATAATATAATTTTGAATATATTAATAAAAAATGGTCAATAATTTAGATAGACTATTAATATTTAAAATGTAATTTGTAAGAATATTATTAAAAAAGCAATAATTATTATAACAATTTGTTAACATATCTAAGGTATTTTTAATAATATAATAAGTGAAGTTACAAAGTTCTAAGAAAGTCTATGTAAATTTAATGTAAAAACATGCATAATGGTAAATAAATTATAAAATATAATATTTTTTTTGTAATTGCAAGGTAAATTGTGATAGAATACTTGTTGTATATTATATTAAATTTAATTATTCACAATAATTTTTACTTTATTTCTATTCATCTTATTTTATAAGTTATAGGTATAAGCTTATTTGAAGTTGTATCTATGGAGTTAAATTTATTAGAGTAAAGTATATTTGAGTTTGAAATTGATTTATTATAGAGTATATTTTCACAAAGGTAATAAGTCTATTTATATCTATAATTGTGGTGGGAAAAAATTAAAAGATATTTATATAATTATTAGTAGTATGTTGTAACTTAATATAAGTTATTAAATTTAGTTAAAGAGGTGTAATCATGGATAAAAAGAGGAGTATTTCTATGGCAGTAATAAAAAGATTGCCAAAATATCATAGATATCTTAGTGAGTTACTTAGAAATGACGTAGATAGGATATCATCAAAAGAGTTAAGTCAGAAGATAGGATTTACTGCTTCACAAATAAGGCAGGATCTAAATTGTTTTGGTGACTTTGGTCAACAGGGATATGGATATAATGTAAGAGAATTATATGCCCAAATAAGTGAAATAGTAGGATTATCAAATGAATATAAAACAGTTATAGTAGGTGCTGGTAATATAGGTCAGGCTATAGCAAATTATAATAGATTTGAAAAGTTAGGTTTTAAACTAGAAGCTATATTTGATGCCAATCCTAAGCTTTCAGGAATCAGAATAAGAGACATAGCTATAGATGATATTGATAAATTAGAACAATATATTAAATCAAATACTATAAATATAGGAATAATATGTGTTCCGGCAGTAAACGCTCAGAAAGTATGTGACATACTTGTTAATAACGGAGTAAAGGGTATTTGGAACTTTGCACCAGTAGATCTTGTAGTACCAGAAGGTATAGTTGTAGAAAATGTTCACCTTAGTGAAAGTTTATTAACACTTACATATCTTCTTCATGAAAAAGAAAATGAAATAAAATAATGAGATAATTCAAAATTATGTGATTTGTAATTGAAATAAATTGTTATCCGGGTTATAATTATAATTGAAGTGAGAGCTTCAATTATTTTTTATGCCTAATTGTTAGATAATTAACAATTAGTTATAGAGAAATTAAAAGTGGCACATAAAGTGCTACAACTTTTAATAAATATATTAAAAGAAGTACAAGGGAGGAGTATCATGGAATTAAAAAATGTTATCCTTGAAAAAGAAGGCAATATTGCCATAGTAACAATTAATAGACCAAAGGCATTGAATGCTTTGAATTCAGAAACGTTGAAGGAATTAGATACTTTAGTTGATACTTTAGAAAATGACCAAGATATTTATTCAGTAATTATAACTGGAGCAGGGGATAAAGCCTTTATTGCAGGGGCTGATATAACAGAAATGAAGGATTTAAACACTATGGAAGGAAGAAGTTTTTCTATACTTGGAAACAGAGTATTTAGAAGAATAGAAAACCTTGAAAAACCAGTTATAGCGGCTATAAATGGATTTGCACTAGGTGGCGGATGTGAACTTGCTATGGCTTGTGATATAAGAATAGCAACACAAAAGGCTAAGTTTGGACAACCTGAAGTAGGGCTTGGAATAACACCAGGGTTTGGTGGTACTCAAAGGCTTGCAAGACATGTTGGAATTGGAATTTCTAAAGAAATAATATTTACAAGTAGAATGGTAAAAGCAGATGAAGCTTTAAGAATTGGACTTGTAAACAAAGTAGTTGAAGTTGAAAAGTTAATGGAAGAAGCAAAGTTAATGGCAAACACTATAGCAGCTAATGCACCTATAGCTGTTAAGTTATCTAAGGTAGCTATTAATAGAGGTATGCAATGTGATATAGATACAGCACTTATGTATGAAGCAGAAACCTTTGGACAATGTTTTTCTACTGAAGACCAAAAAGAAGGAATGGCTGCATTTGTAGAAAGAAGAGATAAAAGTTTTAAAAATAAATAAGACCTTAATTTAATTATACTTTTAAGGAGGTAAAATAAATGAATTTTGCATTATCAGAGGAACAACAATTAGTTAGACAAATGGCAAGACAATTTGCAGAAGAAAAGGTAAAGCCTATAGCGGGAGAAATTGATGAAACTGAAGAGTTTCCAATGGAAAACACAAAGCTTATGGGTAAGTATGGCCTTATGGGTATACCTTTTCCAAAAAAATACGGTGGAGCAGAAGGTGATACTTTAGCTTATATATTAGCAGTAGAAGAATTATCTAAAGTCTGCGGTACTACAGGAATAATATTATCTGCCCATGTTTCTTTATGTGAATCTTTAATATATCAATATGGTAATGAGACGCAAAGAGAGAAGTATCTTCCATCCTTAATAACTGGTGAGAAGTTAGGGGCTTTTGGTCTTACTGAACCTGGTGCTGGTACAGATGCAGCGGGACAACAAACCATAGCAGTTTTAGATGGAGATCATTATGTTTTAAATGGAACAAAAATATTTATAACTAATGGTGGAGTTGCAGATGTATTTGTGATATTTGCCATGACTGATAGAAGTAAGGGCACTAGAGGAATATCAGCGTTTATAGTTGAAAAGGATTTCGAAGGGTTCTCTATTGGAAAACTTGAAAATAAAATGGGTATAAGAGCATCGTCTACTACAGAACTTGTAATGCAAAATTGCATAGTTCCGAAGGAAAACCTAGTAGGACAAGAAGGAAAAGGTTTTGGAATTGCAATGAAGACTCTTGACGGAGGAAGAATAGGAGTTGCAGCTCAAGCTTTAGGTATAGCAGAAGGTGCATTAGAGGAAAGTGTTAAGTATATGAAGGAAAGAAAACAATTTGGGAAACCTATTAGTGCTTTCCAAGGACTACAATGGATGATTGCTGAAATGGATACTAAGGTAGAAGCAGCAAGATATCTAGTTTATAATGCTGCGTTCTTAAAAGATCAAGGACTTCCATTTTCAGTAGAAGCTGCAAGAGCAAAGTTATTTGCATCGGAAGTTGCTATGGAAGTTACAACTAAAGCAGTTCAATTATTTGGTGGATACGGTTATACAAGAGAGTATCCAGTAGAAAGAATGATGAGAGATGCTAAAATAACAGAGATATATGAAGGGACTTCAGAAGTTCAAAAAATGGTTATTGCAGGAAATGCATTGAAATAGGAGGGGGCTACATACATGAATATAGTTGTTTGTTTAAAACAGGTACCAGATACTACAGCGGTAAGAATTGATCCTAAGACAGGGACTCTTGTAAGAGAAGGTGTTCCATCTATAATAAATCCAGAAGATAAAAATGCTTTAGAAGAATCTTTAGTTTTAAAAGATAAGTATGGTGCAAAGGTAACGGTTATAAGCATGGGACCACCTCAAGCAAAAAATGCGTTGAAAGAAGCCTTATCCATGGGCGCAGACGAGGCTATACTTATAACAGATAGAGCTTTTGCTGGAGCCGATACATTAGCTACATCAAAGGCACTTGCTGGAGCTTTGAAAAAAATTGATTATGATATAGTATTCGCAGGAAGACAAGCTATAGATGGAGATACAGCGCAGGTTGGACCAGAAATAGCTGAACATTTAAATATTCCTCAAATTACTTATGTACAAGAAGTAGTAGCAGAAGGAAATGTATTAAAAGTAAATAGAGCTTTAGAAGATGGATATGAAATAATTGAAGTTAAGACGCCAGTTTTACTTACTGCTATAAAGGAATTAAATGAACCAAGATACATGCATGCGAATTATATTTACGAAGCTAAAAATAAGGAAATTAAGATTTGGACAGCAGAGGATATAGAAGTTGATAAATCCCAACTAGGACTTGCGGGATCACCTACAAAGGTTAAAAAATCTATAACTAAAGAAGCAAAGGGACAAGGAGAAATAGTGAATAAACCTGCAAAAGAAGCAGTTGAACATGTATTTTCAAAACTAAGAGAGAAACATTATATTTAAATCACACTTAGGAAATTTAGGAGGGATTTATAAATGAATATAGCTGATTATAAGGGCGTTTGGGTTTTTGCAGAACAAAGAGATGGAAAGCTTCAAAAGATTTCATTAGAGCTTATAGCTAAGGGGAGAGAAATGGCTGATAAGCTAGGTGTGAAATTAACCTCTTTACTGTTAGGTAATAATGTAGATGAGTTATCAAAAACTCTTATAGCTTATGGTGCAGATGAAGTTTTACAGGTAGAAAGTGAATTATTAAATCACTATACTACAGATGGATATACAAAGGTTATATGTGATCTTGTAGATGAATACAAACCAGAAGTATTATTTATAGGTGCTACCTTTATAGGAAGAGATCTAGGCCCAAGAGTAGCTGCAAGATTAAATACAGGTCTTACAGCAGACTGCACAGCTTTAGATATAGATGAAGAAACAAAGCACTTATTAATGACAAGACCTGCATTTGGTGGAAACCTTATGGCTACAATTGAATGTGCAGACCATAGGCCTCAAATGGCAACTATAAGAGCTGGAGTTTTTGCAAAGCTTATTAAAGATGAAAGTAGAGACAAAAACATAGTTAAAATAGATGCTAAATTAACACAAGAGGATATAAGAACAAAGATTATAGATGTTAAAAAGATTCATAAAGAAATAGAGGATATAACAGAAGCTAAAGTTTTAGTAGCTGGTGGTAGAGGAGTCGGAGATAAGGAAAGCTTTAATCTTCTAAAAGAGCTTGCTGAAACAATGGGAGGTACAGTTGCAGCCTCTCGTGCAGCTATTGAAAAAGACTGGTTAGATAAAGATTACCAAGTTGGACAAACAGGAAAGACTGTTAGACCTAATATTTATATAGCTTGTGGTATATCAGGAGCAATTCAGCATTTGGCTGGAATGCAAGAAAGTGATATAATAATAGCTATAAATAAAGATGAAAGTGCTCCAATAATGAAACTTGCAGATTATGCTATAGTTGGAGACCTTAATAAAGTAATTCCAGAGATGATATCACAGTTTAAAACAATGCAAGAATAAGAAAAAATAAGCTTAGCTAAACTTATGTTTAGCTAAGCAAATTTCAATATAGGGGGTTTTTTATATGAAAAAGATATTTGTGCTTGGTGCAGGAACTATGGGAGCTGGTATAGTTCAAGCTTTTGCTCAAAAGGGATATGAAGTTATAGTAAGAGATATAAAGGATGAATTTGTAGAAAAGGGAATTGCGGGTATAAATAAGAATCTTACAAAGCTTGTTACTAAAGGCAAAATAACAGAAGATGATAAAGAAACTATACTTTCAAGAATTTCAGGAACTACAGATATGAACCTTGCTGAAGATTGTGACCTAGTAGTTGAAGCTGCTATAGAAAACATGGAAATTAAAAAACAAATATTTGCTGAGTTAGATAGAATATGTAAAAAGGAAACTATACTTGCTTCAAATACATCATCTTTATCAATTACAGAGGTAGCATCAGCTACAAATAGACCAGATAGAGTTATAGGAATGCATTTCTTTAATCCTGCAACTATAATGAAACTTGTGGAGATAATAAAAGGAATGGCTACATCAGAAGAAACTTTCAATGCTGTAAAGGAGGTTTCTATATCTATCGGAAAAGATCCAGTAGAGGTTGCGGAAGCTCCAGGATTTGTAGTAAATAGAATACTAATACCTATGATAAATGAAGCAGTTGGAATACTTGCAGAAGATATAGCAAGTGCAGAAGATATAGACAAATCAATGATGCTTGGAGCTAATCATCCAATGGGACCTTTAGCATTAGGAGACCTTATAGGTCTTGATGTATGTCTTGCTGTAATGGATGTTTTATATAAAGAAACAGGAGATAGTAAATATAGAGCACATAGCTTACTTAGGAAATACGTAAGAGCAGGATGGCTTGGAAGAAAGACAGGAAGAGGATTTTATAATTATAGTAAATAGAATTAAAAAGATGATTTATAAGGAGAGTACCGAAAAACTTTTGTTTTTCAGTACCCTCCTCTTATTGCTAGTCTTTTTTCTGAAGGATGTATCCACAGAAAGATATATGGAAACACAACACTTTTGGGTGCTTTTAAATAATTCTACACCATCTATTCAAACTTCTTATTTGAATCATAAGTCCAAATAATACCACAAAAGAGATTGGTGAAATTTTTGCGGAAAAATTTATTCTTTTATCCTTAGTTCATACAAATCAACGGGCTATCGCCCTAAAAAGTCTTCATCAAATATTAATAGTTTTGGTGAATGTAATAATGTAGCAATTATCTCAATTTCCATTCTTTGACCTAAGCTTAATTTTCTAATTTACCTATTTAAGATATCTTAATAATCAAAAGATCTAGAAAGTAATTTAGTGTTTTCTTCAAAATATATGTTTTCTAAATTAAACCATAATGTGATAAAATATAGATACTTATTACTTGAAAGTTTTTAAGTAAACCTTTAAACTTTGAAATGAAACTAAAATCTGGTGGTGATAATTTGTACGATAAAAAGAAAAAGGAAGAAATCATAAAAAACTCTCATCAAAGAAGTAAGGTATACGGAATAGAAAAAGAAAGGACATTTTCAAAGAAAATACTTATGGGTAATGAAGTAAGTAGTGCTTTAGATAAAAATAAAGAATTAATAGAGGTAGCTTTTGAATTCATAAATATGCTCTATGACTTTTTAGATACTTCTGGGTTTATTATATTTTTAACCGACAATGAAGGGTGTATATTAAATATAATAGGAGATAAAAAGATTATAGAATCAGCTAAAAGGTTAGATATGGTGGTAGGTACATATATGGACGAAAAAAACATAGGAACTAACGCCATGGGTACAGCCATAAAGGAAGATGCACCTATTCAAATATCGGAAAAAGAACATTTTATTAATGTATATCACAGGTGGACGTGTTCAGCAGCGCCTATACATAATACAAATGGAAAGATAATAGGTACATTAAATCTTACAGGTAATAGTGAACTTGTTCATCCTCATACATTAGGTCTTGTAGTGGCAGCGGTTAAATCTATAGAAAATCAGTTAAAAGTAGAAAGCTCTAAAAGAAGGTTAACAGAAGCTTATCAATATATGAATGTTATAATGAACTCTATATCCTCTGGCATAATTGCTGTAGATAAAGAAGGAATTGTAAATAGTATAAATGATGAGGCTTGCATTATGTTAAATTTAAATAGAAATGAGATAATAAATAACTCTATAGAAAGCATGTTTTATAACTGGGAACACTACTTTAGAATTTTAAAAGATAACAAAAGGTTTGAAGATGAGGAAATAAGTTTAAATATAAATGGAGTGAGAAAAGGCTATAATATAAGTATATATCCAATATATTATGAGGATAAAAAGCTTCAGGGTATGGTGATACTTTTAAAGGATATACAAAATGTATTCAACCTAGTAAATAAATATACAGGGATGAAAGCTAGGTACACCTTTGAGGACTTTATTGGAGAAAGTATTGAAGTGAAAAAGATAAAAGAATATGCTAAAGGAGTTGCAAATAGTCCATCTACAGTGCTTATAGAGGGAGAAAGTGGAACGGGTAAGGAAGTACTCGCTCAAGCTATTCATAACTATAGCAATAGACGAAATAGAGGATTTGTAGCTATAAATTGTGGAGCTATATCAAAAAATCTTATAGAAAGCGAACTCTTTGGTTATGATGATGGAGCATTCACTGGAGCAAAAAAAGGAGGCAAGCTAGGAAAGTTCGAACTTGCAAAGGGTGGGACTTTATTTTTAGATGAAATAGGGGAGATGCCAATGGATATGCAAGTAAACTTACTTAGGGTTCTTCAAGAAGGTGTAATAACAAGAGTTGGTGGAAATAAGTACATTAATGTAGATGCTAGAATAATCGCTGCAACTAATAAGGATCTTAGAAAAGAAGTGGCAAGAGGTACGTTTAGGCAAGATCTTTATTATAGATTAAGTGTAATACCTATTATAATACCTCCACTTAGAGAAAGACGGGATGATATATTATTACTTATAGAACATTTCTTAAAAATTAAGAGTAAAAGACTCAATAAATCCATACCGGCTATAAGTAAAAAAGATTATAACAAACTTTTAAATTATAACTTTGAGGGAAATGTAAGAGAACTTGAAAACTTTATAGAGAAAGTAGTAAATTTTAATGGCAATGTAGATTATGATTTTATAGGTAATGGTCCAGATATAAATTATGAGGTTTCTATAGACAAAGTTAATTTAATTGAAGAAGATTATTTATGTTCTCTAGAAGAACTTGAAAAAAATGCTATAATTTGTTGTTTAAAAAAGTTTGATGGTAATATAACAAAAGTTTCATCAGTATTAAATATAGGTAGAAATACATTATATAGAAAGATAAAAAAATATAACATTGGGGGAATAGGGAATGAGTTTTAAAGGATTTATAACATCTGTTATCCTAGGGCTTGTGCTAGCTATAATATCTATATGGAATTTTAGGGTTTCTCTTTACATATTAGGGGTATTTTATATAATAAAAGGAGCACTGCAATTTATAAATAAAGATTATTATAATAAGCTTTTATATTTTATGAATGTAGATAGGTATAAGGCATATGAGCTTAAGGGAAAAGAATTTAAAAAGTACATAAAGTCAGATCCAATATCAGATTTTATTGTAGCCTTTTTATTTATATATGTAGGATATAAAGCTAAACTTCCAGTTAATAGCATAAGGTACCCATTGATGGTGTTTTTATTTATAACATTAGATTACTTAATAGAAACTAATGCTATGATTAAAAGTGAAAAATGGGAAGATTATAAGAAGAAAAGTATCTTAACAGCTATGGTTATGATATTAGCTGTATTCATTTTACTCAAGTAAGGTTAAAAGTTTAACTTGTTCTACAATGGAACGCTGTTCTGTTATGGAACAAGTTATTGCATAAAGATTGTTCTTAATTGGAACACTAAACTTGTTAAGGTATAATTAATAATTTGTGAATATGATTAATCTTATTATTTTAATTAGTGGGAATGCCATTCATAGTTAAAAGTTTAACTAATCACAAAGACTTTGTTAAATAAATGTCTATTGGCATGGAAGTTGCTATTATTATATATATAATAAATAATTAATAAAATCGGGAGGTATACGCATGAACAGATTTACATTACCAAGAGATATATACTTTGGAGAAGGATCTATGGAAGTATTGAAAACTTTAAAAGGTAAAAAAGCCATTATAGTAACTGGTGGAAGTTCAATGCAAAAATTTGGATTTTTAGATAAGGTAGAAAGCTATTTAAAAGAGGCTGGAATAGAAACAAAGAGAATTGAAGGGGTAGAACCAGACCCATCAGTAGAAACAGTAATGAAGGGTGCAGAAACAATGAGGTCCTTTGAGCCAGACTTAATAGTAGCTATTGGTGGAGGGTCACCTATAGATGCAGCTAAGGCTATGTGGATATTTTATGAGCATCCTGAAACAACCTTTGATGATGTAAAAGATCCATTTACAGTACCTGAATTAAGAAATAAAGCAAGATTTGTAGCAATACCATCAACTAGTGGTACAGCTACAGAAGTTACAGCCTTTTCAGTTATAACTGATTATAAATTAGGTATAAAATACCCATTAGCAGATTTTAATTTAACTCCAGATATAGCTATAGTGGATCCAAGTCTTGCTGAAACTATGCCAAAAGTTTTGACATCTTACACAGGAATGGATGCTTTAACTCATGCTATAGAAGCTTACGTTGCATCTTTAAGATCGGCCTTTTCAGACCCACTTGCAATGCAATCTATAACAATGATAAAGAAATATTTATTTAACTCCTATAATGGTGATAAATATGCAAGAGAAGAGATGCATATAGCGCAATGTTTAGCTGGTATGGCATTTAGTAATGCACTACTTGGAATAACTCATAGTATGGCTCATAAAACAGGTGCAGTATTCCACGTTCCACATGGTTGTGCCAATGCGATATACCTTCCTTATGTAATTCAATTTAATAAAAAGGCCTGTGGAGATAGATATGCTGAAATAGCTAGAAATTTAGCACTTGAAGGAAATAATGAAGAAGAACTTATAGCTTCATTAATTAATATGATAAAAGCAATGAATGAATCTATGGGAATACCTAAGACTTTAAAAGAGTATGGAATAAAAGAAGAAGACTTTAAAGATAATGTAAAAAGAGTGTCTACTAATGCGATTTTAGATGCCTGTACAGGATCTAATCCAAGAGAAATAAGTGAAGAAGAGATGGAAAAGCTATTTACTTGTATTTATTATGGAAATGAAGTTAACTTTTAGTTTTTGATGAAAGAATTTGTTTGATTAATATAAATAATGAGACTCTCTTTAATTTTAAAATGTAAGAGGGTCTCATTATTTTGAACATTGAAAATATATTTATTGTTTATTATTTATTAACAATGAAATTTTATTTTTATATGTTATAATGTATATGGAAATTAAGCATGATGTAGAAAATTTAACATGGGGGAATGAATATGTACAAAATAGTTAAGAAAAGAGCATTAGCATCTAATATTTATTTAATGGACATAGAGGCGCCTAGAGTTGCTAAATCATGTCAGCCAGGACAATTCGTTATAATTAAGATGGATGAAAAGGGTGAAAGAATACCGCTTACAATATGTGATTATGACAGAGAAATGGGAACGGTTTCTATCGTATTTCAAACACTTGGTGAATCAACAAAAATAATGGCAAGCTATGAAGAAGGAGAATATTTCACTGATTTCGTAGGACCACTTGGAAGACCTTCTGATATGGTTCATGAAGATATAGAAGAGCTAAAAAATAAAAAGATAATGTTTATTGCTGGTGGAGTTGGAACAGCACCTGTTTACCCACAAGTTAAGTGGTTAAATAAAAGAGGTATAGATGCAGATGTAATCGTTGGAACAAAAACTAAAGATCTTTTAATATTAGAAGATGAACTTAAATCTGTAGCAGGAAATTTATATGTAGCAACAGATGATGGGTCTTATGGATTTAAAGGGCTAGTTACTGAATGTCTTAAAGACTTAGTAAAAAATCAAGGAAAACATTATGACTTAGTAGTTGCAATAGGACCTATGATAATGATGAAGTTCGTTGTAATGCTTACTAAGGAATTAAATATACCAACAGTTGTTAGTTTAAATCCTATAATGGTTGATGGGACAGGCATGTGTGGTGCTTGTAGAGTAACTGTTGGAAATGAAGTTAAATTTGCCTGTGTGGATGGACCTGAATTTGATGGTCACTTAGTTAATTTTGATGAAGCAATGAGAAGACAAACTATGTATAAAACACAAGAGGGAAGAAAAGTATTAAAGAAAGAAGAAGGGGACACACATCATGGCGGTGGTTGTGGCTGCGGAGGTGATAAATAATGGATAGAATGAAAAGAACTCCAATATCAGAACAAGATCCAAAGATAAGAGCGACTAATTTTGAAGAAGTTTGTTTAGGATATACAAAAGAAGAAGCCATGGAAGAAGCTTCTAGATGTTTAAATTGTAAAAAACCTCTATGCGTAACTCAATGCCCAGTAACAATTCAAATACCAGAGTTTATTCAATATGTAAAAAATGGTGAATTTGAAGAAGCAGCAAGGGTTATAGCTAAATCTAGTGCACTTCCAGCAGTCTGTGGTAGAGTATGTCCTCAAGAAGTACAATGTGAAGGTAAATGCATACTAGGTATAAAAGGAGAAGCTGTTGCTATTGGTAAGCTTGAAAGATTCGTAGCGGACTATTCAAGAGAAAATAATGTTGATCTTTCAAAAGTTGATCCTAAAAATGGGAAAAAGGTAGCTGTAGTAGGAAGTGGGCCTGCAGGACTCACTTGTGCTGGAGAGCTTGCTAAAAAAGGCTATGATGTAACCATTTTTGAAGCATTACATGAGGCCGGTGGAGTTTTAGTATACGGAATACCAGAATTTAGACTTCCAAAAGATACAGTAGTTAAACATGAAATAGAAAATGTTAAGAAGTTAGGTGTTAAAGTAGAAACTAACGTAATAGTTGGAAGAACTGTAACTATAGATCAATTATTTGAAGAAGAAGACTTTGATGCTATATTTATAGGGTCTGGCGCAGGTCTTCCAAAGTTTATGGGGATACCAGGAGAAAATGCTAATGGAGTATGTTCTGCTAATGAATTCCTAACTAGAAATAACTTAATGAAAGCATTTAAAGAAGGATATTCTACACCTATAAGAGTTGGAGACAAAGTTGCAGTAGTAGGTGGGGGAAATGTTGCTATGGATGCTGCTAGAACTGCATTAAGATTAGGGGCAGAGTCACACATAGTATATAGAAGATCAGAATCTGAACTTCCAGCAAGAGCAGAAGAAGTTCATCATGCTAAAGAAGAAGGAGTTATATTTGATCTATTAACAAATCCAGTAGAAATACTTACAGATGATAAGGGATGGGTTACTGGAATGAAGTGTGTAAGAATGGAACTTGGAGAAGCAGATGCATCAGGAAGAAGAAAACCTGTTGAAATTGAAGGGTCAGAATTTGTTCTAGAATTAGATACAGTTATAATGTCACTTGGGACATCACCAAATCCATTGATTCCTTCAACTACAAAAGGTCTTGAAATAAATAGTAGAAAATGTATTGTAACAGAAGAAGAAACAGGACTTACAACAAGAGAAAAAGTATATGCTGGTGGAGATGCGGTAACAGGAGCAGCTACAGTAATACTTGCTATGGGAGCCGGTAAGAAGGCAGCAGCATCCATAGACGAATTTTTAAGTAAATAATAAAGTAAGATAATTGGGGCCTTTTAATATGTATAAAAACACATTAAAAGGCCCTTTTGTCTTGTTCGGAGTAGTTATCTTTAAAAGCAAAACTTTTTAATATGATAGTCTATTTTTGATTATATTTTAAAGATATAAGATTATAATTCTAAAAAAATTAGGGATTAATTACTCTATATTTGATTTTAGAATAGAGTTATCTTATAATAATATTTATTAAAGAAATTAAGGCGTATTAAGAGATATGTCATACCTTGAACTGTTATTTTCAAAATACAAAGAAAATAGTTAAAGGAGAAAAGCTATGGATTATAAAAGTATTGAAAGTTTTGACAAGGGGATAATTATAAAAAAGGTGAAGAATTTTAATCTTATACACATATTTGATTGTGGTCAATGTTTCAGATGGGATAGGGAGGAAAATGGAAACTATATAGGAGTTGCTTTTGAGAGGGTTATTGAAGTAGAAAAAAGAGATGAAGATGTGGCTATATATAATACTACAGAAGAGGAATTTAAAAGTATTTGGGAAAACTACTTTGATCTTCAAAGAGATTACAAAGATATAAAACTAGAACTTAGCAAAGATCCTTTACTAAAAAGGGCTGTTAATTTTGGAGATGGTATAAGGATACTTCGCCAAGATCCTTTTGAGCTTACTGTATCATTTATAATATCTGCAAATAATAGAATACCTATGATAAAAAGGGCTATAAACAATATAAGTAGTAAGTGGGGAAAGACTATTGAATATAAAGGAAAGATATATTATGCTTTTCCTAGAATAGAAGACCTACAAGGGGTTTCGTTAGAGGATATTGGTGGTTGTAGTGTTGGATTTAGAGCAAAATATATAAAGGATTCTGTAGATAAGATTTACAATGCTAAAGTTTTATGCGAAAAAATAAAAAATGAAAACATAGTGGATGAAATAGAAATAGAAATAGAAGATACAATAAAGTATGATTTAGATTATATTAAAACCTGTGATGATGATACTTGCCATGTAAGCCTTCAAAACTTTTCAGGAATAGGTCCTAAGGTTGCAGATTGTATAATGTTATTTTCTATGCAAAAGTACTCAGCCTTTCCAGTGGATGTATGGGTTAAAAGAGCTATGCAACATTTCTATTTAGCACCAGATGTTTCCTTAAAGAAAATAAGGGAATTTGGAAAAGATAGATTTAATGAACTTTCAGGTTTTGCACAGCAATATTTATTTTATTATGCAAGAGAAAATAGTATTAAAATGTAAAATTTAATTCAGTACTTATTTTAAATATTATATAGATTGTGATGAATATCAATTGTGATCAATATAAACTTGATGGCATTAATGAAACATATAATTTAAATATGATTATACTTATTTAGTAAAGGTAGGGAATATAAAAAGGTTTATATACCCTACCTTTACCTTTATTTAATTAGGTTTAAAAAGATAATAATAACAAAAACACAGCAAAAGGTTGATACTATTTTAATGCAAATCTGATATAATAGAAATGAAATTGTTTACGAATAGTCTTTCTAGCTGTACTAATTTTTAAAGATTTAAGATAGTACAAGTATTTATTTAAAGAGGTGTATATTATGTTCCATTTTGAAACTCAATTAAAAAGATTAAAGCATGAGGTTTTAAAAGATGTTGCTGTATTAGCTAATGAGGGTAAGCTTGATGATGAAAGTTTAAAAAACATACCCTATAAAATTATTAGTGGAAATACCCCTACTTATAGATGTTGTGTTCATAAGGAAAGATCAATATTAAATGAAAGAGTTAAATTAGCTAGGGGGTGTCTTCCAGATGGTGACCATCCTAAAACGGAATTTATTAATATTAAAGATGAAAAGCAAATAGTATATATAATAGATGCAGCTTGTGATAGATGTCCTATAAATAAGTTTAATGTAACAGAGGCCTGTAGAGGGTGCATAGCGCACAAGTGTATGGAGGTATGTCCAGCTAATGCTATGGTTAAGGTGGCTGGTAAAGCTTATATAAATCAAGAATTGTGTAAGGAATGTGGATTGTGTAAAAAAGCATGTCCTTATGATGCAATATCTGAAGTCATGAGGCCTTGTAAGGGGGTTTGTCCTACGGGGGCTTTAGAAGTCAGAGAAGAAGATAGACGAGCTATAATAGAAGAAGAACATTGTATAAATTGTGGAAGTTGCATATCTGCATGTCCTTTTGGAGCGATATCAGACAAAAGTTACATAGTTCCCGTGGTTCAGGAATTAGCAAAAGAAGGTTCTAATATTTATGCAGTTGTAGCTCCAGCTATTGCAGGACAGTTTGGACCTAAAGTAACTATGGGTAAAGTTAGAGATGCCTTTAAAAAGGTTGGATTTAAAGATATATTTGAAGCAGCTTGTGGAGCAGATGCTGTAACGGTTCATGAAAGTAAAGAATTTGTTGAAAGAATTGAAAAAGGTCATAAGTATATGACTAATTCTTGTTGCCCAGGATTTGTGAACTTTATAGAAAAGAAGTTTCCAAATCAAATAGAAAGAGTTTCAACCACTGTATCTCCTATGATAGCCACAGCTAGATTTATTAAATCAAAGGATAAATTAGCAAAGGTAATATTTGTAGGGCCTTGTGTAGCTAAAAAGAGTGAGGCTACAAGAGATGAATTAAAAGGTGATGTAGATTATGTGTTAACTTTTGAAGAAATAGCAGCAATTATGGATGCTTTTAATATAGATCCTGAAAATTGTGATGAACAATCAATTGATGAGGCTTCTACATTTGGAAGAGGATTTGCAAATGGTGGAGGACTTACAGCAGCTATTGAAAACTTTATAAAAGATAGCAATATAAAGGTAGATTTTAAACCGGTTAGAGTAAGTGGGACTACTGAAGTTAAAAAGGCTATGGCTATGGCTAAAGTTGGAAGATTAAATGGAAACTTTATTGAAGGTATGATGTGTGAGGGTGGATGCACTGGAGGACCTGCAACGCTATTACCACCAATGAAATCTAAGGGGCTATTTATTAAATTTAGTAATGAAGCTAGTAAAAAGTCTGTAATTGAAAATGATAGATTAAAAGAATTTCAAGATATAAATTTAGAAAGATAAAAGATTTATCTTTCTAAATTACAAACTTTTAAGTTTTATCGTTACGTAACCTTTTGTGTAAGAATATAAGACATATTGAACATATACATAAAAGTGATAGTATGAGCATAGACTCATGAAAAAAGAATTCCTGAGGTAAAATATTTATAATAGGATCTTTTATAGGATCAAATAACCAGTAATCATTTGAAAAGAATATTTCATGAAATCTTATAAAAGATCTATCGAAGTTTATTATAAAAGGTATAGCTAATGTTAGGGGAATTAATATTAACATAAAGTAAGCATATTTTAGAAAAGAAAAGTTTCTTATTCTTGAAAGGTGAGTTATAAAGATTAGGGATAATATAAAGGTGGAAAGAGAAACATAAGTTATGATATTAAATATATTTTTTACATCTACAAAGTGTTCTCTTCCTTCATCAGACATAAAAAAGTCTTCGAAAATTAAATCATCATTATTAAAAGGACTAAGGTAATCAATAAGGATAGTATAATTTTTTATTGTGGCTTCCTTACTTATATTAGCCTCTGATGGAATGTTTAATTTAGTTATATCAATTTTATATAAGGTTTTAAAGTTTAAAGCAAATATTGTACTAGAACTTAATAAAAATAAGGCTAGGACTAAACCACATAATAATGAAATGAATTCATTTAGTTTGTTCATAATAAGCGCCCCTATCATAAATTTCGATTATTTGAATATTAATTAAAAATAGAGTACATAATTATATAAATAATTTATTATAATATATAGACTCTATTATAATATAAAAATATCAATATAAAACTGTTTAAAACACAAAATGGAAGAAATATTGCGGAATAGCTATTAAGAACGAGGATTTGGTATGTTAATGCCAATATTAAGCATATTAGATATTTAAGTAAATTTGAATTTATGTTGATTATTCTTTATTATAAGAATTGTATTAGCACTCATCCAAATAGAGTGCTAACAATAAGGCAATCAATTAATTTATATAAAGTAAAAATAAATACATTAAGGAGGGGTTTAAATGAATATTAGACCACTTGGAGACAGGGTAGTAATAAAGAGATTAGAAGCAGAGGAAAAGACTAAAAGCGGAATAGTTTTAACAGGTACAGCAAAAGAAAGACCTCAAGAAGCAACAGTAGTAGCAGTAGGACCTGGTGGATATGTTGAAGGAAAAGATATTAAGATGGAAGTAAAGGTTGGAGATAAGGTATTATTCTCTAAATATGCAGGTACAGAAGTTAAGATTGATTCAGAGGAATACACTATCTTAAAACAAGACGATATATTAGCTATTGTTGAATAGTTACACATAAGGAAATCATAATATTATTTCAGGAGGGTGAATATAAATGGCTAAAAACATAATATTCGGTGAAGATGCAAGAAGATCTATGCAAAGAGGTGTAGATATTTTAGCAGACACTGTTAAAGTTACATTAGGACCAAAAGGAAGAAACGTAGTTTTAGATAAAAAATTTGGAGCTCCTTTAATTACAAATGATGGAGTTACTATAGCAAGAGAAATAGAACTTGTAGATCAATATGAAAACATGGGAGCACAATTAGTTAAAGAAGTTGCAACTAAAACTAATGATGTAGCAGGAGACGGAACTACTACAGCAACACTTCTTGCTCAAGCTATAATAAGAGAAGGATTAAGAAATGTTACAGCAGGAGCAAACCCAATGCTTGTAAGAAAAGGTATTAAGCTTGCTGTAGATAAATCAGTAGAAGAAATTAAAAAGGCTTCAAGACCAGTACAAGGAAAAGAAGATATAGCTAGAGTTGCAGCAATATCAGCTGCAGATGAAGAAATAGGAAAACTTATAGCAGATGCAATGGAAAAGGTAGGTAACGAAGGAGTTATAACTGTAGAAGAATCAAGATCTATGGGAACTGAACTTGATGTAGTTGAAGGTATGCAATTTGATAGAGGGTATGTAAGCCCTTATATGGTTACAGACACAGAAAAGATGGAAGCTGTTTTAGATGATCCATATATACTTTTAACAGACAAAAAGATAACTAATATTCAAGAAATATTACCAGTGCTTGAACAAATAGTTCAACAAGGAAAGAAACTTCTTATAATATCAGAAGATATTGAAGGCGAGGCAATGGCTACATTAGTTGTAAATAAACTAAGAGGAACATTTACTTGTGTTGGAGTTAAAGCACCAGGTTTTGGAGATAGAAGAAAAGAAATGCTTGAAGATATAGCTATATTAACAGGTGGAGAAGTTATATCAGAAGAACTTGGAAAAGACTTAAAAGATGCTACACTTGAAATGCTTGGAAGAGCTGAAAGTGTAAGAATATCTAAAGAAAACACTACTATTGTAAATGGTAGAGGAGATATAAAGAGTATAAAAGATAGAGTATATCAAATAAAGCTTCAATTAGAAGAAACAACATCAGAATTCGATAAAGAAAAGTTCCAAGAAAGATTAGCTAAACTTTCAGGCGGAGTTGCAGTTATAAAAGTAGGAGCAGCTACTGAAACTGAATTAAAAGAAAGAAAACTTAGAATAGAAGATGCTTTAGCAGCAACTAAAGCAGCAGTAGAAGAAGGAATAGTTTCAGGTGGTGGAGTATCTTACGTTAACGTTTTAGGCGAAGTAAATAAGTTAGTTACAGAAGATACAGATATCCAAGTTGGAATCAACATAGTAGCTAGAGCTTTAGAAGAGCCAATGAGACAAATAGCTATAAATGCTGGAGTAGAAGGTTCTGTTATACTTGAAAAAATAAGAAATAGTGAAGCTGGAATAGGATATGATGCTTTAAAAGGTGAATATGTAAACATGATTAAAGCTGGAATAGTAGATCCAACTAAGGTTACAAGATCTGCACTTCAAAATGCGGCATCTGTAGCATCAATATTCTTAACTACAGAAGCTGCAGTTAGTGATATACCAGAAGCAAACCCACAACCAATGCCAGGAGCAGGTATGGGAATGGACGGAATGTACTAAAACAAACAAAAGCTTAATATTAAAAGATGTTTTGGATTACCAAGACA
Source organism: Clostridium putrefaciens (assembly GCF_900461105.1). GTDB lineage: Bacteria > Bacillota > Clostridia > Clostridiales > Clostridiaceae > Clostridium_L > Clostridium_L putrefaciens. The sequence continues at coordinate 2,476,629 of NZ_UFWZ01000001.1, read as the reverse complement.
TCTTTTTTTTGTTAATTTAATATGGGTTCAAATAAAATACCTCTTAAATATGTATACATATTTAAGAGGTATTTTTAATTATTTAAAAATAGTTAAAAACTATGAATAAGCTATGTGAATTGAGTTAAGAATTATAGCTAGGTACACAAATAGAATTCATTGTAAATTATAAGATTTAAGATTAAATGTTTTAAACTTCTTAATATAAAACGTTAATGATGAAATTTTAGAAGTATACCTAATAAAATTAAAGGAGACAAATAAAGTGAAAAGATTTTCTAGACCAAACAAAAAAAACAAGGGGTTTACATTAATAGAGCTTTTAATAGTTATATCAATTATAGGTATATTAGCAACACTAGTTGTACCAAAGTTTTCTAATGTTACTAAGGAGGCTAAGATAAAAACAGATGTGGCTAATGCTAAAACTATATATAATGTAGTTAATGCATGCATTGCAAATGAAGAAATCAAAGATGTTGATTTTGATAATATTGAAACATTAAACGGTAAAATTAAAAAACACATTCAGGTTATGCCAAAACCAAAATCAAAACAAGGAGAATTTTCTATATCTAAAACTGGTGATAATATAGTAATTATGATTGATAAAGAGAAGATTTATCCAACAGATGACGTTAGTGTTATTGATTAATTTAATTATAAAAAGTAAATAGGAAAGAATAAAATCAAGTGAAATGTATTTAAAGCTATTCAAAATAAAAATTGAGTAGCTTTTTTAAATGTTTTTCGAAATTAGCCTCAATTCCTATTGCATTAACATCTTTGTTGAAGTATAATACTAACAAATATTTAAATAAAGAAGTTTTAAATGCAAAAATATAAAATTATGCAGGAATATATTCAACTCATATATACCCAAGATAAGGTTGGGAGTATCTACCGAATACCAAAAATTATTCGACTATGAGTGGGGATTAATATATCTTTTAAAGACATATTAATTTTCACTTAGAGTAAAGTGAAAATTGGTATGTTTTTATTTACTTATGGGAATACTAGTTTGATTATTTAAGTTTAAAGTTTTTGCAGTAATGTCTTAAGATAATACAATAAAGGAAGGATGATTGTTTTGGCTAAAATATTAAAAACAGCGTACACATTTGATGATGTGCTTTTAGTACCTAATAAATCTGAAATATTACCTAGAGATGTAGATTTAAGTACTAATCTTACTAAAAAGATAAAGCTTAACATACCTTTAATAAGTGCAGGTATGGATACTGTAACAGAATCAAAGATGGCGATTGCTATAGCACGTGAAGGTGGAATTGGAATCATACACAAGAATATGACAATTGAGCAACAAGCAAGTGAAGTAGACAGAGTAAAAAGACAGGAAAATGGAGTAATAAAAGATCCTTTTTATTTGTCACCTGAACATACTATAGAAGATGCAGACAAGTTAATGGCTAAATACAGAATATCTGGAGTTCCTATTACTGTAGAAGGTAAGCTTGTAGGTATAATAACGAATAGAGATATCATATTTGAATATGACTTTAGTAAAAAGATAAAAGATGTTATGACAAAAGAAAATTTAATTACAGCGCCAGAAGGAACCAGCATGGAAGAAGCTAAGAATCTACTTAAGACAAATAAGATAGAAAAGCTTCCATTAGTAGATAAAGACTTTAATCTTAAAGGACTTATAACAATTAAGGATATTGAAAAGTCAATAAAGTTTCCAAATGCAGCTAAAGATGGTCAAGGTAGATTATTATGTGGTGCTGCAGTAGGTGTTACTAATGATATGGTAGAAAGAGTAGATGCTCTAGTTAAAGCTGGTGTAGATGTGATAACTATTGATACAGCTCATGGCCATTCAAAAGGTGTTCTAGAAGGAGTTAAGAAAATAAAAAGCTTATATAAGGATTTAGAAATTATAGCAGGGAATGTAGCTACAGCAGAAGCTACAAAAGACTTAATAAAAGCAGGGGCAGATTGCATAAAGGTAGGTATAGGTCCTGGGTCCATATGTACTACTAGAATAGTTGCAGGAGTTGGAGTTCCACAACTTACAGCAGTTATGGATTGTGTTGAAGAAGCAGAAAAACACGGGGTTTCTATAATAGCTGATGGTGGTATAAAGTATTCAGGAGATATAGTAAAAGCTTTATCAGCAGGTGCAAAGGCATGTATGATGGGTTCCTTATTTGCAGGATGTGAAGAATCACCTGGTGGAACTGAGATATATCAAGGAAGAACTTACAAGGTTTATAGAGGGATGGGATCATTAGGTGCAATGGCAGCTGGAAGCAAGGATAGATATTTCCAAGAAGGAAACAAGAAGCTTGTACCAGAAGGCGTAGAAGGAAGAGTACCATACAAAGGATATGTATGCGAAACTATATATCAGTTAATAGGTGGAATACGTTCTGGTATGGGGTACTTAGGATCAAAGACTTTAGTTGATTTATATAACACTTCAACTTTTGTAGTTCAAACCTCAGCAGGATTTAGAGAAAGTCATCCACATGATATAAATATTACAAAAGAAGCTCCAAATTATAGCGTAAATCATTAAAGGTATATATAATCAAAAGTATACAGAATCGAAATTATATGAGCTTAAAATTATATGAGCTTAAAATTATATATTAACTTAGGAGGATTGCATGAATAAAGATTTAGTTTTAGTAATAGATTTTGGTGGTCAGTATAGTCAGTTAATAGCTAGAAGGGTTAGGGAATGTGGTATATATTGCGAAATCATTCCTTATACTTACAGCATAGAAAAGATAAAAGAAAAGTCACCTAAAGGTATGATTTTTACAGGTGGACCTAATAGTGTTTATGGTGATAACTCACCAACTATTAGTGAAGAAATATTTAATATAGGAGTGCCTATACTAGGCATTTGTTATGGAGCTCAGCTTATGGCTCACGTACTCGGTGGAGAAGTTAAAGCATCTACAGGAAGAGAATATGGAAAGACTGATATAAATATAGATAATGATAGTTTGTTATTTAAAGGTGTTAATGAAAAAGAACAATGTTGGATGAGTCATACAGATTTTATAACTAAAGAGCCAAAAGGATTTAAAATAATATCTACAACTTCAAAATGTCCTGTAGGAGCTATAGAAAATTCAAAAAAGGCATTATACGGAGTTCAATTTCACCCAGAAGTAGAGCATACACCGGCTGGAAGATTAATGATAGAGAACTTTTTATATAAGATATGTAAGTTAGAAAAAAGCTGGACTATGGCTTCATTTGCAGAAGAAAAGATAAAAGAAATAAAAAACATTGTAGGAGACAAGAAACTTATATGTGCATTATCAGGCGGAGTAGATTCATCTGTAGCAGCACTTTTGATTCATAAAGCTGTAGGGAAGCAATTAACCTGTATATTTGTAGACCATGGTTTACTTAGAAAAGATGAAGGTGACATGGTAGAAAAGGTATTTAAAGAAGAATTTGATTTAAATATAATAAGAGTAAATGCAAAAGAAAGGTTTCTTTCAAAACTTAAATCTGTTTCAGAACCTGAAAAGAAAAGGAAGATAATCGGAGAAGAATTCATTAGAATATTTGAAGAAGAAGCAAATAAACTAGGGGAAATAGACTTCTTGGTTCAAGGTACTATATACCCAGACGTAGTAGAAAGCGGGACAGATACCTCTGCCGTAATAAAGAGTCATCACAATGTAGGGGGACTTCCAGAAGATATGAACTTTAAACTTATAGAACCTCTAAGAGAATTATTTAAAGACGAAGTTAGAGCAGTGGGTGAGGAGCTTGGAATACCACATAAACTCGTTTGGAGACAGCCTTTCCCAGGTCCAGGACTTGCTATAAGAGTATTAGGAGAAGTTACAGAAGAAAAGTTAAGCATAGTTAGAGAAGCAGATTCTATAATGAGAGAAGAAATTTCAAATGCTGGACTTGAAGAGACCATATGGCAGTACTTTGCATGCCTTCCTAATATACAGTCAGTAGGAGTTATGGGTGATGAGAGAACGTATTGCCATACAATAGCTTTAAGAGCAGTAAATTCCTCTGATGGTATGACCTCAGATTGGAGCAGAATTCCCTACGAAGTACTAGATAAAATCTCTAGAAGAATAGTTAATGAAGTGAAAGACGTTAATAGAATAGTCTATGATATAACCTCAAAGCCACCCTCAACTATTGAGTGGGAATAAAATATAAATAAAAGATACCCTGATTCAGTTTAATTTGAATCAGGGTATCTTTGTTATATATTAGTATATGGTATTGGTTTAACTGGATTTTTTTATAAAAATGTTATTGACAAAATATAACTCTTAATGTAATGTGAAGGTGACTTCAGGTGAACAAAGCTTCATGTACAGGGGGGACGATATTGAAAAATAGAGTTAAAGAGTTTAGAAGTGCTCGTAATATGACTCAACAACAATTAGCTGATTTAGTTTATGTTTCTTCAAGAACTATTATATCTTTAGAGAAACAAAATTATAATCCATCACTTATGCTTGCTTATAAAATAGCTCTCGTGTTTGAAACTACTGTTGAAGAATTATATTGTTTAAAGGAGAATGTTAAAAATGAAAAAGAAAATTTATAATAAAAGAATATTTTGGATAGGAGTCTTTTTTTTAGCTTTATCATTAGCTTATATGATTTTATTAATTATGAGATTTAATGATATTAGTAATGGAAAAGTTATAAAAGATAGTATTTATACACTATTTACAATGCTAATAGGTTTTAGTTCTATTAAGCAGAGTTTAACTTATAAGGAAACTAGAGAAGCAGAAAAAGAAAATGATGAAAGAGAAGAGCTTATAAATCTTAAATCATCTAATGCTTCGATTAAAATTATAGAGATTGTTTGTTTAGTACTTATGGTTTCATGTATTGTTTTATGGTATAGGACTAAAGCTCAGGGACTTCTAAGTATGGTTGTAGCTTTTGGACTTGTTTTTCAAATATCCTTAATTCTACAGATATTTACTTACATTTATTACAATAAGAAAGGTTAATCTATATTTGATAGATTTACTTAAAAATCAGAATAAGACTATCCTACTAGTTATCATAATTTAAAATCTAGTGTAAACATAAACATGAAGACTGAATAGAAGATAAAATCATTAAATTTAATTTAAATAAAAGAGGTTGTTATTATGAAATAACAACTTCTTTTTATTATAAGAAAGAGGAAAAAACATTCATTATATAATAGTATAAGCATTAAAAGTCAATTAAACAACAATGTGTACAATTTCCATTATTTTGATTATTGCAAAATGTGAATGAAATGATTCATGTTTTTATTAAAATGTATAATAAAAATAATAATGGAATATACTTTACATCATATTAATAGTATGATATATTTTCTTTTAACACAAAGCCTATAGGAAATAAAAGTCGACTTATGAATTTTAAAATAAATATAGACTATAATTAAGGTATTTATTTTAATAATATTATGTAAATAATAAAATTGACAGAGAATTTGATATATGATAATATGTAATTATCTAATTAAATGTTAACAGTTTAAGAATTATTCATAACTTTAGACAAAGGATATCCTTTACATTAATCAATTCAGTATTTTATCAAATTAACAAAACGTTAATAAATTAAGTGAAAAACTTTATACTATTATAAAAAACTTATTTATTAAGCTTTGATCCAACTTCATTTATCAGAATCTTTCATATGTTTTTATTATTAAATATAATGTAGTTCTATATCAGGATAAATTCATTGTGCCTAAAACAATATTTACGGGGAAACTTAAAGGTATGATGTTATTTAAATATAAAAATATCAAAAATTAAGAGGGGGAACGTTTATGAAAAGAAATAAGCTTCTTACTACAGTTGCTGGGGTGGCTACTTTAGCTATAACATTAACAGCCTGTGGTAGTAAGGCTCCAGAACAAGGCGGAGATACAAAAAAACTAGATGGTGATTTGACTAATAAGGCAACTGAAGTTATAAAGGCAGAGGATGCTTCAAAGAATCCAGATGCAGCTAAAAATAGAAAAGATACTATAGTAATAGGTATAGATGCTCCAGATGGAATATTTAATCCAGCATATCATGAAAGTCAATATGATAGATATGTAGCTGACTCTATGTTTGCATATATATCTTATGTTAAACATGATGGAACATTAGAAGATGGATTAGGAGTAATTAAACCTTCAGAAGATGGTTTGAGTTATACAATCACTTTAAAGGATGGAGTTAAGTGGAGTGACGGTACCCCAATTACAACTGATGACTTAGAATTTTCTTTCTTTGTCAGAGCAGACAAAGCGTATGATGGACCATCAGACATTAGTGCTTTAAAGATAAAAGGATTGAATGCTTACCATGATGGTACTTCAGATAAAATTGAAGGTATAGAAAAGGTTGATGCTAAAACGCTTAAAGTTACATTAGAAGAAGTTAATGCATCTGCTATATATGATATTGGGAATTTCCAACCATTGCCTAAAGCATTCTACGGACAACATTATAAGCAAGGTGAAGGAGACAAGCTTCAAGCAGTTCATAGAACTCCAGAGTTATTCTCCGGCCCATATAAACTAAAGGAATATAAAGAAGGACAAAGTGTAATATTGGAAGCTAATGAAAACTTCTTCCAAGGTAAGGCTAAAATTCCTAACTTAATATATAAAGTTACAAATAAAAACACTGCAATGCAGCTATTAGAGACTGGTGAAGTTGATATAAATGCTTTAACAGTTAGTACTGAGAACGTATCACAAATTAAATCTAAAGGATTCTTAGATCAACATATATACCCAACAAACGGATATGGATATATGGCATTTAATCATAGAAAAGAAGCTTTAAAAGATGTAAAAGTACGTCAAGCTATAGCACATGCTCTAAACAGAGAAGCTATTGTACAAAATGTTTATAAAGGTTATGCAAATGTTATAAATATTCCTCAATCAAAGGTTTCATGGGCTTACACAGATGATGTTGATAAATATGAATTTGATAAAGAAAAGGCTAATTCATTATTAGATGAAGCAGGATGGAAAAAAGGTTCAGATGGAATAAGAGAAAAAGATGGAAATAAGCTTTCTATAAAATTCTTAGCATCTACACCAAATGAAGTTAATGATGCAATACTAGCTATTGCTAAGGGCGATTTTAAGGAAGTTGGTATAGAGTTTTTACCAGAACAAATGGACTTTAATACAGTAAGAGCTAAAGTAAAACAAAAAGATGGAGACTATGATATGTACTTCATGGCTTGGGGATTAACACCAGACCCAGATCCTACAACTATATTTAAAACTGGTGGATCACAAAACGAAATAGGATATTCTAATGCAAAAGTAGATGAGTTAATATCAAAGGGATTAAAAGCTACTAAGCAAGAAGATAGAAAAGTAATATATCAAGATATGTACAAAGAATTAAATAAAGACCTTCCATATATCTTCGTTTATCAAAGAAGAGATATGTGGGTTGTTAACTCAAGAATTAAAAATGTAGATGTATCTCCTTATAGAGACTTCACTATTGATTTAGGTAAATATGAGATAGAGCAATAATTAAACTATTATGTGCCCGGAGATTTACCGGGCACATTTAGGATATATTATTTAGAATGGGGGATAAAAATGAGGCAATATATATTGAGAAGGCTTCTACAAATGATACCAGTAATAATAGGGGTATCTATAATTTTATTTACGGTATTTGCCTTGGCACCAGGGGATGCTGTAGATAATATTCAAAATCCTAAAATGACAGAAGAAAAGAAGCAAGAGTTAAGAGTACAATATGGACTAGAGGGAAGTATACTAAAACGTTACATAAACTGGGCTTCTAAAGCTATAAGATTTGACTTTGGAATGTCAGTAAAACATAAGATGCCAGTTAAGACTGTAATTAACACCTATGTTTGGAATTCATTTTACTTATCTATGTCTTCATTTATAGTAAGTGTAATAATTGCAGTACCACTAGGTATAATTTCAGCTACTAAACAATACTCAGGATTCGATATGTTCTTTACGGTATTTGCATTAATCGGAATTTCAATACCGTCATTTTTCTTTGGTATGTTACTTATAAAATGGTTTGCGGTAGATTTAAGATTATTCCCAGTGTCTGGAATGACAGCACTTGGGGTATCTAAGACACCTGTAGGACATATTTTAGATGTTATGCATCATATGTTCTTACCATTTATAGTTTTATCTCTTGGAAATGTTGCATCACTTATGAGATATACAAGGACAAGTATGCTTGAAGTTATAAGACAAGACTATGTAAGAACAGCGAGGTCTAAAGGACTTACTGAAAAGGTAGTTGTTTATAAACATGCTCTTAGAAATGGTTTAATACCGGTTATAACTATACTAGGATTTTATCTTCCAAGTTTATTCGGGGGAGCTATTATAACAGAGCAAATATTTGTTTGGCCTGGAATAGGTAAGGTTGCAATAGAAGCTATTAATGGAAGAGACTATCAATTATTGATGGGATTTGAAATGCTTTTAGCTATACTAACTTTAGTGGGTAATTTAATTGCAGATATTACATATGCAATAGTTGACCCAAGAATCAGACTTAAGTAGGGGGTGGGGAAGTGTCAGAGAATACTAAAAAGAATAATAATATACCAGTAGTTGAAAAGAAGGAAAAGATTGAAACACCTTTTAAAACTATATGGAAAAGATTAAGAAAAAACAAGCTTGCTATGGTAGGATTATTTATACTAGTAGCTATGGTTTTAGTCTGTGTATTTGGACCTTTCTTCACACAAGATCCGAATAAAGTAAACTATACGGATGGATTTTTAAGACCCTCTTCTAAGTACTGGTTTGGTACTGATACACTTGGAAGAGATATATTTGCGAGAACACTATCAGCAGGGAGAATATCTTTGTTTGTTGGTATAGCTTCCGTTATTATTCAAGTAGTAATAGGAAGTATATTAGGAGCGGTGGCAGGTTATTATGGTGGAATAACAGATACTATTATAATGAGAATAGTGGATATATTTATGAGTATACCATCATTACCACTTCTTATAGTTCTTGCAGCTATACTTTCAGATCTTGGTATAAGACCTGAAAGAAGAATATTCGTTGTTATGGCAGTTATAGGTCTTTTAAACTGGCCAGGACTTTGCCGTATGGTAAGAGGACAGATATTATCTCTTAGAGAGCAAGAATATATGGAAGCTGCAGAAGCTTTAGGGCTTACTGATTCAAGAAAGATGTTCAAGCATCTTTTACCAAATACAGTGCCTGTAATTATAGTAACTGCTACTCTTAGTTTAGGAGGAGCAATTCTATCAGAGTCAACACTAAGTTTCTTAGGACTTGGAGTTCAACCACCAACAGCCTCTTGGGGTAATATGATACAGTCAGTTTATGATATGTATAATATCCAATATAGACCGTGGCTTTGGATGCCACCAGGAGTTGCTATATTCCTTACAGTTATGGCTATAAACTTATTTGGTGATGGTTTAAGAGACGCAATAGATCCTAAGTTAAAGAAATAGAGAGGTGATAGTGATGGCTAAAGATTTAGTAGAGTTTAAGAATTTAAAAACTTATTTTTATACAGAAGATGGCGTGGTTAAAGCGGTTAACGATGTTAGTTTTAAAATAAGAGAGGGAGAAACTGTGGGAATAGTTGGTGAGTCAGGATGTGGTAAGTCAGTTACTTCAATGTCCTTGATGAGACTTATTCCAAGCCCTCCAGGAAAGATAGTTAGTGGAGATATTTTCTTTGAAGGAAAGAGCATACTAGCTTTAAGCGAGGCAGAAATGAGAGAAATAAGAGGCAATAAGATGTCTGTTATATTCCAGGAACCTATGACCTCTTTAAACCCTGTATTCACTGTGGGCTTTCAAATATCTGAAGCAGTTATACTTCATCAAAAGCTAAGCAAAGAAGAAGCAAGAAAAAAAGCTATTGAAATGGTAAAGCTTGTTGGTATTCCAAGAGCTGAAAAGATTGTAGATTCATACCCACATGAACTTAGTGGTGGTATGAGGCAAAGAGTAATGATAGCTATGGCATTATCTTGTAATCCAAAGTTACTTATTGCTGATGAGCCAACTACAGCTCTTGACGTTACAATTCAAGCTCAAATATTAGATCTTATGAGAAATATAAAAGAGAAGTTAAATACTTCAATAATGCTTATAACACATGATCTTGGAGTTATAGCGGAGATGGCAGATTATGTTGTAGTTATGTATGCTGGAAAAGTAGTAGAGGAAGCAGATGTTAAAAGTTTATTTGCAAAACCTATGCATCCATATACTACAGGACTGTTAAAATCAAAGCCATCTATAAATCAAGAAGATAAAAGATTATATTCTATACCGGGACAAGTGCCAAATCCTATAGGTATGCCAGATAACTGTTACTTCTGCGAGAGATGTGAAAAAGCAATGGACATATGTAGAAAGAAGATTCCACCATTAGTTGAAATCGAGCCAGGACATAAAGTAGCATGTTGGCTTTATGAGGAGGAGAAATAGATGTCAGAAACAATTTTAAAGGTTGAAAACCTAAAAAAGTATTTCCCTATTAAAGCAGGAGTATTCTCAAAAACAGTTGGACATGTAAAGGCAGTAGATAATATTTCTTTTGAAATTAAAAAGGGTGAAACATTCGGACTAGTTGGTGAATCAGGATGTGGAAAAAGTACTACAGGTAGAACTATCCTTAGGTTATTAGAAAAAACTGATGGAAAGGTTATATTTGAAAATAAAGATCTTAATGAGCTTACAAAAAAGGAAATGAGATCTCTAAGACCTAAAATGCAGATTATATTCCAAGATCCTTATAGCTCTTTAAATCCACGAATGACTATAGGGGATATAGTTGGTGAGGCTATGCTTCAACATGGTCTTTGTTCAAAAGCAGAAATTAGTGATAAAGTAGTAGAAACTTTAAAGATTTGTGGACTTGCGCCTTATCATATAAGAAGATATCCTCATGAATTTTCAGGGGGACAAAGACAAAGAATAGGAATAGCAAGAGCGCTTATAATGAATCCTAAGTTTATAGTGGCAGATGAGCCTGTATCAGCTCTAGACGTTTCAATACAATCACAAATAATAAACTTAATGATGGATTCACAAGAGAAGAATGGTTTCTCATATTTATTTATATCTCATGACTTAAGTGTTGTTAAACACATATCTCATAAAGTTGGAGTTATGTATTTAGGATCATTAATAGAAGTTGCACCTAAAACTAAATTATATGAAAATCCTCTTCACCCATATACACAGGCATTGCTTTCAGCAGTACCTATACCAGATCCTACATTAAGAAGAGATAGAATAATATTAAAAGGGGATATTCCAAGTCCTGCAAATCCACCATCTGGATGTAAGTTCCATACAAGATGTCCTTATGCCATGGATGTATGCAGTAAAGAAGTTCCTGAATTTAAAAATGTGGGAGATGAGCACTTTGTTGCTTGTCACCTTATAAAATAACATATAAGCTTTTAGAGCATCTATGGTGTAAATCCGTAGATGCTTTTTAAAAATTTTAATACATTAATATTATGTGGTATTTGATCATATATTGTGATAACATTAATGTAAATTTAGCTCTTAGGAGGAATTGAGATGTTTTTCAATAATAATCAAGAAAGTCTTGAGGGACTTAAATTTAGGCCTGATGAAGAATTAGAAGATGAACCAAAGATGAATCAAGAAAAAATTTCAGCAAAAGATATATGGGCTATAATTTTAGCGCAGTATTCAATATTAATCCCTATAGCATTAATATCAAGTGTAATTTTTGGAGTAGTACTTTTTTTAATAACAAGGCTTATGAGATAATATTTTAATGTATATAAACTAGAAGTTTTAATTTGAAAATTCTAGTTTTTTTATTTTTGTTACTAATAAGATTTATGCTATGGATGGAATAAAAGTTAAGTAAATGGTAGAATTTATTATGAGAAAAGTATTAATAAAGCTAGGAGTGATGTTTATGAATAAACCGCTAAATTTAGATTTAAGAAATATTAAAGATTACATAGAAGATAAAGAAATAGAGGCTATAGGCAATGAAGTAAAGCTAGCACATAAAACACTTCATAATGCTACAGGTCTTGGATCAGAATTTTTAGGATGGCTTGACCTTCCGGTAAGTTATGACAAAGAAGAGTTTAACAGAATAAAAGAATCTGCTAAAAAGATTAGAAGTGATTCAGAAGTCTTATTAGTAATAGGTATTGGAGGGTCCTACCTTGGTGCTAGAGCTGCTATAGAAATGTTAAATCATAGTTTTTATAACATTTTAAATAAAGATCAAAGAAAGTCACCGGCTATATTCTTTGTAGGTAACAATATAAGTTCTACATATATCACAGATCTTTTAGAAGCTATAAAAGATAAGGATATTTCTATAAATATAATTTCAAAGTCCGGTACTACTACAGAACCTGCCATCGCATTTAGGATATTTAAAGACCTTTTAGAAAAGAAATACGGAAAAGAAGAATCAAGAAAAAGGATATTTGCTACAACAGATAAAGAGAAGGGTGCACTTAAATCTTTATCAGATAAAGAAGGGTATGAAACCTTTGTTATACCTGATGATGTAGGTGGGAGGTTTTCTGTTTTAACTGCTGTAGGACTATTACCTATTGCGGCTTCTGGAGTGGACATAGATAGTATTATGAAGGGCTCAGAAAAGGCTATGGATGACTTTTCTCATGATGACTTAAAGGAGAACAGTTGTTATCAATATGCAGCAGTTAGAAATCTTCTTTATAGAAAAGAAAAAAACATAGAAATCATGGTGAATTATGAACCATCTCTTCATTATTTTTCAGAGTGGTGGAAACAGCTTTATGGAGAAAGTGAAGGCAAAGATAATAAGGGTATATTCCCAGCAGCAGTAGACTTTTCTACGGATTTACATTCTATGGGACAATACATTCAAGATGGTAGAAGAAACTTATTTGAAACTGTATTAAATGTAGAAAAACCAAGAAAAGAAATAATTATAGAAAAAAATATAGAAGATATAGATGGATTAAACTTTTTAGAAGGAAAAACTATGCATTTTGTTAATAATAAAGCATTTCAAGGAACACTTTTAGCCCATAGTGACGGAGGGGTACCTAATATAATAATAAATATTTCTGAAATATCCCCATTTAACTTTGGTTATATGGTTTATTTCTTTGAGAAGGCTTGTGCCATAAGTGGATATATACTGGGGATTAATCCCTTCGATCAACCAGGAGTTGAAGCTTATAAAAAGAACATGTTTGCTCTACTAGGAAAGCCTGGATTTGAAGATTTAAAGAATGAACTTGAAAAGAGATTAGAAAATTAATGAGAGTTATTGTGGATGGAGACTCGTGTCCTTCTAGAGATGTAATAGAGAAGGCTGCAAAAGAGCTTTCAATAGAGATGGATATATTTTGTGATTTAAATCATCATATAACAAGTGATTATAGCAATGTTATATATATGGACAGTGGATTTCAAAGTGTAGATATGGCTATATTCAATCATGTAAAAAGAGAAGATGTAGTTGTAACAGGAGATTTTGGGGTAGCATCTATGGTTATAGGTAAAAAGGCTTATGCTGTATCCCCAAAAGGTTATGTGTTTACGGAAAAGAATATAGATACGCTCCTTTTTGAAAGACATATATCACAAAAGGTAAGAAGAGCTGGAGGAAAGACTAAAGGACCTAAGAAGAGACTAGAAGAAGATGATATAAGGCTTTATAATAGCATTACATCTATTATTAAAGGGTTTATTAAATAAGGATAAATTTTATTAATATAATATAAAACTTCCATAAGGATAATAAAGTTTATAGAAATGAATATTAAAAGGATACCCAGAAGTTAAATCTGGGTGTCTTTTTTAATCTCCTGGTTTAAACTTTTTTGAGTGGTAACCTTTTTCGGGTATTTCTATTAGAAAACTATTGCTGTCTATCACTTCTATTAATGGAGCGCCATTAACATTATTTACATAAAGGCTTAAGTTGTTAAAACTATTAGAATTATCCTTTAATAAATTATTTAAAGTATTATCATCTATCTTCATAAAGAGGGGATAAATCCCTTCACCTCCTTTATTATTAATATTTTTACCATTAACTTTCTTATTATACTGTCAAAAATCTTCGTTTATCTAAATAATTTGGTGAACGAATATAGTAATAAAAAGAAGGAATGCTATACATAATATGGAATAGTGATATATGGGAATGAAATTATATTTAACTAAAAGGAGAGAATAGTATGGAGATTAATTTTAATTTAAGCAGCCCTCAAAGAAAGGGTGAAAATATAGAAATTACTGTTGACTCAAAGAAAGAAGACTTATTATATAAGTTTTTTATTGGGCTGGATGGTGTTTGGCATACGCTTCAAAATTTTAGTAAATCAAGTACTTATAAATGGGTTCCAAAAGATGAGGGTAAGTACGTATTAATGGTTCAGGGAAAAGCTAAAGATAGTAAGAAATCTTTTGATTATGTTACTAGGTCAGATTACATAGTTGGAATAGAAGATGAAAATATTATAAAGGATGTGTCGCTTGATAAGGATGGTTATTTAATAGGCGATAAAATTAATCTATCTGTAGATACTTATAAAACTAATCTGCTTTTTAAATACTGGTTAAAAGTTAATGATGGATGGGAATTAATGAAGGATTATTCGATGGGGTCTACATTAAATTTTACAGCAAATACTCCAGGTTCTTATGATGTCTTAGTAGAATGTAAAGAAGTAGATTCTAAAAATAACTTTGATGATTTTAAGAAGATTAGTTTTAAGATAAAGAATATCGACCCTGTAGAGATAAAAGATTTTAAATGTATAAGTCCTAACATACTTGTAGGAGAAGAACTTATATTTAATATAAATTCAAATAGCCATGAGGAAAGAATGCTTATTTATAAGTTTTTTAAAATTGACTCTAAAGGTAATGTGAAATGTATACAGGATTATTCAACTAAAAACATAGTATCTTATATAGAAAATATAAAAGGAGAATACAAGCTTCTTTGTTTTGTAAAAGACATGTATTCTAATAAAGAATATGATGATAGGGCTGTAATAAGTTATAATGTTGAACCTTATAAAGAAATAAAGATAAAAGAATTAATAGCTGACCTTAGTTCACCACAACTATCAGGTACTGAAATAAATTTTAAGGTTATAGTAGAAGGAGGTAAAAACCTATTATACAGATTTATTGTAGAAGGAGTTTGTAGTGAAGATAGTGGATATTCAAGAGAAAATGGTTTCGCGTGGAAGTGTAACAAAGATGGTAATTATGTTATTAAGGCTATGGTAAAAGATAAAAGTTTTGAATATGAATATGAAGATATAAAGGAAATTGAATACTCTATAA
Organism: Clostridium putrefaciens; assembly: GCF_900461105.1. Taxonomy (GTDB): domain Bacteria; phylum Bacillota; class Clostridia; order Clostridiales; family Clostridiaceae; genus Clostridium_L; species Clostridium_L putrefaciens. The sequence goes on along the minus strand of NZ_UFWZ01000001.1, from coordinate 2,461,253 downwards.
GTAAGAAAGCTAAAGCACCTGTAATAATAAAAGATGTATCTGTAAATAAGAATACTGAGGTTATTGTAAATAAACCAATAAAGATAAAGGTGAAAGCAGAAGGTGGGCTAGAATTAAAATATTCTTTTATTGTGTACCTTTTAGATAAAGAAGTAGAAATTATGGAATATGGGGATTGTAACTCAGTTGACTTCACTCCAATACTTCCAGGAGAATATTGTATGGAAGTTAGAGCTAAAGATAAATACTCAAGTAAAGAATATGATTGCCATTGGATTTTAACATTCAATGTAAATGAATATGTGAAAGGAAATATAGAATATGTTTTAATTAATCCTAAAGAATATTATATGGTTGGTGATACTGTAGATTTAGAAGTTGTATCAGAAAATACTAAGGATACATTGATTAAATATATATTAACAGTGGATGGACATTTAATTGAAGAAACTAGTTTTGTTAAAAATAAGAAATATATATTTAAACCTAGGTATGGTGGAAGCTACTTAGTAGAGATTCAAGGTAAAAGTGTGTATTGTAAAAAAGGATATGATAGCAAAAAGCAAGTTAAAATAAAGGTTCATGATGCATTACCCGTTATGAACACTAAACTTTTTATAGACAAAACTAACATTTGTATAAATAAACCTGTAGTTTTAAGAGTTGAAAATGAAGGCGGAATAGATGTTAGCTATGAGTTTTATATTATGGAACAAGGAGAATGGAGAAAAGTACAAGGTTACAGTAAAAAGGATTATTATGCATTTATACCTTTTTTACAAGGTAAATATAAAGTTTTAGTTTTAACTAAGAGTAGTTACAAAAACTGTGCTTATGAAGATTATGATACTTTAGAATTTAAGGCCTATGAAGAGATGGCAACAGATGAATCTATGGTTGACTATGCGCTTTAAAAAAATTACAATAGAGGTATACAAAATAAATAGGTGGTGATTTTTTTGAATACAAAGTCAGCGGAAAGCGTAATGAAGCTTCAGTTAATAACTCAAATGATGAAGGGTGCATTTAAAGAAGACTCTATTGCCTTTCAAATGGTATTAGAAACTATGACTAAAGCTATGAGTGATGATAAGAGTGGTGGAAATTTATTAGAATCTCTTGGACTTGAACAATTAGATCTAAGTCAGCTAGGATACATGAAGGGAGAACGTTTAAGTACAAAAGGCTTCAAAGATGAATCTGTATCAAGCCCTATGGAACCTATCGGTCCTGTAGTGCCTATAGGTAAAGAATTAAGATCAAATAATGTTATAATTGAAGAATCTATAAAGGGTGCATCTGAAAAGTATGGAATAGATGAAAGGCTTATAAGATCTATAATAAAGCAAGAATCAAATTTTGATCCGAAGGTTAAGTCCTGGGCAGGAGCAATGGGTCTTATGCAACTTATGCCTGAAAATGTAAAAGAAGAAGGCGTAAGTAATCCTTATGATATAAAGGAGAATATATATGCTGGGACAAGACACTTTAAAAAATACCTAAATCAATTTAAAACTCTTGAGATGGCATTATCGGCTTACAATGCTGGACCAGGAACCATGGCAAGAAGAGGTGTTGACAGTATAGAAAAGGCGGATAGGCTTCCTTTAGAAACTCAACATTATATTAAAAAGGTTATGGGGTATTATAGGGGGTAGTATAAAGGACGATATATAGTATATTCACTTTTTTTCAACAAGGATTTTTAAAATATAATATAAATCATAAAATAGAGAGATATAATAACAGTATGTTTATTAATTATTTTTTGAAATCACTAAAAGTTTAATTAAAATAAAGGATGGTATTATGGAAAGATTAGATAAGATACTTTCAAACTTAGGATATGGTAGTAGGAAAGATATAAAGGGTTTAATAAAAAAAGGAAATATAATGGTAGATAAAGTGGTTGTAAAAGATAATAGTATTCAAATAGATCCAAACAAATCTATTGTTGAAATAAATGGACAGGAGATATTCTATAGAAAATACATATACCTTATGATGAATAAGCCAAAGGATGTAGTTTCAGCAACAGTTGATAAATATGATGAGACTGTAATAGATTTATTAGACCCTGACTATATGGCTTTTGAGCCTTTTACAGTTGGAAGACTTGATAAAGATACAGTGGGACTTATTCTTATAACTAATGATGGAGAGCTTAATCATAAATTAATATCTCCTAAATGGAATGTGGAAAAGATTTATTATGCAAAGATTAATAAAGAAGTAGATGAAAAAGATATAAAGAAATTTGAAAAGGGTATAGTTATAGATGATGGATATAAGTGTCTACCTGCTAAATTAAAAATAATATCTTCATCTAAAGAGGGTTCAGAAATAGAACTTACCATACAAGAAGGAAAGTTTCATCAAGTAAAAAGGATGTTTGAAGCAGTAGATAAATCAGTGATTTATTTAAGAAGAACAAGGTTTGGTCCCATTTCATTAGATGAAGATTTAAATGAGGGAGAATACCGAGAACTTTCTGATGAGGAAATAGAAGCATTATATTCTTGTGCTAAAAAATAATTAGAGATAAATAGAATTATTTTAATGTCTAAAGGTGTGGTAATAAACTACAATATATCCAGCAAAAGGTACTATTCTTAATGAAAGCATATATAGATTAAAATAATGTTAAATGCATTAAAAATAAAAAAAATAACATAAAAATTACAATTTTATAAGAAAAACACCTTGCAATATTAAAAAAAGTTTAATATAATAAAAATGCAAGGATGAATAAAAAGTATTAATAGCCCCCTTTTTATTTATAAAAGCACAGCCTTTCCCCAAAGGTTGTGCTTTTGTTTTTTAAAAATGTTATAATTAAAGTTATAATTAAAAAATAAAATATAAACTTGTGGCTTATTTAGCTTATAAATGGTAGAATAGATATAAGAGCATAGAATATAAACTTATATTTGAAGGAATAGATTGAAAATTATCAAAATCTATTTATTGCTATAAATTAAAGAGAGAACATATAATCTTATTTTATTGTGCTTATATGTTATACTAGGATGGGTGACCTTGGCTTATTCTTTGAAGTTTATATTTTTTATATAAACTTTTTTTATTTACAGGAGGTAATTAATATGGAATTAAAAGAACTTTTAAACAAAGAGCAATATGAAGCTGCTACAACAATAGAAGGACCTTTGTTAATATTAGCAGGAGCAGGATCTGGAAAGACTAGAGTTTTGACATACAGAATAGCACACATGGTAGAAGATTTAAATATATACCCATCTCAAATTTTGGCTATAACTTTTACTAATAAAGCAGGTCAAGAAATGAGAGAAAGAGTGAAGTCTTTAATTGGTGAAACTGCAGACAATATGTGGATAACAACCTTCCACTCTAGCTGCGTTAGAATTTTAAGAAGAGAAATAGATAAGTTAGGATACAAAAAGAGCTTTACTATATATGACAGCTATGACCAAAAGTCTTTGGTTAAACAATGCATGGAAGAATTAGATATTAACGATAAAGATATTACAGAAAATGAAATAATAAGTAAGATAGGTAAGGCTAAAGATAATTTAGTAACTGCTTCAACTTATAAGAGAGAAAATGAAAGTAATTTTAGAGAAAATAAAATAGCTGAGATTTATGAACTTTATCAACGTAAACTAAAAAGTAATAATGCCTTAGATTTCGATGATTTAATATTCAAAACCGTAGAGCTATTTAATGCACATCCTGAAGTATTAGAGTTTTATCAAAAGAAGTTTAAATACATAATGATAGACGAGTACCAAGATACAAACAAGTGTCAATATGAATTTGTAAGATTACTTGCCAAAGAAAGTAGAAACCTTTGTGTTGTTGGTGATGATGATCAGTGTATTTATGAGTGGAGAGGTGCAGATATTAGAAACATCTTGGACTTTGAAAAGGATTATTCAGATGCTAAAGTTATAAAACTTGAAGAAAACTATAGATCTATGGAGAATATATTAAATGCAGCTAATACAGTAATAAGCAATAATAGTGAAAGAAAAAACAAAGTTTTGAGAACTTCAAATGAAAAGGGCGAAAAACTTAAGGTATATAGGGCTTACTCTGATATGGATGAAGCTCAGTTTATTTCATCTGAAATAAAGAGAATGATAAAAGAAGAAGAAAAGACTTATAAAGATTTTGCAATACTTTATAGAACTAATGCACAGTCACGTATATTTGAAGATATTTTTATGCGTGCAGACATACCTTATAGAATAATTGGTGGATTAAAGTTCTATGATAGAAAAGAAATAAAAGATATAATGGCTTACTTAAAATTTATAAATAACCCAGAAGATGAAGTAAGTTTAAGAAGAATTATAAATGTGCCTAAAAGAAATATTGGAGACACAACATGTTCTAAGCTTCAGGAATTTTCTGTTTCTATAGAAGATGATTTATATAATGTTATGGTGGATGCTAAAAGTATACCAGGGTTAACTCAAAGAAATATAAATGCTATACTTAAATTTACATCTTTAATGGATGATCTGATTGAGATGAAAGAGCAACTACCGGTTTCTAAGTTTATAGAGTATATACTTAATGAAAGTGGTTATATTAAGGAATTAGAAAAAACTAATAATCCTGAGGATAAAAGTAGAGTAGAAAACTTAAAAGAATTGGTTTCAGCAGCTGTAGAATTTGAAAGAAGTTCAGAAGACAAAACCCTTTCAGCATTTTTAGAAAAGACTACTCTTGTATCAGATATAGATAATTTTGATAGAGATGCGGATACATTAGTACTTATGACTGTTCATAGTGCAAAGGGATTAGAATTTCCTGTAGTATTCATGGTAGGCATGGAAAATGGAATATTCCCTGGAAATGGATCTTTAAATGATCAGAAAGAAATGGAAGAGTCAAGAAGACTTTGCTATGTTGGTATAACAAGGGCTAAAGAAAAATTATATATGACATCAGCAGAGGTTAGAAGAGTATTTGGAAGAGCAGTTAGTTATGGCCAATCTGACTTTATAGATGAAATAAACCCAGAACTTGTTGAGCATATTAAGGTGAAGACATTAAGGGAACCTAAAAAAAGAACCAAGGCAAAAGCAGAGTATAATCCTCATAGTTTAAGAGCAGATTATAGTGAAGAGTCTTTTACTAAGGCGTTGAATAGAATGGAAGAAAAGATACAAAAGGGTACAGGTGAATTACTTACCAAAAAAGAAGCAACTATTGGTAGGAAAATAGAGCATTCAAGATTTGGAGTAGGAACTATAATAAATACATTAGAAGAAGATGACGATTTAAAAATAACTATAGCATTTGATAATATGGGAGTAAAACAATTTATACTTAGTTTAACCCCTTTACAATTATTATAATACCTTAAAAGATAGTTATAAGGAGTGAAACCTTTGGATATAGATGAAACTAAAATTATAGACCTTATTGAAGAGCTTAATAGACATGCTTATGAGTATTATGTACTTGATAATATTTCAATTAGTGATAAAGAATATGATAAAAAGTATGATGAATTAGTAAAACTTGAAAAAGAAACTGGTATCATACTCCCTTATTCTCCAACTCAAAGAGTTGGAGATATGGTTTTGCCCCAATTTAATAAGTATGTCCACAAAGCTCCTTTATGGAGCCTTGATAAAGCACAAAGGATTGAAACTTTAGAAGAATGGCATAAAAGGAATATGAAGATTGTAGAAAGTTATAACCAAACTGCAAGTACTCCATTGCCAAAGTTAACCTATGTTTTAACCAAAAAATTTGATGGTCTTACTATTAACTGCACTTACAATGAAGAAGGAGTATTAATTAAGGCGGCTACAAGGGGAACGGGAATTGTAGGTGAAGATGTTACAGCTCAAGCTAAAACAATAAAAAGCCTTCCGTTAAAGATACCTTATGATAATACCTTAGAAATACATGGTGAGGCAGTGATGACTAGAAAGGCTTTTAATAAATATAATGAAAGTGCCAAGGTACCTCTAAAGAATTTAAGAAATGGTGCTGCAGGTGCTCTTAGAAATTTAAATGTTAAAGAAACTGAAAGACGTAATCTTTCTGCATTCTTTTATGATATAGGATATAAAGAAGGGAACCCTTTTGACACCTATGTTGATATGCTTAACTTTATTAAAGATATGGGATTCTATCTAGATAACTATATGAAAGTATGTAGTACTGTAGAAGAAATAGAAGAAGAAATAAAATGCATAGATAATATACGATCAGATTTAGAATATGATATTGATGGTGTTGTAATTGCTATAAATGATATAAGAACAAGAGAAATTTTAGGATATACCGTAAAATTTCCAAAATGGGCTATAGCATTTAAATTTGAGGCAGAGGAAGCTACAACTAAGCTTTTGTCTGTGGAATGGAATATAGGAAGAAGTGGGAGAGTTAGTCCTACTGCATTGTTAGAACCTGTAGAACTTGCTGGAGCAACAGTAAGGCGTGCTACTTTAAATAATATGGACGATATAATTAGAAAAGAGGTTAGAATTGGGTCGGATGTTCTTGTAAGAAGGTCAAATGATGTTATACCTGAAATAATGGGGGTTACTTTAGAGAATAATAAAGATACCCTAGAAATCCTTCCTCCAACTAATTGTCCTTGGTGTAATAGTGAACTTATATTAGTAGGAGCCCATTATTTTTGTGAAAACAGTTTATCTTGCAAACCACAAATGGTTAAAAGTTTAGTGCATTATGCTAGTAGAGAGGCTATGAATATACAAGGATTTAGTGAAAAGACTGCAGAACAGTTATTTGAAGAGCTAAATGTAAAGTCCATACCAGATTTATATAGAGTTAAAAAAGAAGAATTAGTAAACCTGAAGAGGTTTGGTAAAAAAAAGGCTGAAAATCTTTTAAATGCAATAGAAGGTAGTAAAGATTGTGATCTTTCGGCATTTATATATGCTTTAAGTATTCCAAACGTTGGAATAAAAACGGCAAAGGATCTAGTAGGTAAATTAAAAACTTTAGAAAATATAAGAAATGCAAGTTTTGAAGAACTTATTGCTATAGAAGATGTAGGAGATATAGTTGCTCAAAGTATATTGAAGTTTTTTTTAGATGAAAAAATTAATGAAAGTATACAAGAATTATTTATGCTTGGGGTTTCACCTAAATATGAAGAAAAAGGCGTAAAGGCTAATGCTTTTGAAGGTAAAACAATTGTAGTTACCGGGTCCTTACAAAACTATACTAGATTAAGTATAAAAGAAAAGCTAGAATCATTAGGTGCAACAGTATCTGGTAGTGTAAGTAAAAAAACTGATTATGTTATAGTTGGTGAGGACGCTGGATCGAAATATGATAAGGCAAAAGAACTGAATTTAAAAATACTTACAGAAGAGGACTTTGAATCTATGCTAAAGTAGAAAGTATTCTTTTATTGGAGGAATAAATATGAAAAAGGCAATAGATTATCTATGTTGGGGTTTTGTAGCTATTACTATAGTGGTTATGATGCTTACTGTAATATCAACATATCAATACATATATATAGCATACTTTAATAATTATTATATGGTAGAAGTATTTTTAGCAATAACTATGTTATTTTGGGCTATAAAGTTTCTCACATGGAGTGAACTACCTAAAAGAAGATTATATTCACTTTTTTGTTTTTGCGTAGCTTCAGCAGCTATATTTTTTAGAATGTCAAAGGTGTTTTAAGTGAAGGTATCTTTGCAATAAACCATGAATAAGCTAACTATAATATGAATTTCATTGTTAAGAGTTGTTTTAAAAAGTTTGATGAAAAATGCCTTTTTCTATATCTAGCAAAAATTAGATATAGAAAGAGGCATTTTATATGTGGATTTATTTAGAAAATAGTAAGAATTAATTTTTACATTTATCTGTATTCTTATACTTATCTGTATTTTTATACTCGTCTGTATCTTTATACTCGTCTGTATCTTTATATTCATCAAACAATTTATTATAAGCTTCTTTATCTTTTTTTGATGCTATCATATATATGTTTTGAGTCATTTTTTCCATAAGATAATTTTTATATTTTAATTGAGACAATATCTTATTAATTACGATAAAAGATAGCACGCTAACAGATGACAAAACAATCATTGTAATAATACCTATAATTTCTATTGTAAGTAGCATTAATAAAACCTCCAAAGCTTAATTTTCATAACTTTTATAAATAATTATATCACACCATACACTCTATAGTACATATAATAATAATATAATAATATTTTTTGGAGTTAATATGGAACTAGTATATAAAGTATATTATAAATTGAATAAAAAAGTGATAAACAAAGAAAGAGAGTATCTAAAATCTATAGACATAGATAAAATATATGATTCTCTTATAAAAGAATGCTGGAAGTATTCTATACAGTATAAATTGATTTTGAAGGATAAATATGTTTTAGAAATTATGTTGTATGGTAAAAGAAGCAATAGGTTGTTGAAATTTGATAAAAGTACACAGGTATTATATGAAGATTATCTAAGCTTTTTATACAGGTGTAATAATGAAAACATAGACAAGGCTTATTATATATCTACTGGGTATTTTAAAGAAGAAGTTATTAATGTTAATCATTATGAAAAGTTACCTTTTAAAATAATATTAGAAGATAGTGTAAAGTTTATATCAAAACAGATGATGATGAATTCAAAACACAAAGATCGATTAAGTAGAAATTACATAAGATTTTATGGGTATATACCAGATTGAAATATGATTAAAACTTATAAATTAGGTAATAATGTATAATATATTAATTATAATAAAGGTGTGTATAGGAGCTAAAGATTATGAAAAAAAGAATACTGTTGTTTGTTTTCATATCCATTATATTAACATTTTCAGGATGTATTCAAAAGAAGGATGCAGTTATTGAGGGTGATAGAAATAATGTGATTATAGGTATGCAATCAATTCCTAAAGGATTAGATTTTAATGACACATATAACTCTAGAGAGGGGGATCTAATCTGTGCTATTTTCGATGGGTTAGTTGAAAAAGATAATAATGGTGAGATAAAAGGTGCTCTTGCAAAAGAGTGGGATATAAGTGAAGATGGGCTTAATTATATATTTATTCTAAAAGAAGATATAACATGGAGTGATGGAAAGCCAATTGAAGCAAAACATTTTGTAGAACTATTTAGACAAATACTTAGTCCTAGCGAAGACATTAAAAGTATCACAGAGCTATATAGTATTTTTGGAGCAGAAGATTACAACAAGGGTAAAAAGCATCAAGGGGAAGTAGCTATTATATCAACAGATAAGAAAACACTTCAGATAAGATTGAACTATAGAGATGACAAGTTACTAGATACCCTTTCTAAGCCTAAATATAGACTTAGAAAAAACTTTGATATATTAAAATCATGGAAAGAAAATTATAAACAGATAGTTTATACAGGTGCATATAAAATCACGGATTTAAAACAGAAAGATGGAGAAAATACAATTGTTTTAAAAAAGAATAATAACTACTATGATAAAGATAGTATTTTAACTGAAGAAATTATTTTAGATAATGTAGCAAATTCAGAAATGGGTATGGCAAAGTTTGATACAAATCAAATAGATGTACTTTTTTCTCCACCCATAAGTGAAATAGATAGATTGAAATCTAAAGAAAATATTATATATATAACTCTTCAAGATTTTAATTCTATAATATTTAATTTTAAAAGTCCTTTTGCATCAAAAATAGATTTTAGACGAGCAATTGAAGAAGCACTCTTAGCATCTTTAGATGAAACTCAAGTTAGCTCTAGGTTTAATTTAAACCTAGCTAAAGGAGAAATATTTAATGATTCTGGTACAAAAGTAGTGTTTTCAAATGAAAATAAAGATACTAATCTTAGATATGATTTATTTTCTGCTAATAGCAAAATAAAAGATTTGGTAACTGTACAAAATAATAATATAAACATATTATGTGTAGATAATGAGAAAAATAAATTGTTAGTTGAATCATTAAAAGATATTGTAGAAAAAGAATTTAATATAAAAAGTACAATTTATTATTATAAAGAGAATGACATACAAAATGAATTGACCAAAAAGGACTATGATATGGCATTGGTAGAGTATAGCCATATCGGAAGCAAAGAAAGTTTTTTAAGATCATGGTACAATACCCATGGTAAAGAAATAAGCTATAATAGCGATGTTTTAGATAAAAGTTTATTTAAGATAAAAGGAGAAAATAATAATTTAGTAAAAGATAAACTTATAAAAGGTATAGAATTAGAATTAAAAAAGGACTTACCGTTAATACCTATTGCAAGCAATAATTTATTTATATGTAAAAACAATGATATTGAAGGTATATGTATGGATGGGAATGAAAATATAATCATTAAAAATATAGGGAAAAGTACAGATCTAAATGAAGAGCTGAAAGAAAAAGAGTTTTAGATAAATAATATATTATCTAAAACTCTTTTTTAGATTTAAATTCGTGAAACTAAAAGGTTCTTATTAATTGCTAGAAAGATAAATCATATAAAGTAAATATTGAAAGTATTTTGTTGAATCAAATACTTGTTTATTTATAGTGAACTCATCTTTTTTAACATTATATTTTATATCTTTTATTATAACAGGAGCGAGACCAGAGGTTTCAGGAGTAGGTAAAGTAGGGAGTTTAAAATAAATTTCATCTATTAGATCTTCTGATTTTAAAGTGTGGTTATTGTATCGTTCTATACTATTTATATTAGGCGGTTCTGGCCAGCTACATACTATACCTGAATTTAGAATATGCTTTCTATAAATATATTCAAATTTAGCATTGCTTTCTTTGTCATCAGAAAACTTGTTTTTATATATTAAAGATAAAATATAAAAATAAATTTCATAAGAATTATAATCTATGTCTTTCTTGGAAGAGTTCTTTTTTGATAGCACAAATCTTTCTTCGTCACATAGATTAATTAATTCTTTATAGATATCATCACTAAAGTTTTCATATTTTGAAATTCCTGTAGTGTGTTTAAACAATATAGAAGTAATAAAAATTAATGAAGTATTTGAGATAGAGGTTGAATTATTTAAGTTTTGTAACTCATCATGGATTAAATCCATAATATCAATGGTTAAAAGTAAAATATCATTGTTATTATCAAATTTTAAGTAGATATTTAATAGCGATAATATGTTTATCTTTTCATGAAGAGATAAACTGTAAATTTCATCTTTATATCTTAAAACCATATTTAAAATATCTTTAGAAAAGGTGTAATATTCATCTGAATCCTCAGTTTTAGAAATTATGCTATAAATAGCATAACAATTCATCATTAAAATTTGATTTGAATATTTAAATTTTTTATTTTTAGTTTCGAAATTTAATTCTTTTGTTATAGGATCTGAAATATCTTTCTTATCTACAAACAATCCTTCTTCATTTCTAAGGTAAGAAGAATAAAAGTTTAATTGATGTTTTACTAGATTGATGTATATGTGATATAAACCATAGAGTTCTTTATCTAGATCTTTGAACTTTTCATAATAATTAGCAAGTTCTAACAAACATAAAGTTAAATATCCGTTACTAGATATATTAACTTCTTTTTTAAAACTATCTTCATCCCAAAATACATTATTTTTGTGTGTTAAAAGTTTCGTATTAGAGCGTTTGTAGATACATAAAAGTGGAGAACTTTCTTTAAATGTGTTAATATCAAAGTTAGAAGATGTTTTGATTTTAAGCTCTTTAAAAGGGATGTTAATACCAAATTTAGAGTTTAAAACTATATGTTTTGTAGATTCTTTTGCAAAATAAAACAGTTGACTTTCTATCATTTCTTTTGATAAATTGTTTAGTCTTAAAAATGGACCAATATATTTCAAAATCTTCACCTCATAAAATAATCCTTATATAAAGGATATGTGATGAAAAGATAAAAAGTGCTACATAATCTATAATTAAGTAAAAAAAAATTATTTGTGATGGTTTATTTATATATAGAAAAGATTAAATACAAAAAAATGATAACAATGTAAGTGCTTTGTATTTATATTTCAAAGGGGACATTTAAAATTAAAAGGTTAGAAAGTGGAGGTAATAGTATGAGGATAGACGGAAGAAAAAACAATCAGATAAGACCAGTAAAGATAATAAGAGATTATACTAAATATGCTGAAGGGTCAGTATTTATAGAAGTTGGAGATACGAAAGTTTTGTGTAATGCTTCAATTGAAGATAAAGTCCCTCCATTTTTAAAAGGTAAGGGTGAAGGGTGGATAACCTGTGAGTATAATATGCTACCAAGATCTACTGAGGTGAGAAAGGTAAGAGATATATCTAGATTAAAGATAGATGGTAGAACTATGGAGATACAAAGACTTATAGGTAGAGCTTTAAGATCTGTAGTAGACCTTAAATTAATAGGTGAAAAGACTATATGGGTAGATTGTGATGTTATTCAAGCTGATGGTGGAACTAGGACTACAGCTATAAATGGAGCGTTTATAGCTATAGTAGATGCTATAAATAAAATACATAAAGAACGTCCCTTTAAAGTTTATCCAATTAGAAACTTTTTAACTGCTGTAAGTGTAGGTATATTTGAAGGTGAGAAAATATTAGATTTATGCTATAAAGAAGATTGTAAGGCTAATGTAGATATGAATGTTGTAATGACGGAAGATGGTGAATTTGTAGAAATACAAGGAACAGGAGAGGAAAATCCATTTTCAAGAAAAGATTTAGATGAATTATTACATTTGGCTGAGAAAGGTTCAAAACAAATGATAAATATTCAAAAGGATATTTTAAAAATGGATTGTCTTTGGATAGGTACTGGTAAATAGTTTAGGTATACATTTAAAAGATGTTTAACTTTAATTTTAGATAGGAGTAGGTAAAGTGAAAGATATTATATTAGCAACTAATAACGAGCATAAAGTAAAAGAGTTTAAAGAGATATTAAAGAATCTACCTGTTAATATTTATTCATTGAAAGAAGTTGATATAGAAGTAGATGTGGAAGAAACAGGCACTACATTTACAGAAAACTCTAATATAAAGGCTCAATCTATATATTACATTTTAAAAGAGAGGAATAGAAAAGACTTTATTGTTTTAGCAGATGATTCTGGACTTGTGGTAGGGTACTTAAATGATGAGCCAGGAATATATTCAGCAAGATATGCCGGACAACATGGAAATTCAGAAGAAAATAATAAAAAACTTTTAGAAAAATTAAAAGGTGTATCATGTGAAAATAGAAAAGCAAAATTCGTAAGTGCTATTGCATTGATGGATGATGAGGGCAATTCTAAGGTGGTAGAAGGAGAGGCTTATGGATATATTATAGAAGATTATAGAGGTGGGAAAGGCTTCGGATATGATCCTTTATTTTATTTCCCAGAAAAAAAGAAAACTTTTGCTGAAATGAGCGAAGAAGAAAAGAATGGGTTAAGTCATAGAGGGAAAGCTTTAAAAGCATTAAAATTAGAAATAGAGAAATTGGTAGAAGTATAATTTATGTGAATTTAAATTGTATGTGTTAAAGGAGATGTAGAAAGCTTGCTAGTAGCAATTATAAGTGATACACATAGAGACTATGAGGTATTAAATAAGATAATTTATAAAGTTGAGAATTGTGATTACATACTACACCTTGGAGATAATATAGAGGACTTAAAGTACATCAAGGATAGAATTTATAATAAAAAGATAATATGTATAGGTGTTAAGGGAAATTGTGATTATTCTAATGTTATACCTAGTGAGAGGGTTGTAGATATAGAAGGGTATAGAATATTTATGACTCATGGGCATAATTATGGTGTTAAAATTGATACCAATTATATTAAGCGTAGAGCTTTTCAATTAAATTGTAAAATATGTCTATATGGGCATACTCATGTTTTTGAAATAAATCAAAGTGATGGTAATTATTTAATAAACCCTGGTAGTCCATCTATTCCTAGAGATAGTAAGAGAGGTGTTGTTTTTATAGAAGTGCATGAAGGAAACATAAGTCCTTATTTTATAGAAATTTAAGAATATATGCTTAAAGTTCTAATTTTAGATTGGATTTTTATAAATTAGTTATATTAAAATATAGTTTTTAGAATAAAATTATATGTCTATAAGCGTTGGTATATAGCCATCTTATCGAATATTATATATCTTAAACATTAAAAAATACAAAAAAACAATAAAAAACTATTGACGTATTAAGAGATATCGTGTAGAATAAATTATGTCGCTGGGGAACAAAGTTCTTAAGCACAACGGGGTGTAGCGCAGATGGGAGCGCGCGTGGTTTGGGACCATGAGGTCGCAGGTTCAATCCCTGTCACCCCGACCATTTATGCGGGTATAACTCAATGGTAGAGTGCTAGCCTTCCAAGCTAGTTACGAGAGTTCGATTCTCTCTACCCGCTCCAATAGTTTTATATATGAAGTTATAATATGAAACTAAAATAAATATGCGTCTTTAGCTCAGCTGGATAGAGCAACGCCCTTCTAAGGCGTGGGCCAGGGGTTCAAATCCCTTAAGACGCACCATTGTGGTGGACGTAGTTCAGTTGGTAGAGCGCCAGATTGTGGTTCTGGTTGTCGTGGGTTCGAGTCCCATCGTCCACCCCATAAAAAAGATGGGGTGTCGCCAAGCGGTAAGGCAATGGACTTTGACTCCATTATGCGTAGGTTCAAATCCTGCCATCCCAGCCAAACGGTTTACTAGCTCAGTTGGTAGAGCACATGACTTTTAATCATGGTGTCCGGGGTTCGATTCCCCGGTAAGCCACCAAAAAAAAATAAATATGCAGGTGTGGCGGAATTGGCAGACGCACTAGACTTAGGATCTAGCGCTTCACGGCGTGCAGGTTCAACTCCTGTCACCTGCACCATTTAAAACTAAATAAGCGGGAGTGGCTCAGTGGTAGAGCGTCACCTTGCCAAGGTGAACGTCGTGGGTTCGAATCCCATCTTCCGCTCCATATGCGGGTATAACTCAATGGTAGAGTGCTAGCCTTCCAAGCTAGTTACGAGAGTTCGATTCTCTCTACCCGCTCCAATAGTTTTATATATGAAGTTATAATATGAAACTAAAATAAATATGCGTCTTTAGCTCAGCTGGATAGAGCAACGCCCTTCTAAGGCGTGGGCCAGGGGTTCAAATCCCTTAAGACGCACCAAAAGTGCCATTAGCTCAGTTGGTAGAGCACCTGACTCTTAATCAGGGTGCCCAGGGTTCGAATCCCTGATGGCGCACCAGTTTGTCGGGGTGTAGCGCAGATGGGAGCGCGCGTGGTTTGGGACCATGAGGTCGCAGGTTCAATCCCTGTCACCCCGACCATTTATGCGGGTATAACTCAATGGTAGAGTGCTAGCCTTCCAAGCTAGTTACGAGAGTTCGATTCTCTCTACCCGCTCCAAAAATACTTGCAATATTATAGAATATATATTATAATATATAATTGTAGAGTATGTATAATGCGTCTTTAGCTCAGCTGGATAGAGCAACGCCCTTCTAAGGCGTGGGCCAGGGGTTCAAATCCCTTAAGACGCACCATAGGTGCCATTAGCTCAGTTGGTAGAGCACCTGACTCTTAATCAGGGTGCCCAGGGTTCGAATCCCTGATGGCGCACCAAGAAAAATTGTGGTGGACGTAGTTCAGTTGGTAGAGCGCCAGATTGTGGTTCTGGTTGTCGTGGGTTCGAGTCCCATCGTCCACCCCATAAAAAAAAGATGGGGTGTCGCCAAGCGGTAAGGCAATGGACTTTGACTCCATTATGCGTAGGTTCAAATCCTGCCATCCCAGCCAAACGGTTTACTAGCTCAGTTGGTAGAGCACATGACTTTTAATCATGGTGTCCGGGGTTCGATTCCCCGGTAAGCCACCAAAAAAAATAAATATGCAGGTGTGGCGGAATTGGCAGACGCACTAGACTTAGGATCTAGCGCTTCACGGCGTGCAGGTTCAACTCCTGTCACCTGCACCATTTAAAACTAAATAAGCGGGAGTGGCTCAGTGGTAGAGCGTCACCTTGCCAAGGTGAACGTCGTGGGTTCGAATCCCATCTTCCGCTCCATATGCGGGTATAACTCAATGGTAGAGTGCTAGCCTTCCAAGCTAGTTACGAGAGTTCGATTCTCTCTACCCGCTCCAGAAAAAAGTTAGTTTAAATACTAACTTTTTTTCATAAAAACAATTAAAAGTATGAGAAATGTGTATATGCGCTCATAGCTCAGCTGGATAGAGCGTTGGACTTCGAATCCAAATGCCGGGGGTTC